>NZ_JBNRIJ010000002.1:81310-97716 GCF_053557675.1 Pseudomonas sp. XP1 | reverse complement strand
CCCACAGGGACCGTGCAGGCTTCAAGCCATGCGCAGTACCTGTGGGAGCGGCCTTGTGTCGCGAAAGGACTGCGCAGCAGTCCCGCCTTTTATATAGGCGGATTAATCTGCAGACTTGCCAAGTGAATAATCCCTCAACTTGTTGGCAATAGTCGTATGCGAAACACCCAGTCTTTTACCTAAAGCCCGACTACTGGGGAATTCCCCCATCAAACTTTCCAGCACCGCTTTTTCAAAGCGCCCGACAATCTGCGAAAGATCCCCGTCCAGCGAAAACTCACCCAGCGGTTGGCGCACACCGTAATCCGGCAAACGTATATGTTCACTTTTGACCACGCCGCCTTCGCATAACGATACCGCCTGGAACAACACGTTTTCCAACTGCCTTACATTACCCGGCCAATGATACTGCCCGAGTTTGTCCATTGCCGCCGGCGCCAGGCGCGGCATGGCGCAGCCGATCTGTCGGCTGGCCTGGTCAAGAAAGTGCTGCACCAGCCCTTCCAGGCCATCCATGCATTCGCGCAATGGCGGAATGTGCAGTGACAACACATTGAGCCGGTGATACAGGTCCTGGCGAAACTCGCCACGGGCACACAATTCGGACAAATCCACCTGGGTCGCGCAGATCACCCGCACATCCAGGTACACCTCTTCATCGCTGCCGACACGACGGAAGCAGCCATCCTGCAGAAAACGCAGCAGCTTCACCTGCAGACGCGGGCTCATCTCCCCTACCCCGTCAAGGAACAGCGTGCCGCCGGCGGTCAGCTCCAGCAGCCCCAGCTTGCCCTCGGCCCGCGCCCCTTCGAATGCCCCGGGGCCGTAACCGAACAGCTCGGTCTCGGCCATCGATTCGGGCAACCCGGCGCAGTTGAGCGCCATCAGCGGCGACTGGCCGCGCGGGCTGGCCAAATGGCAGGCACGCGCCAGCAACTCCTTGCCGGTGCCGGTCTCGCCCTCGATCAGCAATGGCGCATCCAGCGGCGCCATGCGCCGCGCCTCGCGTACCACCGCAGCCATCACCCGCGAACTCTGGAAGATACTGTCGAAACCGCGCAGCTCCTGCTTGCGTACGTTATAGATGCGCTCACCGATACGGTCGGCGCGGTGCAGGGTCAACACCGCGCCAGCCAGCGCCTCGCTGTCGTCGTGCTCGGACTGCAGCGGCGCGATATCGGCCAGGAACACATCGCCCTTGACCTTGATACGCAAGCCATTGATGCGCGACTTGTTGGCGCGCACCAGCTCTGGCAGGTCGAAGTCCTCCACATAGCGCGCCAGCGGCATGCCCGGCACTTCGTCCACACGCACCCCCAGCAGCTGCGCAGCAGCACGGTTGGCGGCAACGATGCTGCCGCCCATGTCGATCGACAGCACCGGGAAGTCCAGCGCCCCCAGCAGCGCATTCAGCTCCATGTGCCGGCGCTCGCTGGGCATCAGCCCCACGCGCTTGACACCGAATACTCCGGCAATCGCCTCGAACTTCGGCCGCAGCGCCTGGAACTGCAAATTGATCAGGTTCGGACAATGCAGGTAGATGGCGTTGCCATGGTCTCCACCCACCTCGCCGCGCAGCACGTTGATGCCGTACTCCACCAGCAGGTTGAGGATGTCGCGCAGGATGCCAATACGGTTCTGGCAATGCACTTTGATACGCATGAGGGCTCTCGAAGCGCCAATGTTTTTCAACACCGCGCGGAAAAGTCGTAAAGATAAGCTGACAAAACCAGCCGAAGCTTCGGCCAGATGCCTCGGATTTTCCGACACTTGCGCCTTTTTGTAAAATTATCGTTACGAAAACATTGCCCAAAGCCAGCCCAACCCACTGGTCCACCTCGTGCAAAGCGGCCGGTGAAGGGATATTCCTAAGGCATGTCCTGCACATAACAAGAAAAGCCCTCACCAGGAGAGCCACATGAAACAGACGCAATACGTGGCACGCGAGCCCGATGCGCATGGTTTTATCGATTACCCGCAGCAAGAGCATGCGGTATGGAACACCCTGATCACCCGTCAGCTGAAAGTGATCGAAGGCCGCGCGTGCCAGGAATACCTGGACGGCATCGACCAGCTCAAGCTGCCTCATGACCGTATTCCGCAACTGGGCGAGATCAACAAGGTGCTGGGCGCCACCACCGGTTGGCAGGTTGCCCGAGTCCCGGCGCTGATCCCCTTCCAGACCTTCTTCGAACTGCTGGCGAGCAAGCGCTTCCCGGTGGCCACCTTCATCCGTACCCCGGAAGAGCTCGACTACCTGCAAGAGCCCGATATCTTCCACGAGATCTTCGGCCACTGCCCGCTGCTGACCAACCCCTGGTTCGCCGAATTCACCCATACCTACGGCAAGCTCGGCCTGGCCGCGACCAAGGAACAACGCGTGTACCTGGCGCGCCTGTACTGGATGACCATCGAGTTCGGCCTGATGGAAACCGCGCAGGGCCGCAAGATCTATGGCGGCGGCATCCTCTCGTCACCAAAGGAGACCGTCTACAGTCTGTCTGGCGAACCCGAGCACCAGGCCTTCGACCCGATCGAAGCCATGCGCACACCGTACCGTATCGACATACTGCAGCCGTTGTATTTCGTACTGCCGAACATGAAGCACCTGTTCGACCTGGCCCACGAAGACATCATGGGCATGGTTCACAAAGCCATGCAGCTGGGCCTGCACGCACCGAAGTTTCCACCCAAGGTCGCTGCCTGAGCGACCTTGCCGATAACAACTCGAACCGGAAAACACCACATGAATGCCTTGAACCAAGCCCATTGCGAAGCCTGCCGCGCCGACGCACCGAAGGTCACCGACGACGAGCTGGCCGAGCTGATTCGCGAAATCCCGGACTGGAACATCGAAGTACGTGACGGCCACATGGAGCTGGAGCGCGTGTTCCTGTTCAAGAACTTCAAGCACGCCCTGGCGTTCACCAATGCCGTGGGCGAGATCGCCGAAGCCGAAGGCCACCATCCGGGCCTGCTGACCGAGTGGGGCAAGGTCACCGTGACCTGGTGGAGCCACTCGATCAAAGGCCTGCACCGCAATGACTTCATCATGTGCGCACGCACCGACAAGGTGGCGGAGACGGCTGAAGGCCGCAAGTAAGCACTGAAAGAATGGGGCCCGATGGCCCCATTTTTTATGGAAAACATGTCCGCTGTTCGCCCGCAAAACCGACAAGCGACCGCTAAAAAATCCAAACTGTCATCCAGACTTGTGTATCCTGCCCCAGCTTTGCAAAGCTTCAAACGCGCCTGGCGCAGACTTTTCACTCACACTTGCGAGGAACGACGAGATGCATGAAATCCCGAATCTTCCCTTCCCAAGCCTGAACCCAGAAGAGCCAACCGTGACCGTTCACGCCGAACCGGCAGCTGCCGTCGAGCAGGATGGTGACGATCAATCCAGCGCTGACCAGGAATAACCGCGCATCCCCCGACTGTGTGAAAACGGCTGACCTGCGGGCTACCCCCGTCATCACGTTTTCACACCGTCCAGAACCCACGTAGGCCCTCATGCCCCACTCACCGCACTTCCTTGCGGTCACCCTGCAAGTCGTCTCCATCGTCCTCTTCACCTTCATCGGCTACCTGAACATCGGCATCCCGCTGGCCGTATTGCCCGGCCATGTGCACAACGATCTGGGCTTCAGTGCCGTGGTCGCGGGGCTGGTGATCAGCGTGCAGTACCTGGCCACCCTGCTCAGCCGCCCCACCGCCAGCCGCATCATCGACAATCACGGTAGCAAGAAGGCGGTCATGTATGGCCTGGCCGGCTGCGGGCTCAGCGGGGTGTTCATGCTGGCCTGCGCCTTCCTCACCCACCTGCCCTGGCTGAGCCTGGCCTGCCTGCTGGTCGGCCGCCTGGTGCTCGGCAGCGCCGAAAGCCTGGTGGGCTCTGGCGCCATTGGCTGGGGCATTGGCCGTGTAGGTGCCGAAAACACGGCCAAGGTCATTTCCTGGAACGGCATCGCCAGCTATGGCGCGCTGGCCATCGGCGCTCCGCTGGGTGTGCTGATGGTCAGGAACCTGGGGCTGTGGAGCATGGGCGCGAGCATCATCCTGCTATGTGCGCTCGGGTTGCTGCTGGCCTGGCCCAAACAGGCCGCGCCGATCGTCAGTGGCGTGCGCCTGCCGTTCCTGCGGGTGCTGGGCAAGGTGTTCCCGCACGGCTCGGGGCTTGCCCTGGGCTCGATCGGCTTTGGCACCATCGCCACCTTCATCACCTTGTATTACGCCAGCCGCGGCTGGGCCAATGCGGCACTGACCCTGAGCCTGTTCGGCGCCAGCTTCATCAGCGCTCGGCTGCTGTTCGGCAACCTGATCAACCGGCTTGGCGGGTTCCGGGTGGCGATTGCCTGCCTGTCGGTGGAAACGCTTGGGCTGCTGATGCTGTGGCTGGCGCCCAGCGCCGAACTGGCGTTGGCAGGGGCCGCGCTGAGCGGGTTCGGCTTCTCGCTGGTGTTCCCGGCACTGGGGGTGGAGGCGGTGAACCAAGTGTCGGCGGCCAACCGCGGGGCGGCGGTGGGGGCTTATTCGCTATTCATCGATTTGTCGTTGGGGGTGACCGGGCCGCTGGTTGGCGCGGTGGCGGCGGGGTTCGGGTTTGCTTCGATGTTTCTGTTTGCGGCAGCGGCGGCGGCTTGCGGGCTGGTGTTGAGCCTGTATCTGTATCGGCAGGCATCATCTTCAAGGCATGCACGGGACTTGTAGGAGCAGCCTTGTGCTGCGAAGAGGCCATTACTGCCGAAGAAAACCTATTGGCTCTACCGGCCTCTTCGCAGCGCAAGGCTGCTCCTACAGGGACGGCGTAAACCAGGGGGCTGCAAGGCAGCCCCGAGGCCCTGATAGTCAGCGCTTGGCGTACTGCAGCACCACTTCCAGCGGGTGACGCATCTGCCTCTCGGTCATGCGCTTGACCTGGCTGCGGCACGAGTAACCTGTCGCCAACGGCTCGCCTTCCTTGTCCAGCTTGGTCGCCCACGACTGCTCGAAGATGGTCCGCGAGGTGTCCTGGTTGCGGGCCTCGTGCCCGTAGGTACCGGACATGCCGCAGCAGCCAGTCGCCTCGGTCACCAGCTTCAGGCCAAGGCGGGCGAACACCTGCTCCCACTGCCTGGTGCTGGCCGGTACGTTGGTCTTTTCGGTGCAGTGCGCCATCAGGCGGAAATTGCCCGGCGCGGTCGGTGCCTGCTCCGGCAGCACATCCATCAACCACTCCTGCGGCAACAGCACCTGCGGGCAGCCATCCAGGCCCGGCACTTTCTGGTACTCCTGGCGATACACCAGGGTCATCGCCGGGTCCAGGCCCACCAGCGGCACGCCGCACTCGGCCAGGGCCTTGAGCTGGGTGGCATTGCGGATCGCCGCCTTGGCGAACGCACCGAGGAAGCCCTGAACGTGCAGTGGCTTGCCGTTGGCACTGTACGGTGCCAGGAACACCCGGTGGCCCAGGCGGTGCGCCAGGTCGATGAAGGCCGACAGCAGCGGCGTCTCGAAGTAACGGGTAAAGGCATCTTGCACCAGCACGATGCTGCGTTCGCGCTGGGCCGGGGTCAGTTCACGCAGGGCCGGCACGCTGGCCACGCCGACGCGGCAGCGAGTCAGGGTGGCCTGGAAGTTGAAGCGGCTGATCAGTGGGCTGTCGACCATGCCAACCTTGTCGGCCAGCAGCTTGCTCACCCACTTCGAGCCCATCACCGCGTTGTACAGCCTGGGCGCGTGAGCCAGATACGGGATGGTGAACTCCAGCGAACCGATCAGGTAGTCACGCAACGGGCGCTGGTAACGGCCGTGGTACAGCTCGAGGAAGCGCGAGCGGAAGTCCGGCACGTTGACCTTGATCGGGCACTGCCCGGCGCACGACTTGCACGCCAGGCAGCCGGCCATGGCGTCGTACACCTCATGAGAGAAGTCTTCCTGGCCCTGGCTGCGCGCACGGTTGTTGCGCAGACGTGCCGGCAGGCCCTTGAGCCACGACACCTTGTTGCGCGCCGCCGCCAGCACGTCGATGTTGGCCTCGCCCTGCAGGCGCAGCCATTCGCGCATCAGCGAGGCACGGCCCTTGGGCGAATGCTGGCGTTCACGGGTGGCCTTCCACGACGGGCACATGGCGTCGTTGGGGTCGTAGTTGTAGCAGGCGCCGTTGCCGTTGCAGTGCACGGCGCTAGGGAAGTCCTGCCACACGCGTTCGTCGATAGTACGGTCGAGGTCACCGCGCAGCGTCACACCATCGACCTTGGTCAGGCCCTCGGCGCTGCCTGGCGGGGTGCAGATCTTGCCCGGGTTGAGCTGGTTGTGCGGGTCAAAAGCACCCTTCAGGCGCTGCAGCGCCGGGTACAGCTCGCCGAAGTACTCCGGCACATATTCCGAACGCAGGCCCTTGCCGTGCTCGCCCCACAGCAAGCCACCATAGCTTTTGGTCAGCGCCGCCACTGCGTCGGAAATCGGCTTGACCAGTGCGGCCTGGGCCGGGTCCTTCATGTCCAGTGCCGGGCGCACGTGCAGCACACCGGCATCGACGTGGCCGAACATGCCGTAGGCCAGGCCGTAGCCATCGAGCAGTGCACGGAAGTCGGCGATGTAGTCGGCCAGTTGCTCCGGCGGCACCGCGGTGTCTTCCACGAACGGTTGCGGGCGCACTTCGCCCTCGACGTTGCCCAGCAGGCCCACCGAACGTTTACGCATGGTGTAGACGCGGGTCACCGCCTCGGCGCCCTCGGCCAGGGTGTGGCCCAGGCGCTCGACGCTGGTGTCGTTCTGCAGGTGCTGGATGAACGCTTGCACCTTGGCATTGACCTCGGCCGGCTCGTCGCCACAGAACTCCACCAGGTTGATGCCCAGGGTCGGGCGCTCGGGGTCGGCCGGGAAGTATTCAGCGACGCTGTGCCAGACGATGTCCTTCATCGCCAGCATCAGCACCTTGGAGTCGACGGTCTCGATCGACAGCGGCTTGTGCGCCATCAGCGCGTTGGCATCACGCAGGGCATCCATGAAGCTGGTGTAACGCACGTTGACCAGCACGGCGTACTTGGGAATCGGCAGCACATTGAGCTTGGCTTCGACCACATAACCCAGCGAGCCCTCGGCACCGCACAGCACGCTGTTGAGGTTGAAGCGGCCCTGCTCGTCGCGCAGGTGCGCCAGGTCGTAGCCGGTCAGGCAACGGTTGAGCTTGGGGAAGGTGGTTTCGATGAGGTCGGCCTGTGTTTCCTGAATCTCCCGGGCCATGCGGTACACCTCGCCGACCCGGCCGGGCGCGGCACAGGCCTGTTCCAGCGCGGCATCGTCGATCGGCAGGCTGTGCAGGCGCTCGCCACCGAGCAGCACACTGTGCAGCTCCAGTACGTGATCGCGGGTCTTGCCATAGGTACAGCTCCCCTGGCCACTGGCATCGGTGTTGATCATGCCGCCGACAGTGGCACGGTTGGAGGTGGACAGCTCGGGGGCGAAGAACAGCCCGTGCGGCTTGAGCGCGGCGTTGAGCTGGTCCTTGACGGTACCGGCCTGCACCCGCACCCAGCGTTCCTCGACGTTGATTTCGAGAATCTTGTTCATGTGCCGCGACAGGTCGACGACGATGCCGTCGGTCAGCGACTGCCCGTTGGTGCCGGTACCACCGCCGCGCGGGGTCAGCTTGACCTGCTGGAAGCGCTCCTCGGCCATCAGCGTGGCGACCCGCGCCACATCGTCGGCGTCCAGCGGGAACACCGCCGCCTGTGGCAAGCGCTGGTAGATCGAGTTGTCGGTGGCCAGCACCGTGCGGGTACCGTAGTCGGCACTGATCTGGCCACGGAAGCCGCTGTTGCGCAGGGCTTCGAGGAATTCGGGGTAGTTGGCGCTCGGGGCAACGGTCGGCAGCTGGGCGATCATCGAAGGATGGCCTCTTGATATTGGCTAATTCACGGGATTCCTGTCGTTCCGGCATGAGTGTTGGCATGCGGAGGTGACGTGCAGGCCAATGTTCCTGTAGTTTTGCTTCAGGGGCAAACGGATAATCCTGCCGCTATCAATGACTTTCATGAATGAATTACCGCCATCTGACCCCATCCATGTCGCTGCTACTGGCTTTCGAGGCTGCCGCCCGGCATGAAAGCTACACCCGCGCCGCCGCCGAGCTGTCGCTGACCCAGAGCGCGGTCAGCCGCCAGGTGCAGGCGCTGGAGCAGCAACTGGGTCTGACCCTGTTCCGCCGCGAGGGGCGCCAGGTGCAGCTGACCGATGTCGGCCGCCTGTACCAGCGCGAGCTCAGCGAGGCACTGGGGCGCATCCGCAGTGCCACCTTGCAGGCATTGGCCTACCAGTCGGGGGTGGGCACCCTGCGCCTGGCCACACTGCCCACCTTCGGCTCGAAATGGCTGCTGCCACGGCTGCACGCCTTCTACAGCGCTCACCCGGGCATGCTGGTGCACATACATTCACGCATCGAAGCCATCAACTTCGACACCAGCGAGATCGATGCCGCCATCGGCGTGGCCAGCCACGACTTGCCGGGGTTGATCTGCCATCGCCTGCATGCCGAGGAACTGGTGGTGATATTGCCGCCGGAGGCTGGCGCGGACAGCCAGGGCTGGAGCCCTGCACGCATCAGTGAAGAGGTGCTGCTGAATGTGGCCAACAATCCGCATGCCTGGGGCGAGTGGTTCTCGCACCATGGCCTGGCGCACCGGGCGATGCGCCTGGGGCCGAGCTTCGAGTTGACCTCGCACCTGATCCAGGCGGTACGGGCCGGGATCGGCATCGGCCTGGTGCCGCGCATACTGGTGGAGGAAGAACTGGCCAAGGGTGAGCTGCACAGCCCCGGGGTGGCATTTGCCAGCCAGCGCAGTTATTACCTGATCTACCCACCGCGCAATGAGGCGTTGCCGTCGCTGCGGGCGTTTCGCAGTTGGTTGCTGGAGCAGATCTGATTTTTGCCTGTACCGGCCCCTTCGCGGGTAAACCCGCTCCCCGCGAAGGGGCCGGTACAGGCAATAAAAAACCCGAAGCCAGTTCCTGACTTCGGGTTATTTGTACGCTACCTGCAGCGCCTTACTTGGCGACGCTACCAGCAGCCCCAAGGGCCTGCGCCCTGCGACGCGGCTTGACCATGTAGACCACGAACATGGCGAACAGCCACACCGGTATCGCATACACGGAAACCTGGATACCCGGGATCATCAGCATGATGCCCAGGATCAGCACCACGAACGCCAGGCAGATGTAGTTGCCGTAGGGGTACCACAGCGCCTTGAACAGCGGCTTCTGGCCAGTGCGGTCCAGGTGCTGGCGGAACTTCAGGTGCGAGTAGCTGATCATCGCCCAGTTGATCACCAGGGTGGCCACCACCAGCGACATCAGCAGCTCCAGCGCGTTTTGCGGCATCAGGTAGTTGAGCAGCACCGCGATCAGCGTCACGCCTGCCGACACCAGGATCGAGCGCACCGGCACACCACGGCTGTCGACCTTGGCCAGCGACGCCGGGGCATCGCCCTGCTCGGCCATGCCCAGCAGCATGCGGGCGTTGCAGTAGGTGCCGCTGTTGTACACCGAAAGCGCTGCAGTCAGGACCACGAAGTTCAGCAGGTGCGCAGCCACGTCACTGCCCAGCAGCGAGAACACCTGCACGAACGGGCTGCTGCCATAGCTGCCGCCAGACGCATCGATGCTGGCGACCAGGTTGTCCCATGGGGTCAGCGACAGCAGCACCACCAGGGCACCGACATAGAAGATCAGGATACGGTAGATGACCTGGTTGATCGCCTTGGGGATCACGGTCTTCGGCTTGTCGGCCTCGGCGGCGGTGAAACCGAGCATTTCCAGGCCACCGAAGGAGAACATGATGAAGGCCAGGGCCATTACCAGCCCGCTGACACCGTTCGGGAAGAAGCCGCCGTGAGACCACAGGTTGGCCACGGTGGCTTCAGGGCCGCCGCTGCCGCTGGTCAGCAGGTAGGCACCCAGGCCGATCATGCTGACGATGGCCACCACCTTGATGATGGCAAACCAGAATTCGGCCTCACCGAAGAACTTCACGTTCATCAGGTTGATGGCGTTGATCAGCACGAAGAACGCTGCCGCCGTGACCCAGGTGGGGATCTCCGGCCACCAGTAGTGGACATACTTGCCGACCGCCGAAAGCTCCGACATGCCCACCAGGATGTACAGCACCCAGCAGTTCCAGCCCGACAGGAAGCCGGCGAAACCACCCCAGTAGGTGTGGGCGAAATGGCTGAACGAGCCGGCCACTGGCTCTTCGACGATCATTTCGCCGAGTTGGCGCATGATCATGAAGGCGATGAAGCCGCAGATGGCGTAACCAAGGATCATCGACGGGCCAGCGGATTTCATCACGCCTGCCGAGCCGAGGAACAGGCCGGTACCAATCGCACCGCCGAGGGCGATCAACTGGATATGGCGGTTCTTCAGGCCCCGCTTGAGCTCGCCTGAATGCATGTTTTGTCCACTCATGAACGAAGTCACCTGCATTGTTTTTATCTGTGACGGAATCGGACCCACCGCGCTCGTGGCGCAGCGGAATGGGCAAGGTGGTTACCTTGGGTTTCCTGATCTCAGGTGCCGCCGGGGCGGGTCAACCAGGCGTGATCAAGAGTGCGCGGTACGCAAAGGAGTCACAGGTAAAACGCGGCGCACTGTATACCCCTGCAAACGCGCAGGCGTCAACGCGTTGCATCGTTTCCTCGGGAAAAAACGCAGCGATCCTGTGGTGTGGGCCTTGAAAGGCGGAGTGATCGGCGTACATGGCGCCTCCATTTGTTGTTTTATCAGCCTGGCTCTGTGGACCGGCTTTTGCACACGGCAATGGCGGCTATAACACCGTGGGGCGGGGCTTTGGGCAAGGGTGGGTGGGGCGTGGCTGGCTGTTTTGACGAGGTGTCGGCGGCAAGGTTTGTTTACACGATTCGACCTAATCTGAAATCCGGGCTGAAACCGCCCACATTCGTACAGTTTTCTTTACGGAGTGGTTCGGGAACTTGCCAGTCGTCCGAAAATTCTTTTTGTTCAATATCTTGGGGCTGCTGCGCAGCCCCAAATTCTCACAGGCATAAAAAAACCAGCCCGAAGGCTGGTTCTGTTTCAACGCAAAGGCCAATCAGCCACGCGGTTTGCCGCGGCCACGCCCTGCCGGCTTGTCACCGTCAGGCTTGGCCGGACGCTTGCGCATCTCGCTCGGGCGCTCGGCCACGGTGCTGCCACGGCCGGTCTTGCGCGGGGCCTCTTCACGCGGCTGGCGCGCCGGGCGTTCGCCGGCAGCAGCACCTTCGTGAGCCGGGCGCAGGTTGCGCACGCGCTCGCCACGGCCCAGCGGGCGGGTCGACTTGCGCTGCAGGCGCTCCATCTTGTCCTTGGCCTTGAGCTTCATGGCTGGCAGCGCCACCGGCTGCAGGCCCACTTCAGCAGCAAGGATGTCGATTTCGCCCTGGGTCATTTCACGCCAGCGGCCCATCGGCAGGTCGGAGTTGAGGAACACCGGGCCGAAACGCACGCGCTTCAGGCGGCTGACCACCATGCCCTGGGACTCCCACAGGCGACGCACTTCACGGTTGCGGCCTTCCATCACCACGCAGTGGTACCAGTGGTTGAAGCCTTCGCCACCGGGTGCCTTCTGGATGTCGGTGAACTTGGCCGGGCCGTCTTCCAGCATAACGCCGGCCTTCAGGCGCTCGATCATCTCGTCATCGACCTCACCACGCACACGTACCGCGTACTCACGGTCCATCTCGTAGGACGGGTGCATCAGGCGGTTGGCCAGTTCACCGTCGGTGGTGAACAGCAGCAGGCCGGTGGTGTTGATGTCAAGGCGGCCGATGTTGATCCAGCGGCCTTCTTTCGGCCGTGGCAGGCGGTCGAACACGGTCGGGCGACCTTCCGGGTCGTCACGGGTGCAGATTTCGCCATCGGGCTTGTTGTACATGATCACCCGGCGGGTGGCCTCGGCGGCCTCTTCGCGCTTGATCAGCTTGCCATCCACGGCAATGGCGTCGTGCAGGTCGACGCGCTGGCCGAGGGTGGCCTCGACGCCGTTGACCTTGATGCGGCCCTGGCTGATCCAGGCCTCGACGTCACGGCGCGAGCCAACGCCAATGCGCGCCAGCACTTTCTGCAGCTTTTCGCCGGATGGAGGGGTGATTTCGGTATCTTGCAGGTCTTGCTCACTCATCTGGGCACCTCCCGGTGTAGGAATGAAATATGGGTTCTGGCGACGAACACGCCAAAAGGCCGCGCATCATACGCGGTTCGGCGGGGGAACGCACTGGAGGGTAGAGGGTTTTGTGGGCTTTGCGAGGGGTTTCTGCCTAATGGTGGTGTATTGGCAATGCAGGCCCTTTCGCGGGTAAACCCGCTCCCACAGGTACAGCACCACATTCAGAAGCTGTGGTATCCCTGTGGGAGCGGGTTCACCCGCGAAGAGGCCGGTACAGGCAACTGCAGATCAGGGCTGCAACTTGCCCTCTTCCTCCACCGAGGCCTCAGTCTCTTCCTCGCGCAAATCATCAAAATCGGTCTTCAGCCCTTCTTCCATCGCATCGAGCTCCACCAGCAGGCTTCGGAAGCTGGTCTCCTCCTTCGGCTCGGCAACCTCCTCCTCTTCCGCAAGGCTGGCATCAGCCAAAGCCTGCAGGTGCGCTGGCACAGGCGCATCGTCCGGGTCGAGCAGCGGCTCGGGCTCCATCTCCCGCAGCTCGGCCAAGGCTGGCAGCTCATCCAGGCTCTTGAGGTTGAAATGGTCGAGAAACGCCTTGGTAGTGGCGAACATCGCCGGCCGCCCGGGCACTTCGCGGTAGCCGACCACACGGATCCACTCGCGCTCCATCAAGGTCTTGATGATATTGCTGTTCACCGCCACGCCACGCACATCCTCGATTTCGCCACGGGTAATGGGCTGGCGGTAGGCGATCAAGGCCAAGGTTTCCAGCAGCGCGCGCGAGTAGCGCTGCGGGCGTTCTTCCCACAGGCGCCCGACCCACGGCGCAAAGTCTTCGCGAATCTGCAGGCGGTAACCGCTGGCCACCTCCTTGAGTTCGAAGGCGCGGCCATTGCACGACTCGCCCAGCAGCTCCAGAGCGTGCCTGAAGGCCTTGGGTTCCGGTCGTTCGGCTTCCTCGAACAGCTCGTACAGGCGCTCCAGGGATTGTGGCTTGCCCGAGGCCAGCAGGAAGGCTTCGATCAGCGACGCCAGGTCGCGGGGTTCATTCAGGTTCATCAGGTTCTTCAACAAGCGCCGGGCGTAGCCGCACGTGGATGGCGGCGAAGGGTTCATTCTGCACCAGTTCGATCAGCGATTCCTTCACCAACTCGAGAATCGCCATGAAGGTCACCACCACGCCCAGCTTGCCCTCCTCGGCAGCAAAGAGGTCGACGAACGGCACGAAACCGCCGCCCTTCAGGCGTTCCAGCACCTGGCTCATGCGCTCGCGGGTGGACAACGTCTCGCGGGTGATCTGATGGCTTTCGAACAGGTCGTTGCGGCGCATCACCTCGGCCATCGACACCAGCAGCTCTTCCAGGCTGACCTGGGGCAAAAGCTTGCGCACCTTGGCCTGCGGTGCCTCCAGGCGCGGCACCACTACCTCGCGGCCAACCCGTGGCAATTCATCGATACCTTCGGCGGCGGCCTTGAAGCGCTCGTACTCCTGCAGCCGGCGGATCAGTTCGGCGCGCGGGTCACCCTCCTCCTCTTCGACGTCGGCCGAGCGCGGCAGCAACATGCGCGACTTGATCTCGGCGAGCATGGCAGCCATCACCAGGTATTCAGCGGCCAGTTCCAGGCGCACGCTCTTCATCAGTTCCACGTAGCCCATGTACTGGCGAGTGATTTCCGCCACCGGGATGTCGAGGATGTCGATGTTCTGCTTGCGGATCAGGTACAGCAACAGGTCCAGCGGGCCTTCAAAGGCTTCGAGGATGACTTCCAGGGCGTCCGGCGGGATGTACAGGTCCAGGGGCAGCTCGGTCAGGGCCTCGCCATAGACCAGGGCCAACTGCAGCTGTCGAGGTACCTCGGCCTGCTCGGCCGGCGCCTCGGGTGCTTCCGCCTGACTCACGCGTTGACCAGGAACGGCGTGGGGTCGCCGCAGCCTTCACGGACCAGCTCCGGCTCATCGCCGGACAGGTCGATGATGGTCGATGCCTTGAGGTCACCGAAACCGCCGTCGATTACCAGGTCCACATGATGCTCCAGGCGCTCGCGGATCTCGTAAGGGTCGGTCATCGGCTCGTCGTCACCCGGCAGGATCAGGCTCACGCTCATCAGCGGCTCGCCCAGTTCGGCCAGCAGGGCCAGGGTGATGGCATGGTCCGGCACGCGCAAGCCGATGGTGCGGCGCTTTTCGTGCAGCAGCAGGCGCGGCACCTCGCGGGTGCCATTGAGGATGAAGGTGTAAGGCCCGGGCACATGGGCCTTGAGCAGGCGGAAGGTGCCGGTGTCGACCTTGGCGTACAACCCCAGCTGCGACATGTCGCAGCACATAAGGGTGAAGTTGTGGGTCTTGTCCAGGCCACGCAGGCGCCGCACCCGCTCGATCGCTGCCTTGTTGCCGATCTGGCACCCCAGGGCATAGGCCGAGTCGGTCGGATACACCACCACGCCGCCCTTGCGAATGATCTCGACGGCCTGTTTGATCAGGCGCGCCTGCGGATTCTCCGCATGAATCTGGAAAAATTGGCTCACGTAGTCATCCTGTTCATACCGCCAAAGGCTGTTCATGACTGAATCGGCGCCACAGAGGTGGCAGGTCCTCGGGCAAAGGCCGGTAGGCACCGATCTCGCCCCAGGTGCCGGGGCCGTGGAAGTCACTGCCGGCGCTTGCCAGCAGGCCGAACTCACGGGTGAGGATGGACATGGTGCCCACCTGCTCGGCAGGCATCATCCCGTTGACCACTTCAAGCGCCTGCCCGCCTGCCTGAATATAGTCGGCAATCAGCCTTCTGCGCTTGCTGCGGGTCAGATCGTAGTGCATGGGATGCGCCAGGCTCACCCAAGCGTTGGACTGCCGCAGGGTGGCAACGGTTTCGTCAAGGGTCGGCCAGTGCTGTTTGACGTCCCCCAGCTTGCCGGCCCCCAGCCATTTGCGAAACGCCTCGCCGCGGTCCTTGACGTGCCCGGCACGCACCAGGTACTCCGCAAAATGCGGCCGCGCCGGGGCGTTGCCGCTATCGCCCAGTTCGTGCTGCACGGCGCGGGCGCCGTCGAGGGTACCAGGCATGCCCTTGGCCGCCAGCCGTTTGTCGATTTCTTCGGCGCGCAGCCAGCGGCCATGGTGCAGCGCTTCGATCGCCGCCAGCAGGGGTGGCGCGTCGAGCGGGAAGTCATAGCCCAGCACATGGATGGTCGCGCCACCCCAGGTGCACGACAGCTCTACCCCGCTGACCCAGTGCATGCCCCTGTCGCGGCAGGCCTGGCGCGCCTCGGGCAGGCCTTCGATGGTGTCATGGTCGGTCAGTGCCAGCGTTTGCACCCCGTGCTCATGGGCCCGGGCGACCAGTGTCGAGGGCGACAGGGCGCCGTCGGAGGCCGTGCTGTGACAGTGCAGATCAACATTCATGGAGGAGCGCTTTCGCTGGAATCGATGTTTGTTATTATGCCGTCACATCCCGATTCTGGC
The DNA here is from genome assembly GCF_053557675.1 of Pseudomonas sp. XP1. Lineage (NCBI taxonomy): Bacteria > Pseudomonadati > Pseudomonadota > Gammaproteobacteria > Pseudomonadales > Pseudomonadaceae > Pseudomonas > Pseudomonas sp. XP1. The sequence goes on along the minus strand of NZ_JBNRIJ010000002.1, from coordinate 82,114 downwards.
TGCCATTGTGAAACAATTCATCGATTTCATCCCGCTGCTGCTGTTCTTCATCGTCTACAAGCTCGACCCGCGTCCCATGGAAGTCGCCGGCCACAGCTTCGAATTCGGCGGCATCTACAGTGCAACGGCCATGCTGATCATCAGCTCGCTGGTAGTCTACGGCGCGCTGTTCCTGCGCCAGCGCAAGCTGGAAAAGGGCCAGTGGCTGACTCTGATAGCCTGCCTGGTGTTCGGCGGCCTGACCCTGACCTTCCACAGCGAAACCTTCCTGAAATGGAAGGCGCCGGTGGTGAACTGGCTGTTCGCACTGGGCTTCGCCGGCAGCCACTTCATCGGCGATCGGGTGCTGATCAAGCGCATCATGGGCCACGCCCTGAGCCTGCCCGATGCCATCTGGACCCGCCTGAACCTGGCCTGGATCGGCTTCTTCCTGTTCTGCGGCGCGGCCAACCTGTTCGTTGCCTTCACCTTCCAGGACTTCTGGGTCGACTTCAAGGTATTCGGCAGCCTGGGCATGACCGTGATGTTCCTCGTGGCGCAGGGCGTGTACCTGTCGCGCCACCTGCACGACGACCCTTCTACCTCCAAACCCAAGGATTGACATGCTCTACGCCATCATCGCCAGCGACGTCGCAAACTCCCTGGAAAAACGCCTGGCCGCCCGCCCGGCGCACATCGAACGCCTGCAGCAGCTGAAGGCGGAGGGCCGCGTGGTACTGGCCGGCCCGCACCCGGCGATCGACAGCAACGACCCGGGCGAAGCGGGTTTCAGCGGTAGCCTGATCGTTGCCGAGTTCGACTCCC
>NZ_JBNRIJ010000002.1:72768-81167 GCF_053557675.1 Pseudomonas sp. XP1 | reverse complement strand
GCCCGCGCGGTACCGGCAGTTATACTGTTGCCATCAGTCTGCGGTATCTTTGCCACTGGCGGGCCGAATAGCCGCCGTCAATGGTTGAATTGAGTGAGTCATGAGCGAGCTGTTACTGATAGATGATGACCAGGAGCTGTGCGAGCTGCTCGGCAGCTGGCTGACCCAGGAAGGGTTTACCGTGCGCGCCTGCCACGATGGCCAGAGCGCACGTCATGCCTTGGCCACGCATGCCCCGGCGGCCGTGGTGCTGGACGTGATGCTGCCCGACGGCAGTGGCCTGGAACTGCTCAAGCAGTTGCGCAGCGAGCATGCCGAACTGCCGGTGCTGATGCTCTCGGCCCGCGGCGAGCCGCTGGACCGCATCCTCGGCCTGGAACTGGGCGCTGACGACTACCTGGCCAAACCCTGCGACCCGCGTGAACTCACCGCTCGCCTGCGTGCCGTGCTGCGCCGCAGCCACCCCACCGCCACCACCAGCCAGGTGGAACTGGGCGACCTGGTCTACAGCCCTGCCCGTGGCGTGGCCAGTATCGATGGCCGCGAAATGACCCTGACCCTGTCCGAAAGCCGCATTCTCGAAGCGCTGCTGCGCCAACCCGGCGAGCCGCTGGACAAGCAGGAACTGGCGCAGATCGGCCTGGGCCGCAAGCTGACCCTGTACGACCGCAGCCTGGACATGCACGTCAGCAACCTGCGCAAGAAGATCGGCCCCCACGCCGATGGCCGGCCGCGCATCGTCGCCCTGCGCAGCCGTGGCTATTACTACTGCCTCTGAACATCTTTACCGAGCCTTTACCATCCACTGACCGCGCTTGACGGTGATCTCCCTAGACTGTGCTCATCCGGTAACCACCGGCCCATGAAAGGAGAGACACCATGCGCAAGACCCTTATCGCCCTGATGTTCGCCGCCGCCCTGCCGACCGTGGCCATGGCCATGCCTGAAGGCGGCCCGCGCCACGACGGCCCACATCATCGCGGTGATGCGCCTTTCCACCAGCTGGACCTGAGCCGTGACCAGCGCCAGCAGATCGGCAAGCTGATGGGCGAACAGATGAAACAGCGCCGCGACATTACCGAGCGCTACCTGTCCAAACTGCCGGCCGCCGACCAGAAGGCGATGAAGGACGAACTGCAGGCCAACCGCGACAAGACTGACAGCGCGGTCCGTGCCCTGCTCAAGCCTGAGCAGCAGAAGAAGTTCGACGAACTGCAGAAGGAACGCGCCGCACAGAAAGCCGAGTGGCAGGAGTTCCAGGCCTGGAAAGCTGAAAAAGGCAACAAGGCCCAGTAAGCTGTCCGCCCGATGCCCGGCCCGCCTCAGAGCGAGCCGGGCTTTTCTTGTTTGCAGGAGGTGCACTTGCGTTCACTGTTCTGGCGCATCCTGGCCAGTTTCTGGCTGGCCATCACCCTGGTTGCGGGCCTGTCGATCCTGCTGGGCCATATGCTCAACCAGGACGCCTGGATCCTCAGCCGCCACCCGGGCCTGAATACCCTGGCCAGCAAGTGGGCCAAGCACTACGAGCAGGAGGGCCTGGCTTCGGCACAGCACTTCCTGGAACGGCGCAAGGACCGCTACAAGATTGACGTGCAGGTGCTCGACGACAGTGGCGAAGCCGTGGTGCCCGGCACCTTCCCGCGCCGTGCGGCGGCCTTCGAGGCACGCCAGCACAATGACCAGCGGCGCCTGCCGTGGCGCCGGTTGACCGAGGAATACACCAGCCCCGACACCGGCGAAACGTACCTGCTGATCTACCGCATCCCTCACCCGGCGCTGGATGCCTGGCACCGCGAAAGCCTGTTGTGGCCGCTCAGTGCGCTGGGCATTGCCCTGGTGGTGCTGACACTGTTCAGCCTGCTGGTCACCCTGTCCATCACCCGCCCGCTCAGTCGCCTGCGCAGCGCCGTGCATGACCTGGGCCAGACCACTTACCAGCAGAACAGCCTGGCGCAGCTGGCGGCGCGGCGTGACGAGTTCGGCGTGCTGGCCAAGGACTTCAACAAGATGGGCGCGCGCCTGCAAAGCACCATCGGCAGCCAGCGCCAGTTGCTGCGCGATGTGTCCCATGAACTGCGCTCACCACTGGCCAGGCTGCGTATCGCCCTGGCCCTGGCCGAGCGCGCCGAGCCCGAGCAGCGTGAGGCGTTGTGGCCACGCCTGACCCGCGAATGCGACCGCCTGGAAGACCTGATCAGCGAAATTCTCGCCCTGGCGCGGGTCGATGCCGAACAGGCCCACGCCGAGCCGGTCGACCTCAACGCCCTGCTCGGCAGCGTGCGCAAGGACGCCCAGCTCAGCGCACCAGAGCAGGACGTGCGCCTGGAGGCGCAGCCGGGGTTGACCTTGCAAGGTTGGCCAACCCTGATCGAGCGTGCCGTCGACAACCTGCTGCGTAACGCCCTGCGCTTCAACCCGCAGGGGCAGCCGATTGAAATCAGCGCCGTGCGCGAACAGGACCGTATCGTGATCAGCGTGCGTGATCATGGGCCGGGGGCGGCGACGGAACACTTGGCGCAGCTGGGGGAACCGTTCTTCCGTGCGCCAGGGCAGGAAGCGCCGGGGCATGGCCTGGGGCTGGCGATTGCACGCAAGGCGGCGGAGCGCCATGGTGGCAGCCTGGTGCTGGAGAACCATCCGAAGGGGGGCTTTGTGGCTCGACTGGAGTTGCCTGTGACTGAAGCGACAGGCAGTTGATGTGATGTAAATGCCCCCGGCCTCTTCGCGGGTAAACCCGCTCCCACAGGTACTTGTGCAAGGCCTGAAATTTGCGCCACACCTGTGGAAGCAGCGGGCGGCTGAAGCGCTGTAAAGGCACCTGCCCTTTCCACAAGTACTGTACAAGGCCTGAAATTTGCGCCACACCTGTGGGAGCGGGTTTACCCGCGAAAGGGCCGGATGCCTTGATACTGCAATCAGCCCAAGGCTGCGTTACTCGCCCCAGGCACTGACAAAACCAGCGGTTTCCAGAATAGGCGCCGTACGCGGCTCGGTCAGCGGCGTACCCACATACAGATACCCGATCAGCTCCTCGTTCGCGGCCAGCCCAAGGCCCTTGTGCACATGGGTATCGAAAGCCATGTCCCCGGTGCGCCACACTGCACCGATACCTTGGGCATGCGCCGCAATCAGGATGCCGTGCGCCGCACAGCCCGCCGCCAGCCGCTGCTCGGACTTGGGCACCTTGAAGTGGTCCTGCAGCTTGGCAATCACCACGATCAGCAACGGCGCCCGCAGGGGCATGGCGCGGGCCTTGTCCAGGGCAGCCTGGCTGGCGTCCCCCTTGTGCTGCAGCGCTTCGGCGAACAATTCACCCAGCTTCTCTCGGCCCTGGCCTTCGATGGTGAGGAAGCGCCAAGGCCGCAGCTGGCCGTGGTCCGGGGCGCGCAGAGCGGCCTGGAACAGCGCCTCGCGCTGGGCGGCATTGGGCGCCGGGTCGGTCAGGCGTGGCACGGAAACACGGTTGAGCAATGCGTCGAGAGCCTCCATCGGCTACCCTCCTGGCAGGTAAATGTGCCGCCATTCTAGCGTTTACATCACAAGACCCATAGGTAGAATGGCGCCCTTCCGTTTCGAGTCAGAGCAGATCACATGGCGTTGCCGACCTTAAGGATCATTGGTTTCATCATCGGCATCTTCCTGATTACCCTCGCCGTCAGCATGGCCGTCCCCATGGTGACCCTGGTGATCTTCGAACGCACCCGTGACATGCCGTCGTTCCTCTGGTCGAGCCTGATCACCTTCATCGCCGGCCTGGCCCTGGTGCTCCAGGGCCGCCCCGAGCATGTGCACCTGCGCCCACGCGACATGTACCTGCTGACCGTCAGCAGCTGGCTGGTGGTATGCGTGTTTGCTGCCCTGCCGTTCCTGCTGACCCAGCACATCAGCTACACCGATGCCTTCTTCGAAAGCATGTCGGGCATCACCGCCACCGGCGCCACCGTGCTCAGCGGGCTGGATAACATGTCACCGGGCATCCTGATGTGGCGTTCGATGCTGCACTGGCTCGGCGGCATCGGCTTCATCGGCATGGCGGTCGCGATCCTGCCGCTGCTGCGCATCGGTGGCATGCGCCTGTTCCAGACCGAGTCCTCCGACCGCTCGGAAAAGGTCATGCCGCGCTCGCACATGGTCGCCAAGTCGATCGTTGGGGTGTACGTCGGTTTCTCGATCCTCGGCGCGCTGGGCTTCTGGTGGGCAGGCATGAGCCCGTTCGATGCGATCAACCACGCCATGTCGGCGATTTCCACCGGCGGGTTTTCCACCTCCGACCAGTCGTTGGCCAAGTGGGATATTCCAGCCGTGCACTGGGTCGCGGTGGTGGTGATGATCCTCGGCAGCCTGCCCTTCACCCTTTACGTGGCGACCCTGCGCGGCAACCGCAAGGCACTGATCCGCGACCAGCAGGTGCAGGGTTTGCTGGGCATGCTGGTGGTCACCTGGCTGGTGCTAGGCACCTGGTACTGGGCCACCACCAACCTGCACTGGCTCGACGCCCTGCGCCACGTGGCGCTGAACGTGACTTCGGTGGTCACCACCACCGGCTTCGCCCTGGGTGACTACAGCCTGTGGGGCAACTTCTCGCTCATGCTGTTCTTCTACCTGGGTTTCGTCGGCGGCTGCTCCGGCTCGACGGCAGGTGGCATCAAGATCTTCCGCTTCCAGGTCGCCTACATCCTGCTGAAGGCCAGCCTCAACCAGCTGATCCACCCGCGCGCGGTGATCAAGCAGAAGTACAACGGTCACCGCCTCGACGAAGAAATCGTGCGCTCGATCCTGACCTTCTCGTTCTTCTTCGCCATCACCATCTGCGTCATGGCGCTGCTGCTGTCGTTGCTTGGCGTGGACTGGATGACCGCCCTGACCGGCGCTGCCGGCACGGTCTCGGGCGTGGGCCCGGGCCTGGGTGAAGTGATCGGCCCGTCGGGCAACTACGCCACACTGCCGGACGCTGCGAAGTGGATTCTCGCCAGCGGCATGCTGCTCGGCCGATTGGAAATCATCACCGTGCTAGTGTTGTGCATGCCGGCGTTCTGGCGTCACTGACCACCTCGGGCTCCGCACACAGGCGGGCGCGGTATTCACCAGGCGTGACATGGAACCAGCGGCGGAACGCCCGATAGAAATTGCTGGGGTCGGCAAAACCCAGCAGGTAGGCGGTTTCCAGCAGGGTCATGCCTGGCTGCGCCAGGTACTGTTCGGCCAGTTCACGGCGGGTATCGTCGAGCAGGGTCTGGAAGCTGGTGCCCTCTTCCTGCAACCGCCTCTGCAAGGTGCGCTGTGACAGATGCAGGGCCTGGGCCAGGGTTTCGCGCTTGGGTTCGCCCTGCGGCAGGATGCGGCACAGTACCTGGCGCACGCGGTGGGTGACCCGGCTTTCCGAGAAGCGCGCCAGGTATTCGCCGGCAAAGCGGTCATGCAGGATGGCCATGGCTTCGTTGGCGGTAGGCAGTGGCGCCTCCATGTCGGCGCGCTCGAACACCAGCGCATCGTGCGGTGCACCGAACACCAGCGGTGCATGGAACGCCACCTTGTACGGTTCGATGTCCTTTGGCTGCGGCCCCTGCACCAGCACCCGGCGCGGTTGCACCGGCCGGCCGCTGAGCCAGCTGCACAGCGCCAGTGCGCAGGCCAGCGATGCCTCGGCACTGTGCCGGGTCGGTGGCAGATGGTCGCCGTGTACGGTCAGGATCAGCGAATAGCCCTCGGGGCCCAGGACGAAGCTGAGGTCGGAGCTCTCGGCGATGATGCGCTGGTAACGCACCAGGCGCTCGAAGCCTTCGGCCAGGGTGCGGCTGGACATCAACGCATAGCCCACCACATGGAACGACGCCGGGCGCACCACCCGTGCCATGTTCAGGCCTATGGCCTCGTTGCCCGACAGTTCCACCGCCAGTTGCCACAGCCGGGTCATGGAGTCCTGGGGGAAGCGCGCATCGGGGTCGTCGAGAGCAGCGAAATCCAGCCCCAGCTGCTTGAACATGGCCCGGCAGTCCAGCCCTTCCAGTTCGAGTGCCTTCACGATCCCTGATGCCCAGCTGGCTGACGTGGTTCTTTCGCTCATGACAGGCATTTTATGCTGACCGCTCCTGCGGTGAACCCCAAGGATATTCAATTGGCGCCTATTGTCACTGATAGGCCTCGCCAGTCACTCTAGACTCGATTCAGGCTCCACGCCGTGCATCTTGTCCAGAAGTATTAATCCCGGAGCACTGCCATGAACCGCACAGCGCATTTTCGCAGTTTTGCCGAGTTCTACCCTTACTACCTTGGCGAGCACAGCAACCCCACCTGCCGCCGCCTGCACTTCGTCGGCACCAGCCTGGTGATTGCCCTGCTGGCCTACACCATCGGCAGTGGCAAATGGTTGCTGCTGCTGGCCTTGCCTGTGTTCGGCTATGGCTTTGCCTGGGTCGGGCATTTCTTTTTCGAAAAGAACCGGCCTGCGACCTTTACCCATCCGCTGTATAGCCTGTTCGGGGATTTCGTGATGTTCAGGGATATCCTGTTGGGCAAGATCAGCCTGTAGATTTTTTGGGGCCGCTTTGCGGCCCATCGCGACGCAAGGCCGCTCCTACAAGGTCCGCATAAATTCCGGGTTCACGCGGTCGTTGTAGGAGCGGCCTTGTGTCGCGAAAGGGCTGCAACGCAGCCCTCAGGGCTCTCAAACCCTACGCCGGTTCGCGCATCGCCGCCGCGGCCTGCGCTTCACGCGCCTGCGCCTCCGCCAGCCGATAAAGCTCGATCGTGCCATCCCAATGCTCGATCAGCGCCGTGCACGACTCCACCCAATCCCCGCAATTGAGGTACTCCACCTCCCCTACCTGGCGAATCTCGGCATGGTGGATATGCCCACACACCACCCCATGAAAACCGCGGCGGGTACACTCGTGCGCAATGGCATCCTCGAAGTCGCTGATGAAGTTCACCGCGCCTTTGACCTTGTGCTTCAGGTACGCCGACAGTGACCAATAGCCGTATCCATAGCGGGCACGCCAGTGGTTGAGCCAGCGGTTGAGCACCAGGGTGAACTCGTAGGCACGGTCACCGAGGAACGCCAGCCAGCGGTGGTAACGAGTAATCACGTCGAACTGGTCGCCATGGATCACCAGCAGGCGGCGGCCATCGGCGGTCAGGTGCTCGGCTTCGTCCACCAGCTGGATGTTGCCGAGGACCAGTTTGGAGTATCGGCGCAGGAATTCGTCATGGTTGCCGGTGACATAGATCACCTCGGTGCCGCGCTTGCTCATGGTCAGCAGGCGGCGGATCACGTTGGTGTGGGCTTGAGGCCAGTAGATTCCGCCGCGCAGCTTCCAGCCATCGATGATATCGCCCACCAGGTAGATGCGGTCGGCCTGGTAGCCTTTCAGGAACCGCGACAGGTGTTCGGCCTGGCAATCGCGGGTGCCCAGATGCACATCGGAAATCCACAGGGTACGCACGCGTTGCTTGCGCGAGGCACGTGACAGTTCGGCATGGGTCATGGGCAGGCTCCGGCGCAGTTTGCTGGAGACTGGCAGCCGCGGATGACAGCGCGGTGGCAAAACCGTTACGAGTGATGGACTGCAGGGAATGAGGCACAATGCGGTTCTGCCCTGCGAGGACGACTCTCCCCATGACCGCCGGCCCGATCCTCTCGCTGCGCCATTACCGCGACAGCCTGATCGCCCACAGCCACGAACACCCGCAACTGGTGTTCGGCCTGCGCGGTCGCCTGGAGTTCGAGGTGCAGGGGCATGGCGCCGGGATCGATCGACAGGGGCTGATCGTGGTACCGGCGGGCGCCCATCACACCTGCGCCAGCGATGGCGGCAGCGATTGCCTGGTGCTGGATGTACCAGGGGACCACTGGTTGCGCGAGCAACTGGGCGAACATGCCGATGCCAGCCGCCGCCTGCTCGACCGCCCCGCCGCACTGGGCCTGGACGAGCGTCAGCAGCAATTGGTGGACTGGCTGGCGACCAGCCCCATGCACGACCCGCTGATTGCCCGGCAAGGGGCAGCGCTGCTGCTGGCCAGCCTCAACCCCACGGTGGCAGCCAGCGTCGCAGCCAGCCAGCGCCTGCCCTATGCCGCCTTCGATGCGCATATCGAGCGGCATGCCGCCTACCCGCTGCAAGTGGCTGACCTGGCGCGCATCGCCGGGTTGTCCAGTGCCCGCCTGCATGCACGCTTTACGGCGGAATGCGGGATGACGCCGATGGACTACATTCGCCAGCGGCGCTTGCTCAAGGCGCGGCGCCTGGTGGTGCAGACCTTGCTGCCGATGGGGGAGATTGCGGCGCAGGTGGGGTACAGCTCGCAGAGTGCGTTTTCGGCGGCGATGTTGCGGGCGTTCGGGTGTACGCTGTTGGCATTGCGGCGAGAGTCTGGCGACAACTGACAGCAGTCTTGCGACA
>NZ_JBNRIJ010000002.1:48948-72627 GCF_053557675.1 Pseudomonas sp. XP1 | reverse complement strand
AATACCTGTGGGAGCGGGCGTGCCCGCGAAGAGGCCAGTACTGTCAGTAGAGATCTTGAGCAAGGACCACCCATGAACCACCGCACCGCCCTCGGCGCCCTGCACATCGGCGCGCTGTTCTTCGGCCTCACCGGCGTCTTCGGCAAACTGGCCGCCAGCGCCAGCCCGGCGATCATCGTCTTCGGCCGCGCCGCCTTCGCCGTGCTCGCCCTGGCCCTGTTCGCCAGCCTGACCGGGCCGGGCTGGCAACGCCTGAACGGCCAGGACGCCCGCCGCCTGCTGCTCGGCGGCGTGCTGCTGGCCGGGCACTGGGTCAGTTTCTTCATCGCGGTAAAGGTCGCCGGCGTGGCCATCGCCACCCTCGGCTTCGCCAGCTTCCCGGCCTTTACCGTGATCCTCGAAGGCCTGCTGTTCCGCGAACGCATCCGCCGCAACGAGGCTTTGCTGGTGTTGCTGGTAAGCATCGGCCTGGTACTGGTCACACCGGCATTCGACCTGGCCAGTGAAGCCACCGGTGGTTTGCTCTGGTCATTGCTGTCGGGGCTGCTGTTCTCCCTGTTGTCACTCACCAACCGCGCCGGTTCCGGCCGCCTGCCCGCGGTGCAGGCGGCGCTCTGGCAGAATCTGGTGGTGGGCTTGTGCCTGCTGCCGTTCGCGGCGCCGGACCTGGCCGGCGTAGCCACCATGGACTGGCTGTGGATCGCCTTGCTCGGCATCTTCTGCACCGGCGTGGCGCACAGCCTGTTCGTCGCCAGCCTGTCGGTGATCAAGGCGCGCACCGCCGCCGTGGTGTTCGGCATGGAACCGGTCTACGGCATAGCCGTGGCCTGGGTGGTGTTCGCCGAAACTCCGACACTGCGCATGCTGCTGGGCGGCGCACTGATCATCTTCGCCATCGTGCTGTCCAGCCGCCTGGCGGCCGAACAACCGCCCAGGCAGCGACCATTGGCCGAGGGCGCCTGATTCAGCGGTCGTTATGGCCCAGGTCACGCTGCGGGTCGATCTGGTCGCGCACCCGCTGCTTCAGCACCTTGGCCTCGGGGAAGCCACCGTCGGCCTTGCGCTCCCAGATCTGCACGCCATTGCAGGTAATGCGGAAGATACCGCCGGTGCCGGGCTCCAGGGCCACTCGGCCAAGGTCGTCGGCAAATGTGCTGAGTAGCTCCTGGGCCAGCCAGGCGGCACGCAGCAGCCATTGGCACTGTGTGCAATACGTGATGACGATTTCCGGTTTGCTGTCGGCCATGGTGACGCATCTCCAGGTGAGGGGCCGCTTATACTAGCGGTCTTTAGCCCACGGTTTGAGACTCACGATGCGCCGTTTGCTGTTCTGTTTCCTGCTTGCCCTCACCACCCTGACGGTATTCGCCGCCGAACCGGCCAGGCCCAAGGTTGGCCTGGTGCTGTCGGGGGGCGCGGCCCGCGGCCTGGCCCACATCGGTGTGCTCAAGGCCCTGGAGGAACAGGGCGTGCGCATCGACGCCATCGCCGGCACCAGCATGGGGGCGGTGGTCGGCGGCCTGTATGCCTCTGGCTACAGTGTCGAGGAGCTGGAAAAGCTCGCCACCACCCTCGATTGGCAGCAGGCGCTGTCCGACGCCCCACCGCGCAAGGACGTGCCGTTCCGACGCAAGCAGGATGATCGCGACTTCCTGGTCAAGCAGAAGCTCAGCTTTCGCGACGACGGCAGCCTGGGCCTGCCGCTGGGGGTGATCCAGGGCCAGAACCTGGCGCTGTTGCTGGAAAGCAAGCTGGCGCACACCGCCGACACCCGCGACTTCGACAAGCTGCCTATCCCGTTCCGCGCCGTGGCCACCGACATCGCCAGTGGCGAAAAGGTGGTGTTCCGCCGCGGCCACCTGCCGCAGGTGATCCGCGCCAGCATGTCGATCCCGGCGGTGTTCGCCCCGGTCGAGCTGGACGGCCGGCTGTTGGTGGACGGCGGCATGGTCGACAACATCCCGGTGGACGTCGCCCGCGAAATGGGGGTGGACCTGGCCATCGTGGTCGACATCGGCACGCCGCTGCGTGACCGCAAGCAGCTGGCCACCGTGGTCGACGTGCTCAACCAGTCGATCACTTTGATGACCCGCCGCAACTCGGAAGAACAACTGGCCAGCCTGCACCGCGACGACATCCTCATCCAGCCACCGCTGACTGCCTTTGGCGTTACCGATTTTGGCCGCGCCCGGGAAATGATCGAGGCTGGCTACCGCGCCACCCGCCTGCTCGACCCGCGCCTTGCCGCCCTGCGTCAGCCCGAAGGTGACAGCAGCCTGGCGGTGGCCCGTTCGCCGCGCCAGCGCACGCCGACGATCACCGCGATCAGGATCGAGAACGACTCCAAGGTCAGCGACGAGGTCATCCGCTCGTACATTCGCCAACCCATCGACGCACCGCTGGAGCTCGGCCGCCTGCAGACCGACATGGGCACGCTGTACGGCCTGGACTACTTCGACCGGGTGCAGTACCGCGTGGTGCACAAGGGCGACGACAACACTTTGGTGATCAACGCCCGTGGCCGACGCGGTGGCACCGACTACCTGCGTCTGGGCCTGAACCTGTCGGACGACCTGCGCGGCGACAGCGCCTTCAACCTGGGCGCCAGCTACCGGGTCAACGGCATCAACAGCCTCGGCGCCGAATGGCTGACCCGTGGCCAGATCGGCGACCAGCAAGAGCTCTACAGCGAGTTCTACCAGCCGCTGGACGTGGGTTCGCGCTATTTCATCGCGCCATACCTGGACTTCGGTTCGCAGAACATCGAAGCCACCCTGGACAACGACCCGGTGGCTGAGTACCGCCTGGAGCGATACGGTTTTGGTCTGAACGTGGGGCGGCAGATCGGCAACAGTGGTGAGGTGCGCCTGGGCGTGGGCAAGGCCTGGGGCGAAGCCGAGGTGCGCATCGGCGACCAGGACCTGCCCAAGGTCAGTTTCAACGAAGGTTTCTACGAACTGAAGTATTCGTTCGACACCCTCGACAATGTGTACTTCCCGCACCGCGGCGAGGATATCGGCCTGACCTTGCGCAAATATGACCAGTCGCTGGATTCCGACCAGGATTACCGGCAGTGGATGTTCAACCTGGACAAGGCTATCAGCAGCGGGCCGAACACCTTCGTGCTGGGCGGGCGCTACGGGCGCACGCTGGATGATACCGAAGTGGTGACGTCGAGCTTCGTGCTGGGTGGCGCGCGGGAGCTGTCAGGCTTCCGTCAGGACTCGGTGTCGGGGCAGAACGTGAGCCTGATGCGCATGGTGTACTACCGCCGCCTGACGCCAAGGGCCTACGTGCCGCTGGACTTCCCGCTGTACATCGGCGGGTCGCTGGAGCGAGGGCGTGCGTGGAACAACGACAACGAGTTCGACAGCGGGTACATCAACGCGGCGAGCATCTTCCTGGGGCTGGAGACGCCGCTGGGGCCGTTGAACTTCACTTATGGTGCCAACAGTGCACATGAGCAGGCGGTATACCTGAACCTGGGGCATACCTTCTAGGTGCCGGACACATTGTGGGAGGGGCTTTAGCCGCGAACACCGACGAAGCCGGTGCCATGCACCCCGTTGCATTGTTCGCGGGTAAACCCGCTCTCACAGGCCCTCTCAGGACTTCTCCAGGTTGGCCAGGATCTTGGCATGCACCCGCATGCACACCTGCAGCTCCGCCTCGTCCACGCCGGTGAACAGTTCAACCCGCAGTTGATTGGCAATGGTCTCGATCTGGTCGATCAGCGGCTTGGCCGGCGGGCACAGCACAATTTTCTTCGCCCGCCGGTCTTCCAGTACCGCCTGCCGGCGTACCAGCCCCTGCGCCTCCAGGCTGTCGAGCAGGCGCGCCAAGGTCGGGCCTTCTACGCCCACGCTCTGGGCCAGCTCACGCTGGGTCGGGGCATCTTCGAAACGGGCCAGGTGCAGCAACACCAGCCAGCGCGCCTGGGACAGGTTGAGCCCGGCCAGGCGGCGGTCCAACTCGGCACGCCAACCTCGGGACATCTGGGCCAGCTGCATGCCGAAGCGGTGTTGGTTGTCGGTCAGGGGCATAAGCAACTCATTGAACAGATCTAATTATTAGGCAGCTAACCATGGCCCGTCCCACGAGGCAAGGCTCGGGCCCTCTGGAATGCTCGATAATCGTCAAAAAACATGACCAAGGTCAGCAGTTGGCAGTTCTGCCTTCGACCCTGTCACCACTCACAGTTCGAACTCTGCCGCCAGTGCTGCACGCACGCAGTAAAGCACGCCCTCTGGCACCCGCCCCCCGAACTGCGGCGCTATCACCGACACCGCTGGCAGCTCGCCCTCGCCATCGAGGAAGGCATCCTGCACTTCCATCAACAGGTCTTCCGGCAGGTCCAAGGCTTGTTCCAAGCTCAGTTCCTGTCGGCCCAGCGCCTCGGCCAACAGGCTGTAGACGTTCTTCTCGCTGCAGTTGAGCTGCCCGGCGATCTGTGCCGGGGTCATGCCGGCGCGGGCAAGGCTGACCAGTTCGTGACGCAGGTCGAGCACCACTTTCGGTGCTTCTTCGGTGCCGCCGCTGTTGTTCAGCACCTCGAGGAAGGCCTGGCCATAGCGCTCCAGCTTGCGCGCGCCCACGCCGCTGACCTGGGCCATGTCGCTGAGGCTGACCGGCTGGCTGCGCAACATCTCCAGCAGCGTCGAGTCGGGGAAGATGACGTAGGGCGGCACACTGTGCTCCTCGGCCAGCTTGCGGCGCAGGGTACGCAGTGCTTCCCACAGTTCGCGCTCTTCGGCACGCACCAGCTGGCTGGCCGGGCTGCCGCCACTGGACGACGTTCTGGCGGTGGTCTGCGGCTTGAGGTCACGGCGCAGCTGCAAGGTCACCTCGCCACGCAGCAGCGGCCGGCAGCTGTCGGACAGGCGCAGGCCGCCGTAGCCTTCCAGGTCGATGTCGACCAGGCCGCGCGCCACCAACTGACGGAACAGCGAACGCCACTCGACTTCGGCCAGCCCCTTGCCGACGCCAAACACCGAGAGTTTCTCGTGGCCGAAATTGCGCACCTTCTCGGTGTCCTTGCCCAGAAGCACATCAACCAGGTGACCGACACCATAGCGCTGGCCGGTGCGGAACACCGCCGACAGCGCCTGGCGGGCCGGCTCGGTGGCGTCCCAGGTCTGCACCTGGTCGACACAGTTGTCACAGTGCCCGCAGGGTTGCTCGAGGATTTCGTCGAAATAGGCCAGCAGCGACTGACGGCGGCAGCGTGTCTCTTCGCACAGGGCCAGCATGGCGTCGAGCTTGTGCTGTTCGATGCGCTTGTGACGCTCGTCACCTTCAGAGTTCTGCAGCATCTGCTTGAGCATCACCATGTCCTGCAGCCCGTAGGCCATCCAGGCATCGGACGGCAGCCCGTCGCGGCCGGCACGGCCGGTCTCCTGGTAATACGCCTCTAGCGACTTGGGCAGGTCAAGGTGGGCGACAAAGCGCACGTTGGGCTTGTCGATACCCATGCCGAAGGCGATGGTGGCGACCATGATCAGCCCTTCCTCGTTGAGGAAGCGGTGCTGGTTGGCCGCACGCGTCTCGGCAGCCAGGCCGGCGTGATACGGCAGCGCCGGGAAACCCTGGTCACAGAGGAAGGCGGCGGTTTCGTCAACCTTCTTGCGTGACAGGCAATAGACGATGCCGGCGTTGCCGCGGCGCTCGCCGAGGAAGGCCATCAGCTGCTTGCGTGGCGCCTCCTTGGGTACGATGCGGTAGAAGATATTGGGCCGGTCGAAACTCGACAGGAAGCGCTCGGCGCCCTGCAGGTGCAGGCGCTGGACGATCTCTTCGCGGGTGCGCATGTCGGCGGTGGCGGTCAGCGCGATGCGCGGAACATGCGGGAACAGCTCGGCCAACTGGCCCAGTTGTAGGTATTCGGGACGGAAATCGTGGCCCCATTGCGACACGCAGTGGGCCTCGTCGATGGCGAACAGCGAGATATCCAGGTCACGCAGGAAGTCGAGCATGCGCGGCTGCACCAGGCGCTCCGGTGCCAGGTACAGCATCTTCACTTCGCCACGGCGCAGGCGCCCGGCCAGGTCACGCTGCTGTTCCGGGGTCAGCGTGGAGTTCAGCGCGGCGGCCGGCACCCCCAGTTCGTCGAGCGTGGCGACCTGGTCGTCCATCAGCGCGATCAATGGCGAAACCACCACCGTCAGGCCCGGGCGCAGCAACCCCGGCACCTGGAAACACAACGACTTGCCGCCGCCGGTGGGCATCAGAACCAAGGCATCGCCGCCATTGGCCACGCAGTCGATGATCGCTGCCTGGCGCCCGCGGAAACTGTCGTAGCCGAAGACGTCCTTGAGAACGCGCTGAGCCTGTTCGAGCATGTGCAACTCCACAAATCGCCGTACCATCCCGGATACAGGCTGGACGAAAAACCCGCCCCGCACACGCCGAATGCGTAAGCGGTTTTTGCCAGGCAGCCAGTAATACCTGCCCCTGGATGAAAAATCGCGGAGTATACCGCAGCACTGCCTCGCGCAGGGCACCACGGCGATAGACGTTCCCTTTGCCCCGCTGCCGTCGCAAGGTGCTAGAATTCGTTATCGTTTATTCCCCAAGGTAGCCCTGTAATGTCCTTCGCCGAGCAACTGACCCGCCTGCAAGCCTTCCTCGACGCCGACGAGCTGCACGAGGAAGCGCTGGACTATGTCGCCGCCCACGGCTACCTCACCGCCCTTTCGATCAATGCCGAGGAAGTGCCCGAGCGCGAGTGGATCGATGCCCTGTTCGCTGAGGAGCCGCACTACGCCAGCGACGCTCAGCGCACCGAGATCGAGGCTACCCTGGTGGCGCTGAAAGCGCACATCGCCCGCCAGCTGGCCAGCGACGACGAGTTCGAGCTGCCATGCGACCTCGACCTGACCGACGAGCCGGACGATTCCGACCTGCGCGGCTGGTGCATCGGCTTCATGGAAGGCGTATTCCTGCGTGAAGAGGCCTGGTTCGAGAACGCCGAGGAAGAAGTCAGCGAAATGCTGCTGCCGATCATGGTCGGCTCGGGCCTGTTCGACGAGCAGCCGGAATTCGCCGACATTGCCAGCAACGCCAACTTGCAGGACGACATGATCGTACAGATCCCCGAAGCGCTGACAGCGCTGTTCCTGCTGCTGCATGCCCCTGACGAAAAGCCGGCACTGCTCAAGCCACGCCACCACTAAGTCGCCTGTGCGCTACCTGCTGCTGGCCATTGGCTGGCTCAGCGTTGCATTGGGGGTGTTGGGGATATTCCTGCCGGTATTGCCCACCACCCCGTTCCTGCTATTGGCGGCCGCCTGCTTTGCCCGCAGCTCGCCGCGCTTTCATCACTGGCTGGTCCATCACCCGAAGCTCGGGCCATGGATCCGTGACTACCTAAGTGGTGAAGGCATCCCCCTCAAGGGCAAGGTCTACGCCATCGGCCTAATGTGGGCCAGCATCGGCCTGTCCTGCTATCTGGTGCCCCTGTTCTGGGCGCGCACCTTCATGCTGATCAGCGCCGTCCTGGTAAGCCTGTACATCCTCAGCCAGAAAACCCTTCACAAGCCAAAGTGACAATATTCTGTCGCCAAATATCAATTTTGCCTAACCGCCATTCTCCTTATCCGGAATGATTCTGGAACTCCTTGGGGCCCGCGTATTCATTGGCTTTCATGGATTTTTCCGCTGCCATTTCCTGATTACTGCTGTTAGCCAATTAGACAATTTATATATTATATGGCGATTTGATATGAACAAATCTTCTTATATATCGCGTTGAATGTACTTAGCTGTGTTATTAAAAACCTGCAACACTATATGCAATAACTTTATCGTCATTTTTTTGGCGAGCAGCAGGATCAATTTCAGGATCAGGGAGATGTACCATGCGCGTTTTGAACCCCATCACCAGTGCATTACTGTTGGCCCTGGCGAGTGCCAACGTACAGGCGATGTCGATCACCGAGGCTGTCCAGAGCGCCGTGGACTACCACCCACAGGTCAGCTCCAACCGCAACAGCAAGCTGTCGGCCGATGAGGATGTGAAGTTCGCGCGTGGTGGCTACTACCCTTCCGTGGATCTGGTTGCCGGCTATGGCCGCCAGCGTTCGGACAATACCTCGACTCGTGCCGAGGGCAACCACAACAAGGAAACCCTCAACTACACCCAGTCCGAGCTGCGCCTGCGGCAGATGATCTTCGACGGCTTCAACACCTCGAATGAAGTGGGCCGCACCGAAGCGGTCTCCACTTCCCGCGCCTACTACACCCAGGCCGTTGCCCAGGATGTCGCCCTGCGTGCAGTCGAGGTGTACCTGGAAGTGCTCAAGCGCCGTGAACTGGTGACCCTGGCCAGGAACAACCTGCAAGCCCACCTGCGAGTCAACGACCAGATCGGCCTGCGCAACGAGCGCGGCGTCGGCAGCACCGCCGACCTTGACCAGTCCCGCGCACGTCGCGCCCTGGCAGAAAACAACCTGGACACCGCCGAAGTCGACCTGGCCGATGCCGAGGCCAACTTCTTCAGCGTCGTCGGCCGCATGCCGGACGAGCTGGAAAGCCCGCAGTCGATCAAGGTGGAAATGCCGGCCGACCTCGAACAGGCGCGTGAAGGCATGCGCCAGAACAACCCTTATATCAAGTCGGCCCAGGCCGATGTGAATGCCGCCGAGAAGCAGTACGAAGTGGCCAAGTCCACCTTCTATCCTCGCTTCGATGCCATTCTGGCCACAGGTGCCAACAACAACACCGGCGGCGAGAAAGGTCATAACAACAACGACTGGCAAGCCGGCGTCGAAATGAACTACAACCTGTTCCGCGGCGGCAGTGACAAAGCTCGCCTGAACTCCGACGCGCACAAGGTCAATCAGGCCCTGGACATCCGCAACAACGCCCTGCGTGAACTGACCGAAAACCTGAGCCTGGCGTGGAACGCCATGAACAACGCCAGCAAGCAGCTACCGACTGCGCGTGAATACGCCGAGACCACCAAGCGCGTGCGTGCCGCCTACCAGGACCAGTTCGGCCTGGGCCAACGTACCCTGCTCGACGTGCTCGACAGTGAAAACGAGCTGTACAACGCCGATCGCCGCTACACCGAGGTGCGTTATACAGAGGAGTTCTCGCGCTACCGCGTGCTGGCAACCATGGGCGAGCTGCTGAGCAAGCAGCGTATTTCGCTGCCGCCGGAAGCGTTGGCTACCACCGAAGTACGCACCGAGGCGCGTTTGCCTGATATGCGTTGATCGGGTTCGAGATAACCGGGGCCGCTTTGCGGCCCCTGCCCTCACTCGCTACCATGGTTACGCTGGAACGTCTCCAAACCCATGGCCCTGATCTGCCCCTCGATCAACGCCTCGAACGGTGCCAGCAGCGCATCGAAACAGGCAGGCTGCTCCAACGCGTTCAGCGCTCCCACCACCGCCTCGATAGTCGATAACGCACCCGCCTCCGGCGCCTTGCGCAAGCGGTAGCGTGAAGGCGCGACAGCCCCCAGCGTCACCCGCGGCAACGCCTCCAGCAATGGGTTCAGGTACAGCAGTTTGCGCGCCTTGCGCCAAGTGCCGTCAGGCACGATCAACAGCAATGGCTGGACTTCCGTTTCTCCATAGGCCACCAACTCCTGCGCGTCGTCACCCGGGAACAGCAGGGCTGGCCGGTAACCGGGGGGCGCCAGCAATTCGTTGAGGTCATCGAATACCTCACCTACCCGCAACTCGGCGTTATTCAGGCCAAGGGCGGCCAGGCGGGCGGTATTAAGGGCATGGGCAGTTTCACTGGGGTGCTGCAGCAGGATGACGCGGGTGCGGCTGTCGAGCGCGGGGATCAGTGGGCAGAGGCAATGGTCGAGCGGGCGCTGGCAGCGCTCGCAGCGGGGTCTGGGCATGGGGTTCTCCTTGGCGGGAACAGTTTGCCACAGAACCGGGGCCCGCTTTGCGGGCCTTTCGCCGGCAAGCCAGCTCCCACAGGATCACCACAGGCCTGAATCTTGTGCAATACCTGTGGGAGCTGGCTTGCCGGCAAAAGGGCCGCAAGGCGGCCCCGGCAATCTCAACGATTGAACCGCTCCGCCAGGCTATGCAGGTACTCCGCCATGCGCTCCAGGTCCTGACTGATTTCCGCGCCCTGCCTGGCCTGCCCGGCACTCTGGTCACACAGGTGGGCTATCCGCACGATCTGCTGGTTGATGTCCTCGGCCACATGGCTCTGCTGCTCCGACGCCGTCGCCATCTGCTGGCTCATGCCGGTGATACGGCTGACCGCCTGGGCAATCCCGCTCAACGCTGCCTGCACCGCCTCGACACTGTGCACGCTGTCCCGCGAGATCTGCTCGCCGCGGCTGGCGGTGCTCACCGCACGCTCTGCCCCGGCGCGCAACGAGGCGATGATCTGATGAATCTCTTCGGTCGAGGCACGGGTGCGCTGGGCCAGCGAACGCACCTCATCCGCCACCACGGCAAACCCGCGCCCCTGTTCGCCGGCACGCGCCGCCTCGATGGCCGCGTTGAGCGCCAGCAGGTTGGTCTGCTCGGCGATCGAGGAAATCACATCGACCACGCTGCCGATCGACTGGGTCTGCTCGGCCAGGGCATTGACGGCCTGGCCGATGTCGCTGACCGCATTGCTCATGCTGCCCATGGCTTGCAGGCTCTGCATCGCCAGTTCGCTACCCTGTTGCGCCAGCTGGTCGGCATCGCCCGCTGCGTGCGCCGTGCTCTGCACGTTATGGGTAACCTGCTGGATGGTCGCCGCCATCTGCGCGATCGCGGCGGCGGACTGGTCGGTCTCGTTGCGCTGGCGGTCGAGCATCTGTGCCTGGGCACCGGACAAGTCGGACGACTGCGCCGCCCGAGACTTCACCCCGACCCCGGCATCCACCAGGCGGGTCAAGGCCGTTTGCAGGCGTGCTTCCTCGCTGATGATGGCAAGGTCCAACTGGCCTTGCAGGCCTGGGTTATCGCTGTAGGTCAGTGCCACCAGCGGGCTGGTGAAGGCCTTGGGATGCTCGGCCAGCGTGCGGCGGATGGCCTGGTTCTGCCGGTGCTCGACCAGATACCAGGCCAGCAGCAGGCTGGCCATCAGCACCCCGAGCGCCGCATAAGGCGGTAGCCACAGGTAGGCCGCCGCCGACAGCAGGCCCGCACCGATCAATGGCCAACCATGGCCCAGGCCATGCCCCAACCGGGCCGCCCACGGCACCGGCGCGCGGCCGGCCCGCAAGCGCGCGTACAACACCTCGGCGCGGCGGATCTGCTCGCGGGTGGGCACCGAGCGCACCGACTCGTAGCCACTGATGCGGCCCTGTTCGTAGACGGCCGTGACATAGGCGCTGACCCAATAGTAATCGCCGTTCTTTGCTCGGTTCTTGACTACGCCCATCCACGGTTTGCCTTGCTTGATGGTTTCCCACATGTGGCCGAACACGGCCGGCGGCATGTCCGGATGGCGCACCAGGTTGTGGGGTTGGCCGACCAGCTCGTCATAGGTGAACCCGCTGATCGCCACGAAAGCGTCGTTGCAATAGGTGATGCGGCTGTTGAGATCGGTGGTGGAAATCAGGCGTTGATCGTTGGGAAAGGTTCTTTCGTGCTCAGTGACGGGCAAATTCATGCGCATCTTGGGCAATCCTTGCAGGATGAAAGGGAGGTAGACAGCAGCACACGCTGATTTGATATATAGCAGGACGCCATTATGTTGTCGGTCAGCGGCACCAACAAATTTGACGGGTGCCGACGAAATACAGCATGTACCGCGCTTCAGCCCACGTTGAGCTGGCTTTTCAGCAGGTCGCGGAAGGTCTGGATCAGCGGTTCGCGGCTGCGCCCGCGGCGAATGATCAGCGAAAACGGTGCCTGATAGCCGAAAGTGGACGGCGACAGCACGCGCAGGTCGCCCTTGTCGACCCAGGCTTGGGCATAGTGCTCGGGCAGGTAGCCGATGTAGGCCCCGGAGAGAATCAGGATCAACTGCGCCTCCATGCTCTCCACCGTCGCCGCGCTGTGCTTGAAGCCATGCCGGGCCAGTTCGGCCTGGCTCCAGTAGCCACGCCCGACCATGCGCTGCTGGGTCACCACCTGCTCGGGGATGCGCCGTTCGGCATACAAGGGGTGGCGGCTGCTGCAGTACAGCCAGTGCTGCTCACGGTACAGCGGCTGGTAGAGCAGCCCGCTCATGCGCGAGGAAAACGCCCCGATCGCCAAGTCCAGGCGGTTGTCCTGCACGCCCAGTTGCAGCTCGTAAGGGCTGGACACCGACAAGTGCAGGTGCACCGCCGGGTGTTCCTGGCTATAGGCGCCGATGGCTTCGGCCAGCGGCAAGGCCCGATCACCTACCGTGGAGTCGATCACCCCCAGATTGAGCGTGCCGCGCAACTCGCCCTTGAGGGCAGCGGCGTACTGCTCGAAACCGTCCAGCTCGGCCAGCAGACGCAGGGTTTCCTGATGGAACAGCTCGCCCTTGCTGGTCAGGCTGAACCCGCCACGGCCGCGGTGGCACAGTACGATCCCCAGGGCGCCTTCCAGCTGGCTCATGTAGGTGCTGATGGCCGAAGTCGACAGGTTGAGGTCGCGCTGGGCATTGGCAAAGCCCTGGTGGCGCACAACGCTGACAAAGATGCGCAGCAGTTTCAGGTCAGGCAAGGTCGAGGCCATGGTGCAACGGTTCCGCAAGGGTATTTGCGCGCAGTCTAACCGCTCTGCCGCCTTTAGTTCAGAAATTCCTGAAGTAAGTATTTGCCGGTAGCGATTTTTCCCCGGCACTACCTTCAGCAGACTTGGCCGAAATGTCCCTGCCCGCCAGCAAGACCACACCTGGAAGGCGCGCGGCGGCAACAGGTTCGAACAAACAGAACAATCGACCGACTGATGAGGCCCACCGTGGACAAGATCCTCCACCAACCACTGGGCGGCAACGAAATGCCGCGTTTCGGCGGCATCGCCACCATGCTCCGTCTCCCCCACCTGCAAAGTGCCCAAGGCCTGGACGCCGCCTTCATCGGCGTGCCGCTGGACATTGGTACCTCGCTGCGCTCCGGCACCCGCTTCGGCCCGCGGCAGATCCGCGCCGAATCGGTGATGATCCGCCCGTACAACATGGCCACCGGGGCTGCACCATTCGACTCGCTGTCGGTGGCCGACATCGGTGACGTGGCGATCAACACCTTCAATCTGCTGGACGCCGTGCGCATCATCGAAGAAGCGTACGACGAGGTCCTAGAGCACAACATCATCCCGCTGACCCTGGGTGGGGACCACACCATCACCCTGCCGATCCTGCGCGCGCTGCACAAGAAACACGGCAAGATCGGCCTGGTGCACATCGATGCCCATGCCGACGTCAACGACCACATGTTCGGCGAGAAGATCGCCCACGGCACCACCTTCCGCCGCGCCGTGGAAGAAGGCCTGCTCGATTGCGAGCGCGTGGTGCAGATCGGCCTGCGCGCCCAAGGCTACACCGCCGATGACTTCAACTGGAGCCGCCGCCAGGGCTTCCGTGTGGTCCAGGCCGAAGAGTGCTGGCACAAGTCGCTGGAACCGCTGATGGCCGAGGTGCGCGAAAAGGTCGGCGGTGGCCCGGTGTATCTGTCGTTCGACATCGACGGCATCGACCCGGCCTGGGCGCCTGGCACCGGCACCCCGGAAATCGGCGGCTTGACCACTATCCAGGCGATGGAGATCATTCGCGGCTGCCACGGCCTGGACCTGATCGGCTGTGACCTCGTCGAAGTCTCCCCACCTTACGACACCACCGGCAACACCTCGCTGCTCGGTGCCAACCTGCTGTTCGAGATGCTCTGCGTGCTACCGGGCGTAGTGCGTCGTTAATACCGCTACACCCCGGCAGGAGCCATGAGGGAGGGCCACAGAGGCCCGCCAACAACACGACAAGACCGCCGGGCGCCTTGAACCCGCCCGCGTGGTCGATCTCGCCATAATAAAGATAATCGGGAGACCCCCAATGGCCTTGGACATCATTGTTGTAATGATCTACACCGCCGGCATGCTCGGGCTTGGCTGGTATGGCATGCGGCGCGCGAAAACCCATGAGGACTACCTGGTGGCCGGGCGCAATCTCGGCCCGGTCCTGTACATGGGCACCATGGCCACCACCGTGCTCGGTGGCGCGTCCACCGTCGGCACAGTACGCCTGGGCTACGTCCACGGCATCTCCGGCTTCTGGCTGTGCGCAGCCCTGGGCCTGGGCATCATCGCCCTCAACCTGTTCCTCGCCAAACCTTTGCTGCGCCTGCGCATCTTCACCGTGACCCAGGTGCTGGAGCAGCGCTACAACCCCGCTGCACGCCAGGCCAGCGCCGTGATCATGCTGGCCTATGCATTGATGATCGGCGTCACCTCGACCCTGGCCATGGCCACCGTACTGCAGGTGCTGCTCGACCTTCCGTTCTGGGCTTCGCTGCTGTTGGGTGGTGGCGTGGTGGTGCTGTACTCGACCATTGGCGGCATGTGGTCGCTGACCCTGACCGACATCGTCCAGTTCGTGATCAAGACTGTCGGCCTGATGTTCATCCTGCTGCCAGTGTGCCTGTACAAAGCCGGTGGCTGGGACACCCTGGTGGCCAAGCTGCCATCGGCCAGCTTCCAGCTGACCACCATTGGCTGGGACACCATCATCACCTACTTCCTGATCTACTTCTTCGGCATCCTCATCGGCCAGGACATCTGGCAGCGGGTATTCACTGCCCGTGACGAGAAGGTCTGCCAGCGCGCTGGCACCACCGCTGGTGTGTACTGCGTACTGTACGGTCTGGCCTGCGCCACGATCGGCATGGCTGCGCACGTGCTGATGCCCGACCTGGCCAACCCGAACAATGCCTTTGCCGAGATGATCAAGACCACCCTGCCCGACGGCATCCGTGGCCTGCTGATGGCAGCGGCGCTGGCCGCCATGATGTCCACCGCCAGCGCCGGCCTGCTGGCTGCGTCGACCACCCTGACCGAAGACTTGCTGCCCAAGCTGCGTGGCGGCAAGGCGTCGAGCCTGGGCGTAAGCCGCCTGTTCACCCTGCTCACCGGCCTGGTGGTGCTGGGCATCGCCCTGGTGGTGAACGATGTGATCAATGCCCTGACCCTGGCCTACAACCTGCTGGTCGGTGGCATGCTGATCCCGCTGATCGGGGCGATCTTCTGGAAGCGCGCTACCACCGCCGGGGCCATCGCCAGCATGTCGCTGGGCTTTGCCACCGCGCTGCTGTTCATGTTCAAGGATGGGCTGGAAGCCAATACGCCGATCTACTACAGCCTGGCGGTTGGTCTGGTGAGCTTTGTGGTGGTCAGCCTGATGTCACGTAAATCGGTGGCGGCGGTGAAGCTGGCCTGACCTTCAGCCTGAACTGGCCTCTTCGCGGGCTCGCCCGCTCCCACAGGGATACCACAAGCCTTGAAATTCATGGGGTACCTGTGGGAGCGGGCAAGCCCGCGAAGAGGCCGGTACAGGCAACACACAACTGGCAGACACAAAAAGGCCGCTGCACCCACCCAGGTGCAGCGGCCTTTGTCTGTATCAGCGACGACGCGGTTGGCGTTTGCGCTGCTCTTCATCAGTCGGGATCGGCACCGGCTGCAAAGGTGGTGGAATCAGCCCCAAGGCGACAGCCAGGTCGTGGAGCCAGTTGGATAGTGGTTTATTCATAATGCCCCCTTGACGGGTCAGCCTCACGGCAATTCAATCCTGCGATGTTTCATACAGATCATAGCCCTATGTCCTGTATTACGCATGCCTCTAAACCTACAGATACGGGCCATTTTGATACGGATCAAGCCGTAACGGCGCATTCCGACGACTGGTTAATCGTTTCGCTTTGTTGCAGGTCGACCCAGGCCTGCAAATTTGCCCCGCACATGCCCTGGCGCCACATCAACCAGGTGACCGCCTGATCGAACGGCGCCTGCAGTCGGTGCGCCCGTACCCGGTCGCGCCCGGGAAGGCTGTCGAGCATCGACCTGGCCATCATCGCCACGCCCGCACCGGCGATCACGCAGGCCAGCATGCTCTGGTACGACTCGATCTCCATCACCCGGCCCATGGGCGTATGGGCATGGGCATACCAGGCCTCCAGGCGCATGCGGTACGAGCAGCCTTGGCGGAACGTGAACACCGCCTTGCCCGCCACATCCTTGGCAGTGAGCACCGCTGGGTGCTCGGGGCTGGTGATCAGCACCAGCTGCTCATCACACAGCGGAACGCCATCCAGCCCGGCCAGGCTCGGCGGCCCATCCACCAGTGCCGCGTCCAAGGTGTGGTTCAGCAGGCCTTCCAGCAGTTCGCCACTGGGCGCAGCGCGCACCTGCAGGTTCACCGCCGGGTAGGCTTGGTGATAACGCGCCAGCAGCTCGGGCAAATGGGTCGCCGCCGTGCTGTACATGGTCCCGAGTACAAAGTCCCCCGCCGGTTGGCCGCCCCGCACGGCGGCCAGCGCCTCGTCGCGCAAGGCTGACATGCGGTTGGCGTAATCCAGCAGCACCTTGCCCGCCGGCGACAGCTGCAGGCGCTGGCGTTCGCGCAGGAACAGCTCGACACCCAGTTGCTCCTCGAGCTGGCGCAAGCGCGTCGACAGGTTCGACGGCACTCGATGCAGGCGCTCTGCGGCACGGGTGACCGAACCTTCCTCGGCGACGGCCTGGAAGATACGCAGTTGGCTGAATTCCACGGCATTCTCCAAAACAGAACAACTTGATCATCATTATTCAATTTTATTGAAAAAGAAACCGCCCTAACCTGCCAGCCATCGCTTACATCCGTGCAGGAGAATCGTCATGTCGCCACTCATTCAACTGCTGGCAAGCGCCGTGGCGCTGATGATGGCCATGGGCATCGGCCGTTTCGCCCTGACCCCGCAGCTGCCGCAGCTGATCGCCGAAGGCCAGTTCGACCTGACGGTCGCCGGGCTGGTCGCCGCGGCCAACTATCTGGGTTACTTCATCGGCGCGGTCGATGCCATGTTCGCCCGCTCGCCGGGCCATGTGCGCCTGCGCCTGCAGGGTGGGCTGTGGCTTTGCGTGCTGCTGACCCTGGCGTCATGGGCTGCAGACGGGTTCTGGAGCCACCTGCTGCTGCGCTTTGGCACCGGAATGGCCAGCGCCTGGGTGCTGGTGATGATCACCAGCCTCAGCCAACAGGTGGCCAATGCCAACAACCGTCAGCGCCTGGGTGCACTGGTGTTCGCGGGGCCCGGCCTGGGCATCGCGCTGACTGGCTTGCTGGCGCTGGTGGCGCATCTGTGGGGGTTGGGTTCGGCAGCACTGTGGCTGATCTATGCCGTGGCCGCGCTGGTGATGCTGCTGGCAGTCCGGCCTTGGCTGCCAAGAGCGCTGCAAGCGGCACCAGTGCCGTCGGCTGCACGCCAGGGCCCGACCCGCAGTGTCGGCATCGGCCGCCTGGGGCTGGTGTATGCACTGTATGGCGTGGGTTACATCCTGCCGGCCACCTTCCTGTCGCAGATGGCCAACCAGCAGTTCCACGGGCAGTGGCTGGCCGACCTGTTCTGGCCGGCGTTCGGCCTGTCGGCGGCACTGGGGGTACTGCTGGTGAGCCTGCGGCGTGGCGGCCGCACCTCGGCCTGGCTCACTGCCACCCTGTGGCTGCAGGGGTTGGGTGTACTGGCCTGCCTGATGGGTGGGGGTGTCGGGCTGGCGTTGGGCGTTGTGCTGTGTGGCGGGCCGTTCCTGGCCTGCATGCAGCTGGTGATGCAACGTTCGCGGGAGCTGGCGCCGCATGCCACACAGCGCAATGCCGGGCTGCTGACGGCCTGCTTTGCCCTGGGGCAGTTGAGCGGGCCGCTGCTGGCGGCGGTCAGCAGCCATTACAGCGGCGGGCTGCAGCCGGCGCTGATGGTGGCTGCGGGAGGGTTGGTGGTGGCTGGGGGGTTGGTGCTGCTTGGCAGCTCTGCACAGCAGGGCAGCGCCTGTCAGGCCAAGGCAGCATCCTGAATCGTGGCTGCCCGTGCCGGCTTTTTCGCGGGCTCGCCCGCTCCCACAGGGGCTGCACAATCTTCAAGACCTGTGCAATACCTGTGGGATCGGGCAAGCCCGCGAAGAGGCCGGTACAGGTTATCGATCATCCCACAATCCGCCGCAACTGCTGCTTCACCCAAGGCTCGGCACTCACCAGGATCACCCCCAGCAGCACCATCAACGCGCCAACCACAAAGTTCAGGCTCAGCGGCTCATCCAGCAACAACACGCCAAAGGTCACCCCGAACAGCGGGGTGATGAACGAGAACACTGCCAGGTTTGACGCCAGGTATTTGCGCAGTAACCAGAACCAGGTCAGGTAGCTGATGAACGACACCACAACCCCTTGGAACAGCACACTGCCCATTGCCAGCGGCGTCAGCGTCACCGCGCCGATCTGGCCGCTGAGCAAGGCAATCAGCAGCAACCCGGCAAAGCCCACCGCCAGCTGATAGAACAGGGTCAGGGTCGCCGGCGCTTCCGACAGCCGCGAGCAACGCACCACCACCGTGGTCGCCCCCCAGGCCAGCCCGGCGATCACGCCAAAGGCATCCCCCAACAGTGTGCGGCCATCCATGTGCTCGAACGACATGCCGCCGGCAAACGCCATGGCAATGCCGCCGAAGGCCAGCAGGATCCCCAGCCATTGCAGCAGCCGCAGGCGTTCGCTGGGCAACCTGAAATGCAGGCCCAACGCGGTAAACACCGGCGCGGTATAGAGGAACACCGACATGTGCGCCGCCGAGGTCAGCTTCAGCCCCTCGGCAATGAAAAGAAACTCCAGGCCGAACAACCCGCCCGCCACCACCCCGGCTCGCCAGGTGCTGCCGACCTGCTCCCAGCCCCCGCGCCAGCACAGCATCAGGCCTACCAGCACGGCGGCAATGCCGTTGCGCAAGGCCGTCTGCATTACCGGCGCGATATCGATGGCGGCCGTCTTGATCAAGACCTGCTGGCAACCCCAGATCAGGCACAGCCCCAGCATCACCTGGAAGGCAAAGGCGTCGGGGTTCTTGCGGACCGCGCTCATAGGCGGGCCTCTGCGGTAGTCATTGGCATGGGCAAGGGCTCGGCAATGGTCAGGAACTACCGATTATCGGGTTTCCATGGCCACCCTTGCCAGCCTCAAAACGACCTCAGGCAATCTGTGCCTTCGCCGACACCTGCTCGAAGGTGGTTTCGTCCAGCGCATCCTCCTGCTCGTCCAGCACCTGGCGCGGGTGTTCGAAGCCGGGAATGCTGCTGTCGATCAGGCTCATCAGCCGCGAACCGCGCTCGGTCAGCACGAAGTTCTCGCCGTTGCCGCCATCCTCTTCGGGCCGGGTTTCGATGAAACCACGCTCGAACAGCAGCCTTTCGTATTCGCAGGCACGGGTTTTCAGGTGGTCCAAGTCGCCCACCGGCTCCCCCTTGGCAGCCAGTGCCGCAGCGTGCTGTTCGGCATAGGGGCGTGGCGTGAAGCTGTGACCGGCGCCGTTCTGCACCTCGTGCAGCAAACGCTCGATCAGGTCCCAGTCGTAGGCGATGCTCATGGCTACAGGCTCCTGCTGTGGACGGAAGGGGTACACAGGTTGGGACCTGTCGAGCTTGCCCAGCGTTCCGAAATATCTCAGCGCTGGCGTTGTTGTGCTTGCATGTACTGGCGCAGCAACTGGTTGATCCGGGTCTGGTAGCCGCTACCCTGCTCTTTGAACCAGGCGAGAACATCGGAATCAAGGCGAATGGTCACCGTTTGCTTGGCTGGAACTCGCAGCTCGGCCTCGCGGAAGAAATTTTCATCCAGCTCAGGAATATCCGAGGTATCAATAGCCTGGTCGTCCTGTCGAGCCAGGCGACTCCAGTCAGTTTTCGATGCTTTGGTCATAATGTTTGGCCTCCCATCTGGTGGCTTTGCGTGCAGAAATGATGCGAATGACATCACCCTGCCTTTCCGTGTACACGACCACGCCTATCAGACACTTCAGCCAGCCCAGGCAGACCCAGCGTTCCTCATCGTGGTCCGGATTGCCATCGCGGCGAATCAGCATCGGATGATTGAACATATCCGGAACATCGCTGAAGTCGATGCCGTGCTGGCGGATGTTTATCTGGTTCTTGGCATCGTCCCATTCAAAGAACATGGGACGCTCCGTATTTACATCTGTACATACGATACCTCCTGATCCAGGCCAAGGCTAGGGAGCGATCGCCCACTCTTCAATAGCTTCAGGAGGTTTTGGGAAAGGGATTA
The DNA here is from genome assembly GCF_053557675.1 of Pseudomonas sp. XP1. NCBI lineage: Bacteria > Pseudomonadati > Pseudomonadota > Gammaproteobacteria > Pseudomonadales > Pseudomonadaceae > Pseudomonas > Pseudomonas sp. XP1. The sequence continues at coordinate 52,455 of NZ_JBNRIJ010000002.1, read as the reverse complement.
CAACCTGGAGGGAAGTGGCCTGGCCAAATGGCTCACAAGGCTAGGTCAGATGCCCAGCTGGGGACAGGCTGACCATGAAGTGCCACCGGTCGAAGGCGCTGAACTAACGGCCAGGCACATACCTCCACCGGGCATCACCACCGCCGGAGGTAGGAAGGATGAAACTGCTGCTGCCCATTGCCTGCGCCACTGCCCTGTTCTGCGCCCTGCCCGCCTGGGCCTGCACACCGGAAGAAGCGACGCAGAAACGCGAAGAGCTGGCCGGGTTGGTCACCCAGTTGACCGAGCAGAACCCGCAGAAGGCCAAGGAGATCAATGACGAGCTTCAAGGGATGGAGCTGGGCACGGCGAGCAAGGATTTGCCAGACAAGTGTCAGCTGATCGACAAGCGGATCAAGGAATTGAAAGAGGCGGAGAAAAAGGCTGAATAGTGGTCAGCCTGCGCTGGCCTCTTCGCGGGCACGCCCGCTCCCACTTGGACAACACAGCCTTCGATATCTGTGATTATCCTGTGGGAGCGGGCATGCCCGCGAAGAAACCAACAGCGATACTGAAGGTTACTCAGCCGCAGGCTTGCGCTTCTTCAGCGGCGCCAGGCCGTCAGCGCTGGCCAGCGGTGCATTGGCCTTCGGCTTGGCGGTTGGCTTGCGCTTGGCGGCCGCCTTCTTGTCGCCGGTCTTCTTCTCGACCTTTTTCTTCTTGCTGCCAGCGGCTTTGCCCGAGGCCTTGACCTTCTTAGGCCCGCTGTAGGTGCCCTTCACTTCCTTGATCACCCGGCGCTCGAACTGCTGCTTGAGGTAGCGTTCGATGCTCGACATCAGGTTCCAGTCGTTGTGGGTGATGAGCGAGATCGCCAGGCCTTCGCCACCGGCACGGCCGGTACGGCCTACACGGTGCACGTACTCGTCACCGCTGCGCGGCATGTCGAAGTTGATCACCAGGTCCAGGCCGTCGATGTCCAGGCCACGGGCCGCAACGTCGGTAGCTACCAGCACCTTGGAGCTGCCTTGCTTGAAGCGGTCCAGGGCCAGCTTGCGGTCCTTCTGGTCCTTCTCGCCGTGCAGCACGAAGGCCTTCACGTCCTTGGCCACCAGGTGGCCGTAGATGCGGTCGGCCAGGGCGCGGGTGTTGGTGAAGATGATCGCCTTGTCGAAGGTTTCGTTGGCCAACAGCCACTGCACGATCTGCTCTTTGTGCTGGTCGTGGTCGGCGGTGATGATCTGCTGGCGGGTGCCTTCGGCCAGCTGCGAGACGCTGTTGAGCATCAGGTGCTCTGGGTCTTTGAGCACCTTGCCGATGATGTCGCGCAGGGCAGCACCACCGGTGGTGGCGGAGAACAGCAGGGTCTGCTGGCGGTTCTCGCACTCCTTGCACAGGCGCTCCATGTCTTCGGCAAAGCCCATGTCGAGCATGCGGTCGGCTTCGTCGAGGATCAGTACCTGTACGTGGGACAGGTCGAGGTTGCCGGCATTGAGCTGCTCGAGCAGGCGCCCCGGGGTGCCGATCAGCACGTCCGGCACCTTGCGCAGCATGGCGGCCTGTTCCTTGAAGTCTTCACCGCCGGTAACCAGGCCCGACTTGATGTAGGTGAACTGGGAGAACAGCTGTACCTGCTTGAGGGTCTGCTGGGCCAGTTCACGGGTCGGCAGCAGGATCAGCGCGCGGATCTCCACGCGGCGCTCGCGCAGGTCGACCAGGCGGTTGAGCAGTGGCAGCACGAAGGCCGCGGTCTTGCCGCTGCCGGTCTGCGCGGTCACGCGCAGGTCACGCCCTTGCAGGGCCAGGGGGATGGCCGCGGCCTGCACCGGGGTTGGCTCGACAAAGTTAAGCTCGGCCACGGCTTTAAGCAGGCGTTCGTGCAGGGCGAATTGGGAGAACACGGAGGTAACCTCAGGCAAGTGCGGAAAATTCAGTTGCATAGGGTAACGTTTTCTGCCGCCTTAGCCGAATTTCTTTTGGCAACTTTGTCGCCATCCGGGCTCTAATGGCGCTTCGTTTGGCAACAAGACTGTACGCAAGCCCATGGATATCCAACGAATCTGGCGTGACTCCCTCGACCTGTGGGGCACCCTTGACCAACATCCGATGCTGCACGCGGCCATCGGCCTGGCGGTGCTGCTGCTCCTTTCCCTGGTGATCGGCCGCCTGGCACGCTTCCTGATGCTGCATGGCGCCCGCCTGCTGGCCCGCCAGCCAGCGCTGAAGTGGCTGGACGACCTGCGCAACAACAAGGTGTTCCACCGCCTGGCACAGACCACGCCATCACTGGTGCTGCAGTTCGGCCTGAAACTGGTGCCCGAGCTGTCCGACACCGCCCAGCACTTCCTCGGCAATGTTGCCCTGGCCTTTACCCTGCTGTTCATGACCATGGCGCTGTCGTGCCTGCTGGATGCCCTGCTCGACATCTATGCACGCACCGAACACGCCCGCACCCGTTCGATCAAGGGCTACGTGCAGCTGGCCAAGATGATGCTGTGGATCTTCGCTTCCATCGTCATCGTCGCCACCCTGATCGACCGCTCGCCGCTGCTGCTGCTGTCGGGCCTGGGTGCGATGTCGGCGGTGCTGCTGTTGGTGTACAAGGACACCCTGCTGTCGTTCGTCGCCAGTGTGCAGCTGACCAGCAACGACATGCTGCACGTGGGCGACTGGATCGAAATGCCCCAGGTGGGCGCCGATGGCGATGTGGTGGACATCACCCTGCACACCGTGAAGGTGCAGAACTTCGACAAGACCATCGTCTCCATCCCCACCTGGCGCCTGATGAGCGAGTCGTTCCGCAACTACCGCGGCATGCAGCAGTCCGGTGGCCGGCGCATCAAGCGCAGCCTGTTCATCGACGCGGCCGGCGTGCGGTTCCTGACTCGCGAGGAAGAACAGCGACTCACCCAGGTCAGCCTTCTGCGCGACTACCTGGCGGGCAAGCGCCAGGAACTGCAAAGCTGGAACGAGGCCCTGGGGCCAGTGGCCGAGCTGTCGGCCAACCGCCGTAAGCTGACCAACATCGGTACCTTCCGGGCATTCGCCCTGGCCTACCTGAAAAACCACCCCAACGTGCACCCGAACATGACATGCATGGTCCGGCAGATGCAGACCACCGCCGAGGGTGTACCGCTGGAGATCTACTGCTTTACCACTACCACGGCGTGGGCTGAGTACGAGCGGATTCAGGGGGATATCTTCGATTATCTGCTGGCGGTGTTGCCGGAGTTCGGGCTGAGTTTGTATCAGCAGCCGAGTGGCAATGACATGCGGGTGGGGTTGAGCGGGCGCGTATCGCAAGAGCCTGTGCCGCGCCGGCTGGAAGAAATGGGCGAGGCTTGAGATTGCCGGGGCTGCTTCGCAGCCCATCGCCGGCAAGCCAGCTCCCACTGGCACCGCGCAAAATTCGAGAGGTGTGCAGTACCTGTGGGAGCAACTGTCTTGCTCAAATTCTAAAAGTTGGCGCGATCCCCTGTGGGAGCGGCCTCGTGTCGCGAAAGGGCTGCAAAGCAGCCCCAGCAATTT
>NZ_JBNRIJ010000002.1:46420-48869 GCF_053557675.1 Pseudomonas sp. XP1 | reverse complement strand
ATCAACGCTGCACCTGTGGAAGCTGGCTTGCCGGCGATGGGCCGCAACGCGGCCCCTTTCCGTGTCAGGGCCGAGTCAGGGGTGCGCATTCATGGCTGTCGAAAGCCGGTTGCTCCTGCGCCCATGGACCATGCAATACAGCGCACCGGCCAGGATCAACCCCATCGCCCAACTGATATCCGCCCCCAGCCACTCGGCCACGAAGCCCGTGTAGAACGACAGTTTCATGAACGGGATGGTACCGATGATCGACACGGCGTACACCGCCAGGCTTCGACGATTGAAGCATCCATAACGCCCCTTGGCGTCATACAGCGCCCCCACATCATAGTTGCCCCTGCATACCCAGTAGTAATCCACCAGGTTGATGGCGCTCCATGGGATCAGCAGGTACAGCTGGCCGATCAGGATGTCGGCAAAGAACGTATCGAAATTGTACTGGGTGGCGATGGCGATCAGCGTTGCCGCTGCGGTCAGCCCTGCCATTACCAAGGCCTTGGCCGTCGCGGTAACGCGCCGGATGGTCTTGAAGGCGCCAAAGATCGTGACCGACGACATATAGGCGCTGTACAGGCACAGGACGTTGTACTGGATCACCCCCAGCGCGATCACTGCCAGCGCCAACGGCGCCCACGGGCCGAACAACGCGGCAATGGCTGTGGCCGGGTCATGCCCCAGTGCCGAGGGCAATTCCACCGCCACCAGCGCGCCGAGCGCCATCATGGCGAAGGAACCCAGCGCACAACCGCAATAGGTGGCCCAGAACGTGGCGCGGGGGTTGACGTTGGCCGGGAGGTAGCGCGAGTAATCGGCCACATAGGGGCCATACCCCAGCGTCCAGGAGGCCGACTGGGCCACGATCAGGTTGAAGGCGGTGAACGAGAAGCCGGTACTCACTGCCGTTGTGGTTGCCATGTCGCCGGGGTGCAACAGAATCAGCACCAGGGCGCCGGCAAAAACCAGCGTGGACAACAGGCTCATCCACGCGCCCAGGCGGTGGATCAGCTCGTAGCCGACAAAGCCGATGACAAAGGTCAGCAAGCCGACCACCACGATCGCCTGGTCATCGCTCATGGGTACCAGCGCCTGCAGGGCATTGCGCATCAGCACGCCGCTGGCGGCGAGGAACAGGACTGCGGCCGTGACCATCACCAGCAGAGGGAGCGCGGCACCATGGACACCGAACTGGGCCCGGCTCTGGATCATCTGTGGCACGCCCAGGTGAGGCCCCTGGGCAGAGTGCGCGGCCATGAACACGGTACCGATGAGGTTGCCGACCAACAGGCCCAACAAGGTCCAGCCAAGGCTTAGCCCCGATGCAATGCCCAGGGTGCCGACCATCAGCGCGGTTATCTGGAAGTTGGAGCTGAACCAGATAGTGAACAATCGTTTAGGCGTGCCATAACGCTCTGCGTGTGGGACAAATTCGATACTTCGCGCTTCTAGCTTCACGCCGGTCTCCCGATTTTGTTTTCCGGATTATCGGGTAGGGACCGGCGGAATTTGGGTTCAGTAACGAACGCGTCATAGCTGACTGCGCCATGGCTTGCTTGATAACGTCAGGGTACCCAGGCGGCTCATCCACACCGACGCCAGGATCACTGCCCCGCCGATGAACAGCCTGCCCAATGGCTCGTCCTGGTTCCAGATCAGCAGATTGAGCAGCAACCCTACCGGCACATGCAGGTTGTTCATCACCGCCAGCGTGGCCCCAGATACCAGGCACGCGCCCTTGTTCCACCAGTACAGGCCCAGCGCCGTCGGGCACAGCCCCAGGAACAGCAGCACCAGCCACTGCACGTTGGTGGTCGGCAGGTGCTGGACGTTGCCAAACAGCAGGAAGGCCGGCAACACCACGATCAACGCGCCCAGGTAGAAGTAGCCAAAACGCTTGTAGTGCGGCAAGTCGCTGGGGTGGCGTGCTACCAGGTGGCGGTACAGCACCTGGCCGGCGGCGTAGGTGAAGTTGGCCAGTTGCAGCAGCAGGAAGCCGATGAAGAACTCGCCGCTGATGGTGTCGAAGCGGATCACCGCCGCGCCGGCCACCGCCACCAGCGCTGCCAACAGGGCCCACGGGTTGAAGCGCCGGCTCATGGCGTCTTCGATCAGCGTCACGTGCAACGGCGTGAGAATGGTGAACAGCAGCACCTCCGGCACGGTGAGCACGCGAAAGCTCAGGTACAGGCAGACGTAGGTGATGCCGTACTGCAGCGCGCCGATCAGCAGCATCGAGCGCATGAAGCGCGGCTCGACCTGGCGCCAGCGGGTCAGCGGCAGGAATACCAGGCCAGCCAGCACTACCCGCGCGAGCACGGCAAAGTAGCTGTCGACGTGCCCGGCCAGGTACTCGCCGATCAGGCTGAAGGAAAACGCCTGGATCAGCGCGACGATTATCAGGTAGCCCATGGTTGCCTCTCGTGGATCAAGGCCGCGACCTTAGCGGGTTGCG
>NZ_JBNRIJ010000002.1:40929-46313 GCF_053557675.1 Pseudomonas sp. XP1 | reverse complement strand
CCCCGCGAAAAGGCCGGCACAGGCCCCCACAAAATTCACAGGCATAAAAAAGCCCGGCCATGCGGGCCGGGCAGGTACACCCAAAGGAGCAACAACAGGTGTCAGGGTTGGGAATTCGCTAAGCCTCAGGCCACCGCCGCCAGCTTGGCCTTGGCCTGGTTGACGCCCTTCTCGTGGAACTCGCCGCTCATGTTCAGGCCTTCGGCATGGATGAAGTCGACATCGTGAATGCCGATGAAGGCCATTACCTGGCGCAGGTACGGTTCCTGGTGGTCGCTGGTGGCACCGGCATGGATGCCGCCACGGGCAGTCAGGACGATGGCGCGCTTGCCAGTCAGCAAGCCCTGCGGGCCGGTGGGGGTGTACTTGAAGGTGATGCCGGCACGCAGCACGTGGTCCAGCCAGGCCTTGAGGGTGCTGGGGATGGTGAAGTTGTACATCGGCGCAGCCATCACCAGCACGTCGGCGGCGAGCAGCTCATCGGTCAGTTCGTTGGAGCGGGCCAAGGCGTCCAGTTCGGCAGCACTGCGCTGTTCTTCGGGCTTCATCCAGCCACCCAGCAGGTTGGCGTCCAGGTGCGGCACCGGGTTCACGGCCAGGTCGCGCACACTGATCTGATCGGCCGGGTGGGCGGCCTGCCACTGCTGAATGAAATCGCGGGTCAGCTGACGGGAAACGGAATCCTGCTGGCGGGCGCTGCTTTCGATGATCAGTACGCGGGACATGGGGTGCCTCCATCGGCAAAAAGGGTTGCGATTCGATGGAGGTGAGATTACGGCTTGACCTATCGATAAAAAAGCGTAAAAAGTGGGTTCAATCTATCGATTTATCAGCTTATTCTGCGCTGCAATTCAAGGCGATCCGTAGTTTGATGATCTGCCGGTTGAACTTGGCAGTGACATCGACGCTTTTACCGGCCGGTACGTTCACCCGACGCACCCGTGGCGCCTCCGGGCCGTTGCGGAAGGTCACCTTGCACGCGGCCGGTACCTGCCCATAGTTGTTGAGGGTGATGGCGCCAATGTCATAGGCCGTGTCATAGGCGGTGTAGTCGAGCTTTACCCCGGTCAGTTCCTTCTCAACGTCGATGGGATAAGCCATGGCCCCGAGGGGCAGGCACATCAGTATTGCCGCACAACATTTCTTCATGGGCCGCTCTCCTTGAAAGAGCGCAGCTTAGGACAACAGGAGCGAAAGATGAAAGCGCCGCGCGTAACCCTTGACCAGTGGCGAACCCTGCAGGCAGTGGTCGATCACGGCGGGTTTGCCCAGGCCGCCGAGGCACTGCACCGCTCACAGTCGTCGGTCAGCTACACAGTGGCCCGCATGCAGGAGCAACTGGGCGTGCCGCTGCTGCGCATCGACGGCCGCAAGGCGGTGCTCACCGAGGCCGGCAATGTCCTGTTGCGCCGTTCGCGCCACCTGGTCAAGCAGGCCAGCCAGCTCGAGGACCTTGCCCACCACATGGAACAGGGCTGGGAGGCGGAGGTACGCCTGGTGGTCGATGCCGCCTACCCCAGTGCCCGCCTGGTACGCGCCCTGGCCGCGTTCATGCCACAGAGCCGTGGTTGCCGGGTGCGCCTGCGTGAGGAAGTGCTGTCTGGCGTCGAGGAAGTGATGCACGAAGGCATCGCCGACCTGGCCATCAGCAGCTACAGCATCGGCGGCTACCTGGGCGCCGAATTGAGCGCGGTGGAGTTCGTCGCCGTTGCCCACCCCGAACACAGCCTGCACCGCCTGGGCCGCGAGCTGACCTTCCAGGACCTGGAAAGCCAGTTGCAGGTGGTAATCCGCGACTCCGGCCGCGCCCAGCCGCGCGATGTCGGCTGGCTGGGTGCCGAGCAGCGCTGGACCGTCGGCAGTCTGGGCACCGCCGCCACCTTCGTCAGCAGTGGCCTGGGCTTTGCCTGGTTGCCCCGCCACATGATCGAGCGCGAGCTGCGCGAGGGCGTGCTCAAGCCGTTGCCGCTGGATCAGGGTGGCAGCCGCCACCCACTGTTCTACCTTTATTCGAGCAAAGAGAAGACCTTGGGCCCGGCTACGCAGATTCTCATCGACCTGCTGCGCAATTTCGACACCGCGCCACTGGACGTGCCCTTCGCAGCCCCCCCACAAGCCTGAGAGGACCGCGCCCATGGCCTATTTCGAACATGAAGGATGCGCACTGCATTACGAGGAATATGGCCAGGGCGAACCCTTGGTATTGCTGCATGGCCTGGGTTCCAGCTGCCAGGACTGGGAGCTGCAGGTGCCGGTGCTCAGCCGCCACTACCGGGTAATCCTCATGGACATCCGTGGCCACGGCCGCTCCGACAAGCCACGCGACGGTTACCAGATCGCCACCTTCAGTGCCGACCTGCTGGCCCTGCTCGAACACCTGCACACCGGCCCCGTGCACTTCGTCGGCCTGTCCATGGGCGGCATGGTCGGCTTCCAGTTTGCCGTCGACCACCCGCAATGGCTGCGCAGCCTGTGCATCGTCAACAGCGCCCCCGAGGTCAAGCGCCGCACCCGCAATGACTGGCTGTGGTGGCTCAAGCGCTGGGGCCTGGCGCGCCTGCTCAGTGTCGAAACCGTCGGCAAGGGCCTGGCCGATCGGCTGTTTCCCAAACCGCAGCAGGCCGAACTGCGGCACAAGATGGCCCAGCGCTGGGCACGCAACGACAAGCGCGCCTACCTCAAGAGCTTCGACGCCATCGTCGACTGGGGCGTGCAGGAACGCATCGGCCAGATCCACTGTCCTACCCTGGTGATCGCCGCCGACCACGATTACACCCCGATACAACTGAAAGAACGCTACGTCGCCCTCATGCCCCACGCCAGGCTGGTGGTCATCGACGATTCCCGGCACGCTACACCCCTCGACCAACCCGAGGTCTTCAACCAGACCCTGCTGCAGTTCCTTGCAGCCGCTTCCACCTCTCAAGGATCTTTGAGCCCATGCTGAAAAAACTCCTGCTCACCGCCTGCTCGGTCGCCTTCGCCACCAGCGTCATGGCCTCCGACAAGACCCCGCACGTACTGCTGGACACCAGCTTCGGCCAGGTCGAAATCGAGCTTAATGCCGAGAAGGCACCGATCAGTACCAAGAACTTCCTCGAATACGTCGACAGCGGCTTCTACAACAACACCATCTTCCACCGTGTAATCCCGGGCTTCATGGTCCAGGGCGGGGGTTTCACCGACCAGATGGTGCAGAAGAACACCCGAGCCCCGATCACCAACGAGGCCGGCAACGGCCTGCAGAACACCCGCGGCACGCTGTCCATGGCCCGTACCCAGGACCCGAACTCGGCCACCAGCCAGTTCTTCATCAACGTGGCCGACAACGACTTCCTCAACCCTGGGCGTGACCGTGGCTATGCCGTATTCGGCAAGGTGACCAAGGGCATGGAAGTGGTCGACCAGATCGTCAATTCGCCGACCACCACCAAGAAAGGCATGCGCGATGTACCGGCCGATCCGGTCTACATCAAGTCGGCCAAACGCATCGACTGACCGCAGGCTTCACAGGGACGTGAAACCGCCTGAGGGTCGGATGAAACAGGAGTGTCGTCACCCATGCTGTACCGCCGTTTCGAGCAACTGATCGATATCTTCCGCGACGCGCCCAGCGAGTCGCCACCCGGCCAGGTCTGGCCGTTCTACCTGTACTACCTGCGCCAGGTGTGGCCGAGCTTTGTCGCCCTGCTGGTGGTGGGCCTGGTCGCCTCGCTGATCGAGGTGGCGATGTTCAGCTACCTCAGCCGCATCATCGACCTGGCCCAGGGCACGCCCAATGCCAATTTCTTCAGCGAACACAGCGGCGAGCTGATCTGGATGCTGGTAGTGATCCTGCTGCTGCGGCCGGTGTTCTTCGGCCTGCACGACCTGCTGGTGCACCAGACCATCAACCCCGGCATGACCAGCCTGATCCGCTGGCAGAACCACACCTATGTGCTCAAGCAGAGCCTCAACTTCTTCCAGAGCGACTTCGCCGGGCGCATCGCCCAGCGCATCATGCAGACCGGCAACTCGCTGCGCGACTCCGCCGTGCAGGCCGTGGATGCGCTATGGCACGTGCTGATCTACGCCATCACTTCGCTGGTGCTGTTCGCCGAAGCCGACTGGCGCCTGATGCTGCCACTGTTGCTGTGGATCGCCGGCTACATCGCCGCGCTGTTCTACTTCGTCCCCCGGGTGAAGGAACGTTCAGTGATTTCCTCCGACGCCCGCTCCAAGCTGATGGGGCGCATCGTCGACGGCTACACCAACATCGCCACCCTCAAGCTGTTCGCCCATACCGACTTCGAGCAGCAATACGCCCGCGAAGCGATCCGTGAACAGACAGAGAAAACCCAGCTAGCCGCACGCGTGGTCACCAGCATGGACGTGGTCATCACGACCCTCAATGGCCTGCTGGTGGTCACAACCACCGGTCTGGCACTGTGGCTGTGGAGCCAGTCGCTGATCACCGTCGGCGCCATCGCCCTGGCCACCGGCCTGGTGATCCGTATCGTCAACATGTCGGGCTGGATCATGTGGGTGGTCAACGGTATCTTCGAAAATATCGGCATGGTCCAGGACGGCCTGCAGACCATCGCCCAGCCGGTTACCGTCGCCGACCGGCCCAACGCACCGGCGCTCAAGGTAAGCCGCGGTGCGGTACGCTTCGATGATGTGGACTTCCATTACGGCAAGGCCGCCAACGTGATCGAAGGGCTCAACCTGGACATCCGCCCGGGTGAGAAGATCGGCCTGATCGGCCCGTCCGGGGCAGGCAAATCGACCTTGGTCAACCTGCTGCTGAGGCTGTATGACGTTCAGGGCGGGCGCATCCTCATCGACGGCCAGGACATTGCCGAAGTGAGCCAGGCCAGCCTGCGCGCGCAGATCGGCATGATCACCCAGGACACCTCGCTGCTGCACCGCTCGATCCGCGACAACCTGCTGTATGGCCGCCCCGGTGCCAGCGAGGCGGCGCTGCATGAAGCGGTGCGGCGGGCCCGCGCCGACGAGTTCATCCCGCAACTGTCGGACGCCCAAGGGCGCACCGGTTTCGATGCCCATGTGGGCGAGCGCGGGGTCAAGCTGTCGGGCGGCCAGCGCCAGCGTATCGCGATTGCCCGGGTGCTATTGAAGAATGCACCGATCCTTATCATGGACGAGGCCACTTCGGCGCTGGATTCGGAGGTAGAGGCAGCGATACAGGAAAGCCTGGAGACGCTGATGCAGGGCAAGACAGTGATCGCCATTGCCCACCGGCTTTCCACCATTGCGCGGATGGACCGGCTGGTGGTGCTGGACAAGGGGCGGATTGTAGAAATTGGCAGCCACAGTGAACTGCTGGAGCAGCAAGGCTTGTATGCCCGGTTGTGGCATCACCAGACGGGGGGGTTTGTCGG
>NZ_JBNRIJ010000002.1:38166-40788 GCF_053557675.1 Pseudomonas sp. XP1 | reverse complement strand
CCCGCGAAAGGGCCGGCACAGGCAATATGAATGGATCAGTCCCGGCGATAGGGCAACATCCCCCGGGCCTCCTCGGCATAGGCCCGCACCCCTTCCCGCTCCTGCACCAGAAAATCCTCCACCGCCCGCCGCAACCCCGGGTGCAGCAGGTAGTGCCACGACCGCGTCAGTACTGGCTCGAACCCACGAATCAGCTTGTGCTCCCCCTGCGCCCCTGCATCGAAACGCTGCAGCCCTTCGGCAATGGCAAAGTCCATGCCCTGATAGAAACAGGTTTCGAAATGCAGCCGGTCGAATTCATCCAGGCACCCCCAGTAGCGGCCAAACAGGCTGTCGCCCCCCACCAGGCTAAGGGCCATGGCCACATCACGGCCCCCCTGCCGCGCCATCACCACGCGCAAGGCCTCGGGCATGCGCTCGGCCAGCAGGCTGAAGAACTCGCGCGTCAGGTAGGGCGCTCGGCGGCGCACCGCGTAGGTATTGGCGTAGCAGCGGTAGACGAAATCCCACTGCGCCTCATCCAGTTCACCCCCACGGTACCAGCGGAATTCAATACCGTGCCCGGCCACCTGTTCACGCTCCTTGCGCATCTGCTTGCGCTTGCGCGAACTCAGGCTGTCGAGAAAATCCTGGAAGTCGCGGTAGCCGTTGTTGCGCCAATGAAACTGGCAACCCAGGCGCTCCATCCAGCCCGGCTGGCCGGCCAGCTGTTCGTCCAGCGCCGGCTCGGTGAAATTGATATGCGCGCCAGACAGCCCGCCCTTGCCCAGGTACTCCGGCAAGGCCTGCAGCATCAGCAAGCCATCGGCTGTGTCGGCGGCAAGCAGGCGCGGGCCGCTGACCGGGCTGAACGGTACGGCACCGAGCAGCTTGGGATAGTAGGCAATGCCGGCCCGCTCGCAGGCATCGGCCCAGCCATGGTCGAACACGTACTCACCGAACGAGTGCCATTTGCGGTACGCCGGCAGCAGCGCCCGTACCTGCCCGTCACGCTCCAGCACCAGGTGCTCGGCGGCCCAGCCGGTGTTGCGCGCAACGCTGCCGCTGTCCTCCATGGCGCTGAGGAACGCATGGCGCAGGAACGGCTGGCCGGCCGGCACCAGGGCATCCCAGGTGGCCGCCGGTAGATCACGCAAATGGGCAAGGCTGTACAGGCTGGTCACGGTTTTGGCTCGCTGTTTCAAGGTACCCAGTATCCCCAAGGAAGGCCCGCCACTCAAATCACGATAGCCGGCACAGATCCTTTCATTCTCAATTACTTAACCGCAGTGCCACTAATTCGACATTAATCTGTCATTCGCCCCCGCAATACTTGCGCCTGTTTTCCGGAACCCCAGAACCTGTCTATTCAGGCCCTTTCCGAAGACATGCCAACACAGGGGCGGGCGCTTGAGCCTCCCCCATCTCATTCAACAGGGAGAACCTTATGCGTCTTGTTTCTACACTTACCGGAGTGAGCCTCACCGGCATGATGCTGGCTCTGAGTACTCCGGCCAGTGCAGCTGTCGACGCCAAGCTGCTCGAAATGCTCCGCGCCAACGGCTCGATCAACCAGGCGCAGTACAACGAACTGCAGGCGGACCTGGCTCAAGAAACCAAGGAAAAGGCCGCTCAGAAAGCGCAATCCGAACGGATGAGCTCCTTTGAACAGAAAGTGGCATGGGCCGCCAAGACCCAGGTCAAGGGCGATGTGCGCCTGCGTTACGAAGACGTCAACGTCGACGACCCTAACAGCAGCAGCGGCAACCAGGACCGCCAGCGCGTGCGCGCCCGTGTCGGCTTCTACAGCGAAATCAACCCGCAGGTAGACGCGGGCATCCGTATCGCCACCGGCAGCAGTGCCGACCGCCGTTCGACCAACCAGAGCTTCGACAACTACTTCGACAAGAAGTCGCTGTGGGTCGACCAGGCCTACCTCGACTGGCACCCGACTGCAGTTCCCAACCTGCACCTGATCGGCGGCAAGATGGCGCAGCCATGGGTGAGCATGGGCGACATCATCTGGGATAGCGACATCAACCCGGAAGGCGTGGCAGCCACCTACAAGACCGACCTGGGCGGGGCCGAGGTGTTCGCCAGCGCCGGTCAGTACACCCTCAAGGACAACGTCGATGGCGACGGCGTGCAATACAAGCATGACGCACAGGTCTATCACGGCCAGTTGGGCGCCAAATTCGCCCCGGCCGATGTGCTCAAGCTGACCGTAGGTGCCAGTATCTATGGCTACGACAACGACAAGGAAGCCACCATCCTGCAGTCGTTCGGCAACACCACCAACGAGTTCAACCTCGTGGAAGGCTTCGGCCAGCTGGACTTCACCGGCTTTGCCATCCCGCTCTCTGCTTACGGCCAGTATGTGAAAAACACCGAAAGCACCGATGGGGAAGACCAGGCCTGGTTGGCGGGCCTGAAAACCAAGGTCGGCGCCTGGAGCCTGGACTACAACTACCGCGATGTGCAGCGTAACGCCGTGGTCAGCCTGTTCACCGACTCTGACTTTGGCAACGGCTTTACCGGTTCGCGCGGGCACAAGTTCAAGGTCGGGTATGAAATCGACAAGAACTTCTCTCTGGGCGCTGCCTACCTGATGGCCAAGACCGACCTGTCGCAATTGCCCAACAG
>NZ_JBNRIJ010000002.1:29525-37949 GCF_053557675.1 Pseudomonas sp. XP1 | reverse complement strand
GCCCGCGAAGAGGCCGGTACAGGCGCCAGATAAATCAGCGCTTGCGCAGGATCACGCTACCAATCGAATACCCCGCACCAAACGAGCTCAACACACCCAGTGAGCCCTTGGCCAAGTCGTCCTGGTACAGGTGGAAGGCAATAACCGACCCTGCCGAACTGGTGTTGGCGTAACGGTCGAGAATCACCGGTGCGTCTTCCTCGGCCACTTCACGCCCCAGCAGCTTCTTGACGATCAGGTGGTTCATGCTGAGGTTGGCCTGGTGCAGCCAGAAGCGTTTTACATCGCTTGGCTGCAGCCCGTTTTCCTGCAGGTGCTCACCGATCAGCTCGGCCACCTTCGGGCACACCTCGCGGAACACCTTGCGGCCTTCCTGGATGAACAGCTTGTCCGCCGCACCCTCGCCCTCTTCCGCCGCGCGGTTGAGGAAGCCGAAGTTGTTACGGATATTGTTGGAGAACTCGGTCCACAGCTTGCTGCTGACGATCTCGAACTGATGCGCCGAGGTGGCCTTGTCGGCACGCTCGAGCAACACCGCGGTGGCGGCATCACCAAAGATGAAGTGGCTGTCGCGGTCACGGAAGTTCAGGTGGCCGGTGCATACCTCCGGGTTGACCATCAGCACCGCGCGCGCCTGGCCCAGGGCCACGCTGTTGGCGGCGGTCTGGATGCCGAAAGTGGCGGACGAGCAGGCCACGTTCATGTCGAAGGCAAAGCCCTGGATGCCCAGCGCCTGCTGCACTTCGATGGCGATGGCCGGGTACGGGCGCTGCAAGTTGGAGCAGGCGACGATCACCCCATCGACATCGGCCGCTGTACGACCGGCGCGCTCCAGGGCCTGGCGGGCGGCGGCGACAGCCATTTCGCAGAGCACCGACGGTTCGTCGTTGGAGCGCTCGGGCAGGCGCGGTTTCATGCGCTGCGGGTCGAGGATGCCGGCCTTGTCCATGACGAAGCGGCTCTTGATGCCCGAGGCCTTTTCGATGAAGGCCGCATCGGACAGCGGCGCCGCCTCGATTTCACCACGCTCGATGGCGGCGGCGTTGTCCTGGTTGAACTGCTGCGACCAGGTGTTGAAGGACGCTACCAGTTCTTCGTTGGAAATGCTCTGGGCCGGGGTGTACAGGCCGGTGCCGCTGATCACGACGTTATGCACGGTCGTTCCTCTGGTCAAAGGCCATCGCCACGGGGCGCTGGCTGGGAAACATGACAGGTTAATGGCACTTTAGTGCCAATTTAAAGGCGAGGTCTGTACCCTCGTTCGCGGGCATGCCCGCTCCCACAGGGATCGCACCGCTCCCTGAGGACACTGCTATACCTGCGAAGGGGCCGCCAGGCGGCCCCAAATTGCGTCAATATTGCCACAACTGTGGAAGTTTAGCCCTCCACCTGGCTCCATTGCTTGCTCAATCGCTTGTCCGAAATCGGCACCTTGGTCCCCAACTGCTGGGCAAACAACGACACCCGATATTCCTCCAGCCACCAGCGGTACACCGTCAGTTGCTCATCGCGCTTGCCTTCCTGGGCATGCTTGTCGGCACGGGCCTTGTACTGCGCCCACAGGTTGGCCAGCTCGCCGCTCCACACACGGTCCTTCTGCACCTGCGAACCCAGCTTCTCCAGGCGCAGTTCCACCGCCTTGAGGTAACGCGGCAGCTCCTTGAACCAGCCCACAGGGGTCTCGCGCACGAAGCCCGGGTACACCAGGTTGCCGAGCTGTTGCTTGATGTCGTTCAGCGCCACCGCCTGGCTCAGGTCGATCTTGCCCTTGAAGCGCTTCTGCAGCCCATGCCACAGCTTCAGCACTTCCAATGTCTGCCGTGCCAGGCGCTCGGCATGCTCGGCCCAGCTGCCGCGCTTGCGCTCGGCCAGGCCAGCCAGTGCTGCACCGTCGCGTGGCAGCGGCTGTTCGCCTTCGAGGATGCAGCTGTCCAGGCTTGCCAGCAGAATGTCCTCGACCAGCGCCTCGACCCGACCCATTTCACGGTACAGCAGGCCCAGCTCGGTCAGCCCAGGCAGCTTGCCACGCAGGTACTTGGCCGGCTCGGCCAGCTGCTGCAGCAACAAGCGCTGCAAGGCGCGGCGGTGCTGGAACTCGGCCTCGGCCTGGGTCGAGAAGCGCCCTTCGCGCACGGTGCCGCCCTCTTCCACCAGCGCCGGGTACACGGTCATCGACAGGCCGGCGATCTTCTGCTGCTCGGTCTGCTTCACCTCGCTGAAAGCCTTGGCCTGCACCGGCTGCTCGCTCTTGGCGTCACGCGGCACGGCCAACGCTGCCTGACTGGCGGCGGCAAAGCGCGCGGTCAGCTCGGCCAGGTCGCGGCCTTCACCCAGGAACTTGCCCTGGCCATCGACCACTTCGATGTTCATGCGCAGGTGGCCTTCCACCAGGTTGACCGGCTCGTCCCAGGCCTCGTCGGGCACACGGGCGCCGGTCATGCGCAGCAGCTCCTGGCCCAAGGCCTGCGGCAATGCGCCCTGGCCGAAGGTCATGCGCGCCATCGAGGCCTTGACGAAGTCCGGCACCGGCACGAAGTTCTTGCGCAGGGCCTTGGGCAGGTTGCGCACCAGCGCCACGCACTTGGCTTCCAGCAGGCCCGGCACCAGCCATTCCAGGCGCTCGCCCGGCAGGCTCGGCAGCAGCGGTGCCGGCACCCGCACGGTCACGCCATCGCGGGGGTGGCCAGGCTCGAAGTGGTAACTCAGCGGCAGGCGCAGCTCGCCCACCTGCATACTGTCGGGGTACTGCGCGGCGGTGACTTCGCTGGCCTCGCGGGCCAGCACATCTTCCTCGCGCATGATCAGCAGGTTGGCGTCCTTCTGGCTGCCCATGCGGTACCAGCTGTCGAAGGTCGCGGTCTGGTGAATTTCCGCCGGCAGACGCGCTTCGTAGAAGGCGTACAGCGTCTCTTCGTCGGCCAGGATGTCACGGCGGCGGGCTTTGGCCTCCAGTTCGTCGAGCTCTTCCAGCAGGCGCTTGTTGGCCGTCAGGCACTTGGCTCGCGACTGGATTTCGCCACCCACCAGGCCTTCGCGGATGAACAGCTCGCGCGAGGTGACCGGGTCGATCGGGCCGAAATGCACCGGCCGACGGCCGACAAGGATCAGGCCATAAAGGGTGATCTGCTCGTAGGCCACCACCTGCCCGCGCTTCTTCTCCCAATGCGGCTCGAAGTGGTTCTTCTTGACCAGGTGGCCGGCCAGCGGCTCGATCCAGTCCGGCTCGATCCTGGCCACCATGCGTGCGTACAGTTTGGTGGTTTCGACCAGTTCGGCCGCCATCACCCACTGCGGGCGCTTGCGCCCCAGGCCCGACGACGGGTGCACCCAGAAGCGCCGCTGACGGGCGCCCTGGTAGTCGCCCTCTTCGGTCTTCTGGCCGATCTGGCTGAGCAGGCCACTGAGAATGGCCTTGTGCATTTTCGGGTAGTCGGACGGCTCCTTGTTCACTGTCAGCTGCAGATCACGGCAGATCAGCGCCAACTGGCGATGGGCATCGCGCCATTCGCGCAGGCGCAGGTAGTTCAGGAAGTTCTTGCGGCACCAGTTGCGCAGCGGGTTGGCGGTCAACGCCTGACGCTGTTCCTCGAAGCCACGCCACAGGTTGACCAGCGCGGCGAAGTCGGAATCCACGTCCTTCCATTGCGCGTGCGCCTGGTCGGCGGCCTGCTGGCGCTCCGGCGGGCGTTCGCGAGGGTCTTGCACCGACAGTGCGCTGGTGACGATCAGCACTTCCTGCAGGCTGCCCAGGCGGGCGCCTTCGAGCAGCATGCGGCCCAGCCGTGGGTCGATCGGCAGGCGCGCCAGCTGGCGGCCGATCGGCGTCAGCTGGTTTTCGCGGTTGACCGCCGACAGCTCCTGCAACAGGTTGAAACCGTCGCTGATGGCCTTGCCATCCGGCGGCTCGATGAACGGGAAAGCATCGATTGCGCCCAGGCGCAGGTGCAGCATCTGCAGGATCACTGCCGCCAGGTTGGTGCGCAGGATCTCCGGGTCGGTGAACGCCGGCCGGCTGTTGAAATCCTCTTCGCTGTACAGGCGCACACAGATGCCCGGCTCGACCCGGCCACAGCGGCCCTTGCGCTGGTTGGCACTGGCCTGCGACACGGCCTCGATGGGCAGGCGCTGGACCTTGGCGCGGTAGCTGTAGCGGCTGATGCGCGCGGTACCGGTGTCGATCACGTAGCGGATGCCAGGCACGGTCAACGAGGTTTCCGCGACGTTGGTGGCCAGCACCACACGCCGCCCGGTGTGTGGCTGGAAGATGCGCTGCTGCTCGGCCGGCGACAGGCGCGCGTACAACGGCAGGATCTCGGTGTGGCGCAGTTGCGCCTTGCGCAGGATCTCGGCGGCATCACGGATCTCCCGCTCGCCCGGCAGGAAGATCAGCACATCGCCGGGGCCTTTGCCCTCGCTTCGTTCGTGGTGCGCAAGCTCGTCCAGCGTGGCGAGGATTGCCTGGTCGACGGTGAGGTCGTCCTCGATCTGGTTGCCCTCCTCGTCCTGCTCGCTGGTCAGTGGGCGGTACCAGGTTTCCACCGGGAAGGTACGCCCGGACACCTCGATGATCGGCGCGCCGTCGAAGTGCCTGGAGAAACGTTCCAGGTCGATGGTCGCCGAGGTGATGATCAGCTTCAGGTCCGGGCGGCGGTGCAGCAGGGTCTTCAGGTAGCCGAGCAGGAAGTCGATGTTCAGGCTGCGCTCGTGGGCTTCGTCGACGATGATCGTGTCGTAGCGCTCGAGGAAACGGTCGTGCTGGGTTTCGGCCAGCAGAATGCCGTCGGTCATCAGCTTGACCAGGGTGTTGGCGTCGCTCTGGTCCTCGAAGCGCACCTGGTAGCCAACCAGCCCGCCCAGGGGCGTGCCCAGCTCTTCGGCGACCCGCGCGGCAACGCTGCGGGCGGCGATCCGGCGTGGCTGGGTATGGGCGATCAAACCATGGCTGCCACGGCCCAGCTCGAGGCAGATCTTCGGCAACTGGGTGGTCTTGCCCGAGCCGGTTTCGCCGGCGATCACCAGCACCTGGTGCTCGGCCAGGGCCTTCTTGATTTCGTCACGCTTGGCAGCGATGGGCAGGCTGTCGTCGTAGCGCACGGTCGGCACGCTCTGCTGGCGCGCGGTGACCTGGGCGCAGGACGCCTGGACCTTTTCCACCCACTGCGCCAGCTTCGCCTCGTCGGGGCGCTTGCGCAGTTCGTGCAATTGCCGGCGCAGGCGATGGCGGTCGGCGATCATGGCGTGGTCGAGGTTTTGCAGCAGTTTGTCGATGGCGTGGTCAGTCATGGGGCTTTTTAGTGATGCAGGTGGGCCTGCTTTTTCATGATCGGCATTCGAAGGATGCGCGATTGTCGCAGATTTGCCGGTTTTCTGCTGCCTGTGCCGGCCTCTTCGCGGGTAAACCCGCTCCCACAGGTCTCAGCCTTGATGCGATCCTGTGGGAGCGGGTTAACCCGCGAAGAGGCCAGTTGCAACAGCGTATATGTTTAGCCAAACGCGATGTAAAGGTTGCCATTCACTGCTTTAATCAACCTTACGCCGCATGTGAGTATCAAAGGCATGACGCCCGTCCAGCCCATCGCCCCACCGCTGTCCCGCCCTTCGCTGCCGAAGGCCCGGCGCCGTGCCGGTGAAAATCCGCTGGTCCACATCATCCTCGCCTTCTGGGCCCTTTGGCACTGCCGTCACGCACGCCCACCGGATTTCTCGCTCACGCCTTCCTGACCCAACCCGGCCGTCGTCTGGCCGTTTTAATCAGCCGGGCCGCCTGCATGCGCGGTGGCTCCGTGCGCCCGTGAGCGAATCCATCATGCACTTTGCACCCGTAGAGCAGGCCAGCCGTTTTCTGGCCGACAACCCCGATATCGAACTGTTCGAACTGTTCATCCTCGACGCCAACGGCGTGCCGCGCGGCAAACTGCTGCACCGCGAGGAACTGCTGGCCGTTTACCAGACCGGCCGGCCGCTGCCCAGCACCATCCTTGGCCTGACCCTGAACGGCGACGACGTGGAAAACTCCGGCCTGGTGTGGGATGTGGGCGATATCGACTGCCGCGCCTACCCGCTTGAAGGAAGCCTGGTGCGCCTGCCCTGGCGTCGGGTGCCGACCGCCGCGGTGCAGGTGAGCATGCACCCAAGCGAGGGCCTGCCGGCCAGCATCGCCGACCCGCGCCATGTGTTGCTGCGTACCATCGAAGCCCTGAAGGACGACGGCTACCATCCGGTGATGGCCTGCGAGCTGGAGTTCTACCTGCTCGACCAGCAACCTGATGCCCAGGGCCGCCCGCAACCGGCGCTGGACAACGACGGCGGCCGCCCACGCACCACCCAGGTGTATGGCCTGCGTGAACTGGAGCAGATCGAGCCGTTCCTCGCTGACCTCTACGCCGCCTGCAAGGCCCAGGGCATCCCGGCCCGCACGGCGATTTCGGAATACGCCCCCGGCCAGGTGGAAATCACCCTCGAGCACGGCGACGCCCTGCAGGCAATGGACCAGGCCGTGCGCTACAAGCGCCTGGTCAAGGGCGTGGCCCATGCCCATGGCATGCAGGCCTGCTTCATGGCCAAGCCGTTCGCGCAACTGGCCGGTACCGGCATGCACATGCACCTGAGCCTGGCCGACAGCGCCGGCAACAACCTGTTCGCCAGTGAGGACAAGGCCGGCACCCCGCTGCTGCGCCAGGCCGTGGCCGGCATGCTGCGCCACCTGCGCGATTCGCTGCTGCTGTTCTGCCCCAACGCCAACTCGTTCCGCCGCTTCCAGGCCAACAGCTATGCCCCGCTGGCGCCGACCTGGGGCGTCGACAACCGCACCGTGAGCCTGCGCATACCGGGCGGCCCAGCCAACAGCCGGCATGTGGAGCACCGCATCTGCGGCGCCGACGCCAACCCCTACCTGGCCGCTGCGGCGATCCTCGCCGCCAGCCATCGGGGCATCCGCGAACAGATGGACCCGGGCGCGCCGGTGGAAGGCAACGGCTATGCCCAGGCCACCGAACACCTGCCCACCGACTGGTTGACGGCCCTCGACGCCCTGCAGCACTCCAGCTGGGCTCGCGAAGCACTGGGCGAGGACTTCCTTGGCGTGTACCTGAAGGTCAAGCGCGCCGAGTACCGCCAGTTCATGGCCGAAGTCAGCGAGCAGGACTGGCGCTGGTACCTGCACCAGGCCTGAGCCCCCAGATAACAAGGAACCCTCATGAACGCAGCATTGAACAAGGGCCCGGCGCAACGCGCGCCGTCCTACTACAGCGCCACCCTCAACGACCACACCGAGTACCCGCAGCTCAAGGGCACGGTACAGGTGGATGTGGCGATCATCGGCGGCGGCTTCACCGGCGTGGCCACGGCGGTGGAGCTGGCCGAACGTGGCCTGAAAGTGGCCATCGTCGAAACCAACCGCATCGGCTGGGGTGCCAGCGGGCGCAACGGCGGCCAGGTCACCGGCAGCCTGTCGGGCGACGAAGCCATGCGCTCGCAGATGCGCAACCGCCTGGGTGCCGAGGTCGATGACTTCATCTGGCACTTGCGTTGGCGCGGCCACCAGGTGATCGAGCAGCGCGTGGCGCGGTACGGCATCGACTGCGACCTCAAGCACGGACACCTGCACGCGGCCATGAAGCCCTCGCACATGGAG
This sequence comes from Pseudomonas sp. XP1, assembly GCF_053557675.1. Classification (NCBI taxonomy): domain Bacteria; kingdom Pseudomonadati; phylum Pseudomonadota; class Gammaproteobacteria; order Pseudomonadales; family Pseudomonadaceae; genus Pseudomonas; species Pseudomonas sp. XP1. The sequence goes on along the minus strand of NZ_JBNRIJ010000002.1, from coordinate 30,316 downwards.
GAGCTGCGCGCATTCGAAGCCGAAGCCCGGCGGCGCGGCATGGGCGAGCAGGTGCAACTGCTGGACCGCAATGGCACCGCCGAGCACCTGCAAAGCCCGCTGTATCTGGGCGCTCTGAAGAACCTGCGCAACCTGCACCTGCACCCGCTCAACCTGTGTTTGGGGGAGGCCCGTGCCGCCCATGGCCTGGGGGCACTGATTTTCGAAAACTCCGAGGTGCTGGACATCGTCCACGGCCCGCGCCCGGCGGTGGTCACTGCCCACGGGCGGGTCGAGGCGCGCCAGGTGATGCTGGCCGGCGATGTGTACCACAAACTGGAAAAGCGCCAGCTCAAGGGCAAGATTTTCCCGGCCATGGGCGGCATCGTCACCACCGCGCCGCTGGGGGAACTGGCCGAACAGATCAACCCGCAGGACCTGGCGGTGTACGACTGCCGCTTCGTCCTCGACTACTACCGCCTGACCGCCGACAAGCGCCTGTTGTTCGGCGGTGGCGCCAACTATTCCGGCCGTGATTCACGGGATATCGAAGGCGAACTGCGCCCGTGCATCGAGCGCACCTTCCCGGCGTTGAAAGGCGTGCCGATCGAGTTCCAGTGGAGCTGCGCCATGGGCATCGTGGTCAACCGCATCCCGCAGCTGGGCAAGCTGTCGGACAACGTGTGGTATTGCCAGGGTTATTCGGGGCACGGGATTGCCACCAGCCACATCATGGGCGAGATCATGGCCGAGGCGTTGACCGGGACGCTGGAGAAGTTCGACACCTTTGCCCAGTGCAAGCATGTGCGGGT
>NZ_JBNRIJ010000002.1:23946-29431 GCF_053557675.1 Pseudomonas sp. XP1 | reverse complement strand
GTCGCGAAAGGGTCGCAGAGCGGCCCCAGGGTCTCAGCTGTGATGCTGAAATTGCCGGGGCCGCTTTGCGGCCCTTTCGCGACACAAGGCCGCTCCCACACTGAGCGTGCAGGGCTCTGATCAGGCGATCTTCTTCAAGCCCTGTTTCTTCAGCTCTTCATCGCGCAGTTCGCGGCGCAGGATCTTGCCCACGTTGGTGGTTGGCAGCGCATCGCGGAACTCGATCTGGCGCGGGACCTTGTAGCCGGTGACGTTGGCGCGCATGTGCTCCATCACCTGTTCCTTGGTCACGGTCATGCCCGGCTTGACCACGATGAACACCTTGATCACTTCACCGGACTTCTCGTCCGGCACGCCGATAGCCGCGCACTGCAGCACGCCCGGCAAGGCCGCCAGCACATCTTCCAGCTCGTTGGGGTACACGTTGAAGCCCGAGACCAGGATCATGTCCTTCTTGCGGTCGACGATGCGCATGTAGCCGTCCGGCTGGATCACGGCGATGTCACCGGTCTTCAGCCAGCCATTGCTGTCGAGGATCTCGGCGGTGGCGTCCTCGCGCTGCCAGTAGCCCTTCATCACCTGCGGGCCCTTGACGCACAACTCGCCCACCTCGCCCAGCGGCAGCTCGTTGCCGTTGTCGTCGATGACCTTGCACAGGGTGGACGGCACCGGAATACCGATGGTGCCGACCTGGTTGGCTTCCGCCGGGTTCACCGCGGCCACCGGGCTGGTCTCGGTCATGCCGTAGCCTTCGCAGATGGCGCAGCCGGTCACGGCTTTCCAGCGTTCGGCCACGCTCAGCTGCAAGGCCATGCCGCCGGACAGGGTGATCTTCAACGCCGAGAAGTCCAGAGCACGGAACGCCTCGTTGTTGCACAAGGCAACGAACAAGGTGTTGAGGCCGACGAAGCCGCTGAACTTCCACTTGCCCAGCTCCTTGACCATGGCCGGCAGGTCACGCGGGTTGCTGATCAGCACGTTGTGGTTGCCGATCAGCATCATTGCCATGCAATGGAAGGTAAAGGCGTAGATGTGGTACAGCGGCAGCGGGGTGATGAGGATTTCGCAGCCTTCGTGCAGGTTGGAGCCCATCAGCGCCCGGCACTGCAGCATGTTGGCCACCAGGTTGCGGTGGGTCAGCATCGCGCCCTTGGCCACACCGGTAGTACCACCGGTGTACTGCAGCACCGCCACGTCGTTGGCCTGTGGGTTCGCCTCGGTCACCGGCTGGCCCTTGCCCAGCGCCAGTGCATCGTTGAAACGTACGGCACGCGGCAGATTGTAGGCCGGCACCATCTTCTTCACGTACTTGATCACGCTGTTGATCAGCAGGCGCTTGAGCGGCGGCAGCAGGTCGGCGACTTCGGTGACGATGACGTGCCTGACCTGGGTCTTGGGCACCACCTTCTCGGCCAGGTGGGCCATGTTGGCCAGGCACACCAGGGCCTTGGCGCCGGAGTCGTTGAACTGGTGTTCCATTTCCCGTGCGGTGTACAGCGGGTTGGTGTTGACCACGATCAGCCCGGCACGCATGGCACCGAAGACCGCCACCGGGTATTGCAGTACGTTAGGCAGCTGCACGGCAATACGGTCACCCGGCTTGAGGTCGGTATGCTGCTGCAACCAGGCGGCAAACGCCCCCGACAGCGCATACAGCTCGCCATAAGTGATAGTCTTGCCCAGGTTGCTAAAGGCCGGTTTGTCGGCAAAGCGTTGGCAGGATTGCTTGAGTACCGCCTGGATATTGGGGAATTCGTCAGGATTGATTTCCGCCGTAATCCCGGCTGGGTACTTATCCTTCCAAAAATGTTCGATCATGGAAGCCCACTCCTTCAGCAACAGCGAAGTTCGATTCACGCGTCGATGCGCTTATTATTGATATGAGATGACGGCTCGTTGCAAACCGGATCATCTGAAAGCGGGCCGAGAGTAACAGCTTTGCCTGGGGTCGCCTAGAGGCCAAAACAGGCCTCACGGTCACAAAAATGACTCAATGAACAATACAGGTCATTTTTAGAGTAATTATCCAAAATGTCGCAGATCGGGCTATAAATAGCTTGTTAGAGCGGTTTCACGGCATTCGCGGGCTTGCCCGCTCCCACAGGGACCTCACGGTTCTCAAATGCTGTGCAGTACCTGTGGGAGCGGGCAAGCCCGCGAAGAAGCCAACCCGGTATCAAGCTATGTCGCGCAGCTCCCGCCGCAGGATCTTGCCCACCGGCGTCATCGGCAACGACTCGCGCAGCACGATGTGCTTGGGCACCTTGTAACCGGTGAAGTTGGCCTTGCAGTAGGCCTTCAGCTCATCCACGCTCAGCCCGCCCTCGCGCGGCACCACGAACAGCTTCACCGCCTCTCCGGAGCGCTCGTCCGGCACGCCGATGGCAGCGCAGTTGGCAACCTTGGGATGCCCCATCACCACATCCTCGATCTCGTTGGGGTACACGTTGAAACCCGAGACGATGATCATGTCCTTCTTGCGATCGACAATGCGGGTGAAGCCGTCCGGGTCGATCACCGCGATGTCGCCGGTCTTGAACCAGCCCTCCGCATCCAGGGCCTGGGCCGTGGCCTCGGGCTGCTGCCAGTAGCCTTTCATCACCTGCGGGCCCTTGATGCACAGCTCGCCCCGTTCGCCCAGCGGCAACTCGTTGCCGTCATCGTCGATCACCTTGAAGGCGGTACCGGCCACCGGGATGCCCACCGTGCCCAGACGCGCCAGCTGGCCATAGGGGTTGGTGCTGGCCACCGGAGAGGTTTCGGTCAGCCCGTAGCCTTCGACGATGCGGCAACCGGTAAGCGCCTCCCAGCGTTCGGCCGTGGCCTTGACCAGCGCGGTGCCGCCGGAGTTGGTGACCTTCAGCGCCGAAAAGTCGAGCTGACGGAAGCCCGGGTGGTCCATCAGCGCGACGAACAGCGTGTTCAGGCCCAGCAAGGCGGAGAAACGCCATTTGCCCAGCTCCTTGATGAAGCCGGAAATATCCCGAGGGTTGGTGATCAGCACGTTGTGGTTGCCGGTGACCATCATGCACATGCAGTTCGCGGTAAAGGCATAGATGTGGTACAGCGGGAGCGGCGCGATCATCACTTCCTGGCCGTCCTTGATCAGCTTCTGCCCGTCCGGCCCGTGCTGCGAGAAGCAGGCCAGCACCTGCAGCATGTTGGCCACCAGGTTACCGTGGGTGAGCATGGCGCCCTTGGCCAGGCCGGTAGTGCCGCCGGTGTATTGCAGCACGGCGATGTCGTCCAGGCTCAGTGGCACCGCCTTGTGCGACGACTCGCGGCCCTGGCGCAGCACCTGCTTGAACTGCACCGCCTGGGGCAGGTGGTAGGCAGGTACCATCTTCTTCAGTTTGTCGACCACCGTGTTGACCAACCAGCCCTTGGCGGTGGGCAGCAAGTCGCCCATCTTCGCCTCGATCAGGTACTCGATGCCGGTATCGGGAAGCACCTCCTGCACGCGCTTGCCGAACATGTTCAGGTACACCAGCGCACGCGCACCGCTGTCCTTGAACTGGTGGCGCATCTCGCGCTCGGTGTACAGCGGGTTGGTGTTGACCACGATCAGGCCTGCGCGCAGGGCACCGAACACGGCGATGGGGTATTGCAGCACGTTGGGCATCTGCACCGCGATGCGGTCGCCCGGCTTGAGGTCGGTGTGCTGCTGCAACCAGGCGGCGAAGGCCGCCGAGTGGCGCTCCAGCTCCGCGTAGGTCAGGGTCACGCCCAGGTTGCTGAAGGCCGGGCGGTCGGCGAAGCGTTTGCAGGAGCGCTCGAACACCTCGACGACCGAGGTGTAGGCATTGATATCGATGGTAGAAGGTACGCCCGCCGGGCGCTTGTCATTCCAGAAGTCGGCTTGCATTTATTATTGTTCCTCTGCCTGGACCTGCTGTGAGTCCTGTAGTCCTTTCACCTGCCCGCCCGAAAGCGAAAAGGCGTTGATCCGACGTTAGCAGGTAAGCCCAAGGCGGCATATACGCCAAGTGCCGCCATTAACATTGTGAATCTTATTTGTGCCCTTCCTGCAATCCGGTCGGTTGTGCATACACTGTTCGGGTATCTGTGCGCACAAGGACCCGCCATGCCTCACGACGCCTTCTGGCTGCCCGCCAGCGAGCACTGCAGCCTGTATGTGCACCAATGGTTGCCAGCCACACCGGTAAAAGCCGTTGTGTTGCTGGCCCACGGCATGGCCGAGCATGCCGGGCGCTACCAGCACCTGGGCCATGCCTTGAGCGAGGCCGGCTTTGCCCTGTTCGCCGCCGACCAACGCGGCCATGGGCGCACCGCCGAACTGGGTAGCCTGGGCCTGTTCGCCCGCCATCATGGCTGGAATGCCGTGGTCAACGACCTCGGGCTGCTGGCGCAGCACATCGGCCAGCAGTACCCGTGCACGCCGCTGTTCCTGTTCGGCCACAGCATGGGCAGTTACATCGCCCAGGCCTATCTGCTGCACCACAGTGGCAGCCTGCATGGGGCGATCCTCAGCGGCTCCAACTATCAGCCAGCGGCGCTGTACCGCGTGGCGCGGTTGATTGCCCGGCTGGAAGCCTGGCGCCAGGGGCCGCTGGGCAAGAGCGCGCTGATCGAGTGGTTGTCGTTCGGCTCGTTCAACAAGGCCTTCAAGCCCAACCGCACGGCATTCGACTGGCTCAGCCGCGACCCTGCGCAGGTCGACCTGTACGTCAAAGACCCGCTGTGCGGCTTTCGTTGCAGCAACCAGTTGTGGCTCGACCTGCTACAAGGCTTGGCGCAGATCAGCCAGCCGAGTAACCTCGCGCAGATCGATCCGAACCTGCCGCTGCTGGTTATCGGTGGTGAATGTGATCCGGTCAGTGCCGGCAAGCGTCTCACCCACCTGGCCGACGCCCTGCGCGCGACCGGCAATCGACATGTACAGCTGCGCATCTATCCTGAGGCGCGACACGAAGTACTCAACGAAACCAACCGTGACGAGGTCACCGCCGATATTCTCGGCTGGCTCGAACAGGCACTGGCTCTAGGCCGCCCTGTGCGCAGTGAATGATAGCCGCCCTCGCCTACCGCTTAAGGAAGCCCCGATGTCCCAGGTCACCAACACGCCTTACGAAGCCCTCGAAGTCGGCCAGAAGGCCGAGTACAAGAAGTCCGTCGAAGAACGCGACATCCAGTTGTTCGCCGCGATGTCCGGTGACCACAACCCGGTACACCTGGACGCCGAGTTCGCTGCCAAGAGCATGTTCCGCGAGCGCATCGCCCACGGCATGTTCAGCGGCGCGCTGATCAGTGCTGCAGTGGCCTGCACCCTGCCTGGCCCTGGCACCATCTACCTGGGCCAGCAGATGAGCTTCCAGAAGCCGGTCAAAATTGGCGATACCCTGACCGTGCGCCTGGAAATCCTGGAGAAGCTGCCCAAGTTCAAGGTGCGCATCGCCACCAATGTGTACAACCAGAATGATGAGCTGGTGGTCCAGGGCGAGGCCGAGATCCTGGCGCCGCGCAA
>NZ_JBNRIJ010000002.1:11021-23846 GCF_053557675.1 Pseudomonas sp. XP1 | reverse complement strand
GCTCCCACCGGATCACCACAATGTTCAAGCCTGTGATGACCCTGTGGGAGCTGGCTTGCCGGCGATAAGGCCGGTAAAGCAAACATCATTCGATAGCCTGCAACCGCCGCTCGATATGCCTGCGCTCCGGCTCCTGCCGGGTCAGCGCCAGCGCCTGCCGCCAGGCCGCACGCGCCTGCTCCACATGCCCCAGCTGGTAATACAGCTCGGCCCGCGCCGCATGGGCCAGGTGATAGTCCAGCAGTTCACCCCGCGCCAGAATCCCTTCGACCTCCCGCAGGCCAGCCTCCGGCCCATCCCGCTTCGCCAGCGCCACGGCCCTGTTCAGCTCCACAACTGCTGACGGCCAATGCCGCTGCAGCACGTCATACAGCCCGACAATCTCCGCCCAGTCGGTCGCTGCTGCCGTCGCCGCTTCGGCATGCACCGCCGCAATCGCCGCTTGCACGGTATAGGCACCAAACGCCCGGCTTTGCAGGGCCTGACGCACCAGCTCGCAGCCTTCTACGATGCGTTGCCGGTCCCACAGGCTGCGGTCCTGATACTCCAGTAATACCAGGTTGCCCCGGCCATCGGTACGTGCCCGCTGCCGGGACGCCTGCAGCAACATCAAGGCCAGCAGGCCGACCGCCTCCGGGTCGGGCAGCAACTGCACCAGCAGCCGCGCCAGGCGAATGGCTTCGTCGCTCAGTTCCTGCTGCAACAGCGCCTCGCCCGACGACGCCGAATAGCCCTCGTTGAACACCAGGTAGATCACCCGCAGCACGCTCTCCAGCCGCTCGGGCAGTTCGTTTAGCTCCGGCACCTGATAAGGGATGCCGGCATCGCGGATCTTGGCCTTGGCGCGCACGATGCGCTGGGCGATGGTGGCCGGGCTCTGCAGGAATGCACGGGCAATCTGCTCGGTGGTCAGGTCGCAGACTTCGCGCAGGGTCAGCGGCACCTGGGCATCGGCGGACAAGGACGGGTGGCAGCAGGTGAAGATCAGCCGCAGACGGTCGTCAGCCAGCAGTTCTTCCTCGCTGGGGTCCTGTGCCTGGCCGTCGAGCAGCATGCTCAGGTCTGCCTGGGAACGGTCGAATCGGGCCCGTCGACGCAACGCATCGATGGCCTTGAAGCGGCCGGTGGACACCAGCCACGCCCGCGGGTTATCGGGAATACCGTCGCGCTGCCAGCGCTCGACGGCGATGAAGAAGGCATCGTGCATGGCCTCCTCGGCCAGGTCGAAATCACCCAGAAGGCGGATCAGTGTCGCCAGGATGCGCCGTGACTCGCTCCGGTAGACCGCCTCGACCTCGGCACGTACCTGCGCCAGTACCGACATCAGTCGGGCATCCGCTGGGTCACCACCTCCACCAGGCGGTCCAGGCTTTCTCCCCAACCCTGGTGGAAGCCCATTTCCTCATGGGCGCGGCAATCGGCGGCATTCCAGTGCCAGGCGCGGGCGGTGTAGCGGGTTTTGCCCTGCTCCTCGTCAAAACTGATCACGGCAGTCATGAAGGCCTTGTCCGAAGGTACCCAGCCTGGGCCGAAGGCATCGGTGAACACCAGACGCCGCGGCGCGGCGATTTCCAGGAACACGCCCTGGTTCGGATACTCGCTGCCATCCGGCGCCCGCATCAGGGTGCGGAACAGGCCACCGCTCCACAGCTGCATCTCGCACTCCGGGGTGGTCATGCCGTGCGGCCCCCACCACTGCATCAGCCACTGGGGCTCGGTCCAGGCGCGGAACACCTTGGCCGGTGGCGCGTCGATCAGGCGGCTGATGGACAACTCGTGTTGCGCTTGCGCGGGGTGTGCAAGGCTCATGCTGTTAGGTCTCCATTGCTGTCAGGGTTGCAGTTCGCGCACCGGCCGCACCTCGACACTGCCGACCCGCGCGGCGGGGATGCCCTTGGCGATGTTCAGCGCCTCGTTCAGGTCGCGGGCTTCCACCAGGTAGAAGCCCGCCAGTTGCTCCTTGGTCTCGGCGAACGGGCCGTCGGTCAGGCTCATGTGCCCGTTGCGCACGCGCACGGTGGTGGCGGTCTGCACCGGCTTCAGCGCCTCGGCCGCCAGCATTCGCCCGGAGCCTTGGATGGATTCGGCATACGCCATGCATTCGGCGTCTTCCGGGCTGTCGGGCAAGCTGTGCAGCAGCCCCTCGTCACAATAGACCAGGCACAGGTATTTCATGGTCACCTCCAGGGCATTGGCAAAGTGCGTTTGGCGATAACGGCTCAGGGCTTGAGATCGAACAGGGCTTTCTGAGTTGCCATGTCGAATGGCGCCGACCAGTGTTCGTGGATTACCTGCCACTGGCCACCTTGACGACGATAGCCCACGGTGGCGCGCATGAAGCCGCACTGGCTTTCGTTGTCCGCTGGGCCACAGCGGTTCAGCCAGTGCGCCAGGGCCAGGTCGCCATCGGCATGCACGGTAAGTTCAGCGAATTCGAAAACCATCTGGCCGGGGCACATGTTCATGCACATCTCCCAATGCGCCTGGTAGGTTGCCTTGCCTTTGAATTGCAGGGCCTGGATGGCATCGAAGGCGACAATATCGTCGGCATAGGGAGCGACGATGTTGGGGATGTCGCGGTCGCGCACGGCCTGCATCCAGCGCTCGATCAATTGGCGGATCTCGGTTTCGGCTGCGGTGCTCATCGGGGGTTCCTCCGACAGGTCATGGGTGATTGGGCACGGGGGTGCAACGTGCTCTCACCTATGGTCGAACGGGGGACGCAGGAATCGACAGGTCGAGGAAATTATTCTGGGTTGATTGTGGTTTGAAATGCATATCGGGGAATTGCATAGGGGCGACAAGGTGCATGCCTTGGGTGATGTGGCGCCTGTGAGACCGAGCGCCGCGCGGGCGGCGCTCGATCCCACAGGTGCTGAAAATGCTGTGGCGGGTCCTTGGCGGGCTCAACCCTGCTGGCACCCCTCACCCATGGCCCGGTACTGAATGGTGTGCACCTGGCCCTGGTGGTCTTCGTAAGTCATGGTCGCAGGTACCACTTCGCAGACGTTGGGGATGGTCGACAGGTTGATCACCCGCTTGATGTCCAGGTTCATGGAGTAGTCGTACTGCTGGGCGACGGGCTCGCTGGAGACGGGTCTGGCCTCATCGGCGAGGGCGAACGAGGACATACCGACCAATGCAAGAATCAGTAATGGTTTCATGTGAGTCTGCCTTTTGAGCATTCAAGCTGATCGATTGACTTCTATTGCCGTGCCCGGCGCGGAGAAGTTGCCATCTGCGGTGAAGATGGCACGAAGTACCGATCCCGCTTCGTACTGCCAGTGGGGATGAGTAAAAGTCTACTCCCGGCCAGGAATAGTTGAACCCCGAACTCGGACATTCACCCTTGCCAGATATGCAACAATCTGCGACAAGTTCACCGCAAAACATCGGGCCAGAGCCTCTGGCCACCTTTCAGGGCAGGGCGAGCAATTTCTGAAAATTTATACTGTTCGAAGCTTTCGGCCCCGGAACGCCGGCTGCTGGACCACTTCTACCGTCAGCACGGCTCACGCATGCGTGCTGCGGGCGATGCTGAGCTGTGGGTGGCGCGGGGCCCCGGCATCATCGCAGGCTTGAGCCTGAGCCCGGTGGGCGATGGCTTCTGGCTGACCGGGTTGTTCGTCGACCCGCAGCGGCGCAGCCAGGGGGTGGCCGGGCGGTTGGTCGAGGCGGCGCTGGCGCAGGCTGGCGGGCCCACCTGGCTGTTCTGCCACCCGGACCTTGCGCCCTTCTACCAGCGCCTGGGCTTCGACATGGCCCTGCAGCTGCCGGAAGCCCTGGCTGGCCGCTTGCAACGCTATCAGCGCAGCAAACGCCTGGTGGCACTGCAACGAGGTCAGTCGTCGCTGGCGTCGAGCCCGGGGAACAGCACCTCGGTGTAGCCGAACCGGGAAAAGTCCTGGATGCGTGACGGGTACAACCGACCGATCAGGTGGTCACATTCATGCTGCACCACCCGCGCATGGAAGCCGTCGGCAAAGCGGTTGATCGGATTGCCATGGGGGTCGATGCCTTCATAGCAGATGTGCTTGAAACGCGGCACCACACCGCGCAGGCCGGGCACTGAAAGGCAGCCTTCCCAACCATCCTCGATCTCGCTGGATGTCGGCGTGATGACCGGGTTGAGCAGGATGGTCTGCGGCACCGGTTCGGCATCCGGGTAGCGCTCGCTGCGCTCGAAGCCGAAGATCACCAGCTGCAGGTCGATGCCGATCTGTGGCGCGGCCAGCCCCACGCCGCCCACATGGCGCATGGTTTCGAACATGTCGTCGATCAGTTGCTGCAGTTCGGCACTGCCGAGCAGGTGCTCGGGCACTGGTGGGGCGATGCGCAGCAGGCGTTCGTCGCCCATCTTGAGAATGTCACGGATCATCGGGGTGTCGGCTCTGAAGATTGGTGCTCGCTCGGTACCGGGTGCTCATGGCCCAGCACGCTAATGGTCTCGCGGGGCTTGTGCTCATCGACGTCCTTCTCGCCAGGGTTCTTGCCCTCGCTCGACATGTGTTCGATCACTGCGTTCATCTCCGCGCCCAGCAGCAAAACGGCAGCAGAGATATAGAAATACAGCAATAGCACGATGATTGCACCGATACTGCCGTACATGGCGTTGTAGTCGGCAAAGGTCTTCACGTAGTAGGCAAAGCCCAGCGACGCCACGATCCAAACCACCACCGCCAGCACCGAGCCCGGGGTGATGAAGCGGAACTGCTGCTTCACATCGGGCATCACGTAGTAGATCAGCGCAACCGCCACCATCATCAGGATGATGATTGCCGGCCAGCGCAGAATGGTCCACACCGTGACGATCACCTCCTGCATGCCGACCTGGGCGGCAATCCACTCCATCACCTGCGGCCCCAGCACCATCAGCGCCGCAGCCACCAGCAACATGCCGGCAATGCCTACGGTGTAGACGATCGACAACGGGATGCGCTTCCACACGGGGCGGCCCTCGGGCACATCGTAGGCGGCGTTCATCGCGCTCATCATCAAGCGCACACCCGCCGATGCAGTCCACAGGGCAATCACGATACCCGCCGACAGCAGCCCGCCCTTGGACTGCTGCAACTGGTCGATCACCGGGTTCACCTGCTCCAGCGCCTGGGGTGGCAGCACCAGCTCCGATTGAAGGCGCAGCCAGGAGAAGAAGTCCGGCAGGTGCAGGAAACCGATCAGGGCGATCAGGAATAGCAGGAAGGGGAATAACGAAAACAGCATCTGGTAGGCCAGCGCGGAAGCGTAGGTCGACATTTCGTCGTCGAGGAATTCCTTGACGGTGCGTACCAGCACGCGGTGCAGGGGCAGACCGCGCAGGTCGGGGAAAATCATAGCGTCTCCTTTCGCCGCTCGATTCGTGAGTACCACGGTAAGTCTAATAGACCATGCCGTTACTGTGCTGATCCCGGCCATGCTGCAAGAATTTGCTTACGCCAGTACCGGCCTCTTCGCGGGTAAACCCGCTCCCACAGGTGCTGCACAGTGCGTGAAGTCTGTGCAGCACCTGTGGGAGCGGGTTCACCCGGGAAAAGGCCGGGACAGGCCACTTACATCAAGGCTTTTTCACCGCGTCCTTCACGTTGCCCTTGATCTGTTGCCCCTCGCCCTTGAGCTCCTGCGCTTCACCCTCGGCCCGCAGTCGCTCGTTGTCGGTCACTTTGCCGACACCCTGCTTGACGTTGCCGATCGCTTCGTTGGCCAGGCCTTTCGCTTTGTCTTTGGTACCGCTCATGGCAAAACTCCTGCAATTGGGGGCACGTGGACCGTGCCGACAGTCGGTGGACCCAACGCCTTCGCCAAGCGTTCCAACAGTTTTCCCGCCCTCGAGCCGAACGGCAAGGCGGTTGGCAAACCTTGCCCCGCTACCCGCCACCCCTCACAATGCAGGCCTTCATAGCGTCAACCCGCAGGAACCTGCATGAAACTCGACAAACCCGCCGCCATCGCCCGGCGCAACGAAGCACTGGCCCGCCCGGTGCTGACCAGCAGCAACACCCTGTTCGCCATCCTCGACCGCAAGCGCAACCTGTGGTGGTTCGAGGTGCCGGTGGCGCTGCTGCGCAAGGGCCAGCCCGACTGGGTCAACCTGCTGCTGCACACCCCGGAAAGCGACGAGCTGCAGCACTTGAAGGTGCCGACCAACTTCCTGCGTGCTCACCAGGAACAGATGGAAGTGCGCAACCCTGGCAAGCGCCGCTCGACCATCAGCCTGGCCCTCAGCGCCGACCGCGACTCGCTGCTGCGCGACACCCGCCCGGGTGGCGAGCAGCTGGACTTCCGTACCTTCGTGCAGGCCTGATCAGGCCTTCTCGATGCGATCGTCATGGATGACGATGCGGCCTTGCTTGAACAACCCGCCAATGGCCTTCTTGAAGTTGCCCTTGCTGACGTTGAACAGCTTGCTGATCAACGCCGGATCGCTCTTGTCGCACACCCCCAGCACTCCGCCTTCGGCCTCCAGGCGCGCCATGATCTGCTCCTGCAGGCTATAGGCCAGGGCAGCGCCGACCGGCTGCAGGCTCAAGGCGATCTTGCCGTCCGCGCGCACTTCCTTGATGAAACCCTTCTCATGCATGCCCGAGCGCAGGAACTTGAACACCTCGTTCTTGTGGATCAGGCCCCAGTGGCGGTTGTTGATAATCGCCTTGAAGCCCATTGGCGTCTCGCCGGCCACCAGAAGTTCGACCGGCTGGCCTACCTGGTAGTCCGCCGGGGTGCGGTCCAGGTAACGGTCCAGGCGAGAGGTGGCAGTGATGCGGCGGGTGCGCTTGTCGAGGTATACGTGCACCACGCAGTAGTCGCCGATCTTCAGCGGCCGCGCCTCTTCCGAGTACGGCATCAGCAGGTCCTTCGACAGGCCCCAGTCGAGGAAGATGCCGGCACCGTTGATGTCCTTGACCTTGAGGCTGGCGAACTCGCCAACCTGCACCTTGGGCTTTTCGGTGGTGGCGATCAGCTGGTCTTCGCTGTCCAGGTAGATGAACACGTTCAGCCAGTCATCCACTTCGGTTTCGGCGTTTTTCGGGATGTAGCGCCCGGGCAGCAGGATCTCGCCGTCGGCGCCGCCGTCCAGGTACAGGCCGAAGTCCACGTGTTTCACGATTTGCAAACTGTTGTAACGCCCAAGCAGAGCCATTTCCGATGTTCCTCAAGACAAGGCGACTATTCTACACCTGAAGCCAGCGCGCCGCCCGACCGCTGATGCAGTGGAACCGTCAGCGCCTCTTTGCGTCTACCGTCGGGCAAGCCCCCGCAAGGAACAGCCCATGCCGCTACGCCTGTCCAAAGCCCTGCTCGTCGCCATCGGCTGCGCCCTGGCCCTGGCCGCCTGCAGCCGTATCGACCTGGCCTACCGCAACCTCGACCGCCTGGTGCCGTGGTCGCTTGGCGACTACCTGGCCATGAACAGCGAGCAGAAGGCCATGCTTGACGACCGCCTGCGGGAGCACCTGGCCTGGCATTGCAAGACCCAGCTGCCCGGCTATCTCGACTGGCTGGACCGGGTACGCGACATGGTCGCCGACGACCAGGTGACCGACCAGGCCCTGCAGCAGCGTACCCGCGAAGCCCGCGAGGCGATTGGCCGGGTGGCCGAGGAAATCACCCCTTCGGCCACCGAACTGCTGCGCGGCATGAGCGATGCCCAGGTGGCGGAGATGCGCGAGGCGTTCCGCGAGGACATCAGCGAACGGCAGAAGAAGTATGTGGATACGCCGTTGGACAAGCAGATTGCCCGCCGTGCCGAACGCATGGAGAAACGCCTGACGCCGTGGTTTGGCGAGCTGACCGCGGTACAAAAGCAGCGCGTGCAGGCCTGGTCCCAGGCGCTGGGCGACCAGAACCGCGAATGGATCGCCAACCGCGCGCACTGGCAACAGCAATTGCTGCTGGCGATGAACCAGCGCAATGATGCCAGTTTCGAGCCGCGCCTGGCGACGTTGTTGCAGCGCAAGGAGAGCTTGTGGACGCCGGAGTACCGGGCGGCGTATCAGAATACCGAGCAACAGGCCCGCAGCTTGCTGGTGGACCTGGTGCACCAGAGTACCCCGCAGCAGCGGCGGTTCCTGCAGGAGCGGCTGGGCAAGGTGCGCACCGATTTCAGTGAATTGAAGTGTTTGAAAGGGTGAAGGTGGAAAGCAGGCACGGCCTCTTCGCGGGTAAACACGCTCCCACAGGCACCCCACTGGTTTCAAATCCTGTGCCGTACCTGTGGGAGCGGGTTTACCCGCGAAGGGGCCAGGCCTGCTAAAGCAAAGTCACCGCCCCTTGCGCCGATACGGAAACACATCGATCACCTTCCCTTCACGAATCGCCGCCTGCAGCCCCTTCCAGTAATCCGCGTCGTACAACTCCCCATGCAGCCGGCTGAACAAGCGCCGCTGGCCGATATCGGCAAACAGGAACGGCGGAAACTCCTCGGGGAACACGTCATGCGGCCCGATCGAGTACCACGGCTCGCCCGACATCTCGTCTTCCGGGTAACGCGGCGGCGGGATATGGCGGAAGTTCACTTCGGTCAGAAAGCTGATCTCGTCATAGTCATAGAACACCACCCGGCCATGGCGGGTAACGCCAAAGTTCTTCAGCAACATGTCGCCTGGGAAAATATTCGCCGCCGCCAGCTGCTTGATGGCCAGGCCGTAATCCTCCAGCGCCTCCAGCACCTGGCCCTCGCTGGCGTGTTCCAGGTACAGGTTCAGCGGCGTCATGCGCCGTTCGGTCCAGCAGTGGCGGATCAGCACCGTGTCACCCTCCAGCGCCACGGTCGATGGCGCCACCTCCAGCAGTTCGGCCAGGCATTCCGGCTCGAACTTGCTGCGCGGAAAACGAAAATCGGCGAACTCCTGGGTATCGGCCATGCGCCCGACGCGGTCGACGCTTTTCACCAGCCGGTACTTGTCGATCACCGTGGCGCGGTCGACTGTCTTCGACGGTGAAAAACGGTCCTTGATGATCTTGAACACGGTGTTGAAGCCCGGCAGGGTGAACACGCTCATGACCATGCCGCGCACCCCGGGCGCCATGACGAAGCGGTCGTCGCTGCTGGCCAGGTGGTTGATCAGCGCCCGGTAGAACTCCGACTTGCCGTGCTTGTAGAAACCGATGGAGGTATACAGCTCGGCAATGTGCTTGCCCGGCAAGATGCGCTTGAGGAAGTTGACGAACTCCGCCGGCACCGGCACATCGACCATGAAGTACGAGCGGGTGAAGGAAAAGATGATCGACACCTCGGCCTCGTCGGTGATCAGCGCATCGGCCTCGATACCGTGCCCTTCGCGGTGCAGCAGCGGGATTACCAGCGGCCACTGCTCGTCGCTGTTGAACAGCCGGCCGACCAGGTAGGCACCCTTGTTGCGGTAGAGCACCGGCACAAACAGCTCCAACGCCAGTTTCGGATCCTTGCATACCCAGTCCGGCAGGCACTCGCGCAGCTGATCTTCCAGGCGCGCCAGGTCGCCCTCCAGGTCGCCGTACGGCACTTCGAACGGGTAATCGCTGAACACCGCCCGCAGCAGGCTCTTGAGCCCAGCGTCAGGCCGATAGGTACGGGTTTGCGCGGCGCGCTCACGGCTGCGCATGGACGGCCGGGTGGTGTGGATGAACATGCAGCCGTCGCTGATCTGGTCGTGGCTGAACAGGCTGCAGAACAGCGAGTTGTACCAAGTCTCGGACAGCTCGTCGTCCAGCCGTGGGTCGATCAGGTGGATATAGGCGTTCTTCACCAGGGGCCATTGATCCACATCCAGCAGCACATCCTCGGCGAAGCCCTGACGTAGCCAGCCGTTGACCTCGGCGACCTTCTCTTCATAGAGATTGATGCGGGCGGCGGAGGCACGCTGGATATCCTGCCAATGCGCCTGCTCGAAGCGCTTGCGGGCACCGAGGGTGATGCGCTGGAAGTGGTCGCGGTAGTTGTCGAAGCCGGCGAGGATCATCCGGGCGATTTCGACAGCGGGCCAGGGCTGGGACATGCGAAGACCTCGGTGCGGTGTTGAGTTACAGAGCTTAGTCGCCTCTTGGTTTTTGCGGAGCCTGTGACGGCCTCTTCGCGGGCTCGCCCGCTCCCACAGGATTCCCACAGGGCTGAATGTTGCACAGAACCTGTGGGAGCGGGCGTGCCCGCGAAGAGGCCGGCACAGGTTTACACCGCAAGAAAGCACAAGAATCCCCTGCCCCCCTGGCGTACACTCGCGCCCCTGCCCTGCCTCCGGAGACCGTTGTGAGCCCCATCGCCCTAGCCCGTCTGCTGACCCTTGCCGCCGTCTGGGGGGCGAGCTTCCTGTTCATGCGCATCATCGCCCCCGAACTGGGCACGGTGCCGACGGCGTTCTTCCGCGTGTCCATCGCCTGTCTGGGCCTGGTCGCCCTGCTTGCCGCCGCCCGCGTGCGCTGGGACTTCCAGGGCAAGCTCGGCGCCTGCCTGGTACTGGGCATGATCAACTCCGGTATCCCCGCCACCTTCTACTCCGTGGCCGCCCAGGTGCTGCCAGCCGGCTACTCGGCAATCTTCAACGCCACCACGCCGCTGATGGGCGTGCTGGTCGGCGTGCTGTTCTTCCGCGAACCGATGACCCTGGCCAAGCTCTGCGGCATCTTCCTGGGCCTGTTCGGCGTCGGCATCCTCAGCGGCGCCGGCCCGGTGGCCCTGGACCTGGCCCTGCTGCAAGGCGCCCTCGCCTGCCTGGCGGCCACCACCTGCTACGGCTTTGCCGGCTTCCTCGCCCGCCGCTGGGTCAGCGGCCTGGACAGCCGCCTGTCGGCACTGGGCAGCATGCTCGGCGCCACCTTGATGCTGAGCCCATTGTTCGCCTGGAGCGCGCTGAGCCAGCCACCGGCCAGCTGGGGCGGCTGGCAGGTGTGGCTGTCGCTGCTGGGCCTGGGCCTGCTGTGCACAGCGTTCGCCTACATCCTGTACTTCCGCCTGCTGGAGGAGATCGGCCCGGTCAAGGCTAGCACCGTGACCTTCCTGATCCCGGTATTCGGTGTATTGTGGGGTGCGTGGCTGCTGGACGAACCGCTGTCGATGGCGCACCTGTACGGCGGCCTGCTGATTGGCCTGGCATTGTGGCTGGTGCTGCGCCCGGCGCGCAGCTGAAGCGGGGTACAGGATGAACGACGCGTACAAGAAGGTCCTGTTCCGCCTGGAGCAGGACGAAAACGGCTACCCGCCCGCCTCGGTCGAGGGCCTGTGGGCCAAGGCCGTGGAAGGCGGCCATGCCGTCGACAACATTCCCTTCCATGTCTACGGCATCGCCCCGGGCGACGTGATCGGCACCCGTGAGGAAGCCGGCGAAACCTGGTTCGCCGAACTGCGCCACAGCAGCGGCAGTTCGGTGTTCCGGGTTATCGTCAGGCCCCCGGAAACCCTGGACCAGGTACGCGCGGCCTTGCACGACTTCGGCTGCAACTGCGAAACCGAGCAGGCGGTGAAGATGCTGGCGGTCGAGGTCCCGCCGCAGCGCTCGCTCGACACCTTGCTCTACTACCTGCTCACCCAGCGCGAAGCCGGCCTGCTGGACTTCGAGGAGGGCGTATTGCGCCACGCCATCCCCGAAGAATTCCGCTAGGGCCTACGCCTCGGCCAAGCGCGCGGCGGGCTTGCGGAACACGAACAGCAGGCCCACCACGATCAACCCCATGCCCAGCAGGCTGAGCGGCGCCAGGCGGTTGCCGAAGATCAGCAGGTCCATCACCGCGGTCACTGCCGGCACCAGGTAGAACAGGCTGGTGACATTGACCAGGTTACCCTTGGCGATCAGTCGGTACAGCAGCAGGGTCGCCAGCAGCGAGACCACCAGCCCCATCCACAGCAGCGCGCCGACGAAACCGCCAGTCCACTCCACATGCAACGGCTGCAGCGGCGCGAACAACGCGCACATGGCAAAGCCGGCCAGGTACTGCAGCGGCAGCGTGCCCATGGGGTTGTCGGTGATGCGCTTCTGCAGGATCGAGCCGAAGGTCATGCTGGCCAGCGCCAGCAGGGCGAACAGCATCCCCGCCAGCGACACCCCGCCCAGGTTGATGCCCTGGTAGACCACCATGATCAACCCGCCAAGCCCCAACCCTAGGCCGAACAAGCGGCTCCAGGAGCGCTGGCGCTCCATCAGCACCACGGTCAGGATCGGTTGTACGCCCATCACCGTGGCCATGATGCCGGGGGTGACATGGGTATCGAGCGCCAGCAGGTAAAAGATCTGGTAGGCGCCGAGCAGCACACAGCCAGTGCCCAGGGCCCGAAGGATGGCCCCGCGACTGCGCGGCCAGCGCAACCCCAGCAACGGGCCGATCAGCAGCAGGCCGGCCAGGGCCAGCGCCGAGCGCAACAGCAGGAAGGCGAACGGGCTGGCATGCGCCAGGCCGAGCTTGGAGACGATCGCCCCGCTGCTCCACAGCAGGACGAACAGGCTGGTAGTGGCCGCCGAGGCCACGGATGCTTTGCTAAAGACAGACATGTAATGCCACCTGATATAAGGCGAATAAGCCAGACGGACGGCATGCGCTTCAGCGAGGGAAGCCGCCGACCGTGTTCAGTAGGTTGCGTGTGCGAAGGGTTGCGGCCAGAAGCCGATCAGCCCAGCACGACCACGCAAGGAGGCGGAGCTACGCCGCCTACGACGCCACTGACAGGTGGTGGTGGATAGTGACTGATCATCGCCGGCTGCTGGCAGCCACGCACGACCATGCCCGCGACTGGCGCGATGGCAAAGCTTGTGGTGGAAGGGCTGGCTGGCATGAACAGGTCTTCGGGAAGAGAACAATGGGCTGGACTATAGCCCGGTGCCCCATGCCTTGCAACCACTGCCTACGGTACTCGCGAGAACA
>NZ_JBNRIJ010000002.1:0-10895 GCF_053557675.1 Pseudomonas sp. XP1 | reverse complement strand
CCCCCCCCCCCCCCCCCCCCCCCCCCCCCCCCCCCGCTCCCACAATAAGACCGCGCTACCTTGGATGTTGGTTAATTTCTCACCGCCCCGGCTCGTCTGAATGCGAAACGCAGCCCGCATTCACCCGTTTCGAGGCCTACCGATGAAAATATCCACCTGGCGCTACCGGCCAGCCCAGATCACCTGCCTGCTGCTGGTCAGCGCCTACGCCCACGCCGCCAAGCCCGGCGACGTGTTCAAGGACTGCAAGGACTGCCCCGAGATGGTCGTGCTGCCCGCCGGCAGCTACGTGATGGGTGCCCCCGATGACGAAGTCGGCCGCCAACCCGACGAGGGCCCGCTGCACACCGTGACCTTCGCCAAGCCCTTCGCCATGAGCCGCTACCAGGTCACCGCCGGCGAACTGGATGCCTACATCAAGGCCACCGGCACCGTCATCAAGAGCGGCGACGAGCGCCCCGGCCGCTGGTGCGAAGCCAGCAAGCCCAGCTACAAGCAAGGCCCCCGCCAGCCGGCGGTGTGCGTCGACTACGACGAGGTGCAGGCCTACACCCGATGGCTGGCGAAAACCACCGGCAAACCGTACCGCATGGTCAGCGAAGCCGAACGCGAATATGCCGCCCGTGCCGGTTCCAGCGGCCCGTTCCCCTTCCCCTTCGACGAACCGGGCAAGTACGAGATCAGCAAGCACGCCAACACCTATGGCCCCAAGGACGGTCATGCCTTCACCGCCCCGGTGGGCAGCTACCCGCCCAATGCCTTCGGCATGTACGACATGCACGGCAACGTCTACGAATGGGTCGCCGACTGCTACCACGACAGCTACGAAGGCGCCCCCACCGACGGCAGCGCCTGGATCCAGGACCCCAAGTGCATTCGCGCGCACATGCGCGGCAACGACTGGGGCGAGCCGCCGATCTTCTCCCGCTCGGCCAACCGCAACGACCGCCTCAAGACCACCCGGGGGGACTTCCTCGGCTTTCGCGTAGCACGCGAACTGTGAAGTTGTGACGCGGTTAACGCAGCACCGGCCAAAAAAATCGCCAATAAGAATCGTTCCGGTTTTTAACAGGTGCTGCGTCCTATAGCTGACATAGAAAAAAACCCTCTGCCAACGAGACCGCAATAGATGTCCAAGTCCCTCCCCGGCCCGCTCAACCCGCTTGCCAAAGCATTACTGATCCGTCATTCCCTTCGTCCCCAGCGCGCGTTCACACGCATCGGCCTGGGCCTGGCGATATCCGCTGCGATGGTTGCCCAGGTGCAGGCACAGGAGTGGACCCTGGATATTCCTGCGCAGTCGATGAATTCGGCGTTGCAGGCACTGGCCAGGCAGACCGATACCCAGTTGCTGTACAGCCCGGAAGATATCGGTGGCCTGCGCTCCTCTGCACTCAAAGGGCGCCACGACCTAGCTTCGTCCCTGCGCATCCTGCTGGGCGGCAGCGGGCTGCGTTATCAGATCGACGGCAACACCGTGACGGTAACAGCGAGTTCAGCCGCAAAGGACGGTCAGGTCGAGCTTTCGGCGACCAACGTCAATAGCGTGGGCCTGGGGGCCACTACCGAAGGCACGGGTTCCTACACTACCGGCGTGACCAGCACGGCCACCCGCATGAACCTGTCGATACGCGAAACACCACAAAGCATCAGCGTCATCACCCGTCAGCAAATGGACGACCAGCACCTGGCGACCATTACCGACGTGCTGAAGCAGAACCCGGGCATCACCATGTCCCAGGACGGTGGCGAGCGCTTTCACATCTATTCGCGCGGCTCGGAAATCAGTACCTACCAGCTCGATGGCGTGAACACCACGCAAGACTACCTGACGCGCAACATGCCCAACACCCTGATGGACATGGCCATGTTCGACCGCATCGAGATCGTCCGCGGTGCCACTGGCCTGATGACCGGTGCGGGCGAGCCCAACGGTGTGGTCAACATGGTACGCAAGCGCCCCACGCGAGAATTCCAGTCGTATGTGCAGGCCGGTGTGGGCTCGTGGGACTACTATCGCACCGAGGCCGACGTTTCCGGCCCGCTGATCGAAAGCGGCAAGCTGCGTGGCCGCCTGGTGGCCGCCAAGCAGAGCAACCAGAGCTACATGGACTGGTACAGCCAGGACCGTGACTTGGTCTACGGCGTGCTCGAAGCAGACCTGACCGATACCACCACCGTGCGCTTCGGCATGGACTACCAGACCTACGACGCCAATGGCGCGCCAGGTGTGCCGCTGTTTTTCAGCAATGGCCAGCCCACCAACTTCTCCCGCTCGACCAGTTCCGGGCCGCGCTGGATGTATGAAGACTACACCACCAAGAACTACTCCTTCGGCCTGGATCAGGAGCTTGGCAATGGTTGGCAGTTGAAAATGGCCGGCAACTACATGGATGTCGATCGCGACTCGCTGTCGGCGTTCTATCGCACCGGTGCCGGGGTCTCTACCCTCGATCAAGCCACCGGCAACGCCAAGTCCGACCTGCTGCAAGTCGATGCCCATCAGGTTCAGCGGGGCATGAACATCACGCTGCAGGGGCCTTTCGAGCTGTTTGGCCAGACCCACGAACTGGTTACCGGCTTCGACTACATGGATTACGAGAACAACCACTTCACCGGAACAGCTGGGGAAGCCACATTCAACTTCTACACCTGGGGCAATCGCATACCGCAACCTGGCAACTATTCGCCACTGCTGGATTATGATCTGACTATCCGCCAGACCGGCTACTTCATTGCCACCCGGTTCAACCTCACCGACGACCTGCACATGATTCTCGGTGCCCGTACCACCAATTACCGTTCGGACTCGAACCAGGTGGTATTGACCACTGGCAACGGCAACCCCACGCAACTGAATGAGCGCGGAGAGGTAACACCGTACGCCGGCCTGATCTACGACCTGACCGATGAGCAATCGGTGTACGCCAGCTACACCGATATCTTCAAGCCACAGACCAGCCGCGACCGTACCGGCAAGGTGCTGGACCCTGTAATCGGGCAGAACTATGAAATGGGCTGGAAGGGTGAATTCTACGACGGCCGCCTGAACGCCAACGCGGCGATCTACCTCATCAAGCGCGACAACCTTGCAGAGGAAGACACCGGCTTCAGCGTACCGGGCGTGCCTAACTCCACCGCTTACCGCGCGGTCAGCGGCGCCGAAACCAAAGGTATTGATCTTGAACTGTCCGGCGAAGTGGCTCGCGGGCTGGAAGTTCATACCGGTTACAGCCACTCCCGCACGGAAGATGCCAATGGCACTCGCCTGACATCTCAACTGCCGCTGGATACATTCCGCCTGTGGACTACCTACCGCCTGCCCGGCGAATGGGAGCGCCTGACTGTTGGTGGTGGGGTCAACTGGAACTCCCAGCAATCCCTGGCCACCCGCTACAACACGCGCATCACCCAGGAAGACTACGCCGTGGCCAGCCTGATGGCCCGCTACAAGATCAGCGAGCACCTGGCCGCCACGCTGAACGTGGACAACCTGTTCGACAAAAAGTACTACGCAGGCCTGGCCGGCAACTATGGCCACTATGGCGCGCCGAGAAACGCGACGCTGAACCTGCGCTACGATTTCTGATCAGCAGAACGAAAAAAGGCGACCCTGGAGGTCGCCTTTTTCATGCCTGCATGGTCTTCGGCAGGAGCGGCCTTGTGTCGCGAAAGGGCCGCAACGCGGCCCCGGGGGCTCAGCAGTTATGCAGGAATTGCCGGGGCTGCCTTGCAGCCCTTTCGCGACACAAGGCCGCTCCTACAAAGAGTGAGCAGGTTTACGGGCTGATCGTATCTGCCAGCAACAGCCTGGCGATCATCCCCTCAAGGACATCCACCTGTTCGAGGATGTCATAGTGCCCGGCATCAACAGCAATGTCCTGGCAGCTACCCCAAATGCCACCCGCGTGCGCGCCATCCCCCGCCCACCAGCAACTTGCCGCTGCCTCGGTAGACGGTAGCTGGCGCAATTGACGCGAAAGCGCCTTGAGTTTCATTGCCACAACAAAGGTCTGCGCCAGATCAGCGTTGCCGATTTCGGCATAGGCCGACTGTGCAGCCTGTGCGGCCCTTGCCGTTCCGATCACGCGCTCCAGGGCATCCTGAGTACTGCCGGCGGGCACGATCGGCAGCACCAGTGCATCGGCCGAAACCCCGAGAATCACCGCCAGGAAGCCACGCAGGTCGGCGCTCCAGTCACTTTCCTGCACGGCTTGCCTGGTCGAGGGCACGAAGCTGTCCACCAAGGCCAGCACCGCAACCCGCTGCCCCTGGCTTTCCAACTCCTTGGCCACCAACACCGCCAGGGTGCCGCCCAGCGACCAACCTGCCAGCTGATAAGGCCCTTCGGGTTGCTTCTGCCGAATGTACTGTGCGTAATCGATAGCCATCGTTTCCAGCGAATCATCCACCCAGGCGTGATCCAGCAGCATCCGGCATTGCAGGCCATAAACCGTGCAACGGCCTTCCAGCCGGCGCGCCAATGGCTCGTAATCGAACACCGTGCCAAACCCGGCATGCAGGCAGAACAGCGGCGTACTCACGCTCACTCGGCTGTTCAGCAACAACAGCGGGTCCAGGCTGGCATCGTCGGGGGCATAACCCGACAACTCGGCGATGGTCGGCCGGGCAATCACATCACGCAGTTTCAGTTCGATAGGCAAATCCTCGCAGGCGCGGACCTTGGACAGCATCTTCAGCACGCGCAGCGAGTCACCACCCAGTTCGAAGAAGTTGTCATCGACACCGACCTGCTCGACTTGCAGTACTTCCTGCCAGATCGCTGCCAGCGCCTGCTCGATCGCATTACGCGGGGCAACCCATGCCCGGCTTGCGGCAAACTCGGGTGCCGGCAGGCCATTGCGGTCGATCTTGCCGTTGGGGGTGAGCGGCAGCGCCGGCATCAGTACAAGCTGTGCCGGCACCATGTGATCCGGCAGGTCGGCGCGCAGGGCATCACGTAATTGCTCGGCGCGGGTATCGGCATTGTCCGTTACCACGTAGCCGATCAGTTGCTTGCCCGTGCTGATGTCACGCGCCACCACCACGGCATCGCGCACGCCAGCCAGGTTGCGCAAGCGTGCCTCGATTTCTCCCGGCTCGATGCGGAACCCTCGAATCTTCAGCTGGTTGTCCAGCCGCCCGAGGAAGTCGATGACGCCATCGGCGCGGCGACGCACCCGGTCACCGGTACGGTACAGTCGGCCACCCGTGGCAAACGGGTCGGCCACGAAGCGCTCGGCCGTGAGTGCGGCCCGCTGGTGATAGCCACGCGCCACGCCCTCTCCGCCGATATAAAGCTCACCGGCCACACCATCGGGCAGCGGGTTGAGGTGCTGGTCCAGCACGTGCAGCGCGCGCTCGCCAACGCGATCGCCGATCGGCGCGTACACAGCCTCACAGGTTCGTTGCACCGGCACTTTCCACAGCAAAGGCGTAACCACGGTTTCCGTCGGCCCATAGCCGTTGGTCAACCAGCGCGGGCGCAGCGTGCGCTTGACGTGCTCGAACAGGGCGTCCGGTACCGCATCGCCGCCAAAGCAGTACACCCGCACTGCTGGCGCGGGCTGCTGCTGGCTATCGGCGAATTCGGCCAACTGTTGCAGGTAGGCCGGCGGGAAGCAGGCGATGTCGATACGCTGGGCATGCAAGGTCTGCCAGGTTTCTTCTGCCGTCCACAGCCGGTTGTCACGCACCACCAGGCAACCACCCGAGGACAACGTCGACAGCCAGCGTTCCTGCGCCCCGTCGAAGGCGAACGACATGAACAGCAGCTCGCGGGTGTGCAGGTCCATCTCGTACAGCCCGGCGATGGCCTGGCAGTGCATGCGAATCTGGCCATGGCTCACCGCCACACCTTTGGGCTTGCCGGTAGAACCAGACGTGTAGATCAGATAAGCCAGGTTATCCGCGCACGCGCGCTGTACAGGTGCAGTAGCAGGCAGATGGTCCAGCGCTTGCTGGTCGAGCTCGACGCACCGCGCTACCTGGGTAAAGCGCTGGCGCAGGCCACTGCTGCTGACCAGCAGGTGCATTGCCGAGTCCTCGACAATCCACTGCAGGCGCTCTTGTGGGTAGTCGATATCCAGTGGCACATAAGCTGCGCCAGTCTTCATCACTGCCAGGAAGGCCACGATCACCTCCACCGACCGCTCCAGGGCAATGCCCACGCAGCTTTCCGGGCGCACGCCCTGCGCGATCAGGTGGTGGGCAAGGCGGTTCGCGCGAGCGTCCAGCTGGGCATAGGTCAACTGTTGGCCACCGCAGACTACCGCCATGGCCTCACCACGTTCACGGGCATGCCCGGCGATACGCTCGGCGAGCAGCGGCTGCTCGCGCCCAGGTGCCGCAAGCTGGTTGCGCAGGTCGGCGTGCCTTGCCTGCGCCGGCGTCAGCATGCCCAGGCTGCCCAGCGTGGCCTGGGGATTGTCCAGCATGGCGCTCAGCAGGCTTTCGAAACTGCCGCGCAGGCACTCGACAGCGGCTTCGGTAAAGCGGTTGCGCAGGTACAGGAACTCTACCGAAAAGGTTTCGCCCAATTGCACGGCCAGGTCCATGGCATAGTTGGTGACGTCGCGGTTACGTACTTCACCAAAGCGCAACGTTCCGCCGCCGCCCTCGCGCAGGCGATCGTCAACCGGGTAGTTCTCGAACACCACGATGCTGTCGAACAGCGCTTGCCCTGGCCGCCCGGCCCAGCGTTGTACATCGGCCAGCGCTGCATGCTCGTGGTCGCGCAGCTCCAGGTTGTAGTGCTGCAGCTGGTGCAGCCAGTCGCTGACAATGTGCTGGGGTTGCGGCGCCTGCACCACCGGTAGCGTGTTGATGAACAGCCCCAGCATCTCGCCTGCACCAGCCAGGCTGCTGGGGCGCCCGGCCACTGTGGCGCCGAAGCACACGCTGGCCTGGCCGGTGTAGCGTTGCAGCAGCAACAGCCAGGCGGCCTGGACCAGGGTATTGGGCGTGACCCTCAGGCGCCGGGCCTGGTCACGCAGGTGTTGCGTGCGCTGCGCATCCCAATGCAGGTACAGCGCATGGTGCCCGACAAGCTTGCCGTCCGCCTGCGGCGCAACACTTTCGGCCAACAGCGTCGGCCCCTCCAGGGCACGCAGCTTCTCGCTCCAGAACTGCTCCAGCTTGCCCATCGGCTGCTCGGCGAGCCAACGGATGTAGTCACCGAAGCGCCCCCCCGCATGGCTGGCAGGCCGGCCGTGATAAACCTGCAACACCTCGCCCAGCAACCGTGAATTGCTCCAGCCATCCATGAGGATGTGGTGACGCGACCAGATCAGGTGCAGGCGTTGCTCGTCCACTCGAACCAGCGTCAGGCGCATCAGGGGGGCACACGCCAGGTCGAAGCCTTCGGCAGCCTCTTCGGCTGCCAGCGCCTGCAAGGCGTCGCTGGTCACCTCACGCCCACGCCAGTCGAGCACGCGCAGCGGCAGACTGGCCTGACGCTGCACCACCTGCAAGGGCTCCGCCCACTGGGCCGATGACAGGAAGACCGTGCGCAGGATGTCGTGGCTGGCGATCACCTGGTTCCAGGCCGCGACGAAGCGGTCGATGTCCAGGCCGTGTACATCAACCGCAGTCTGGTTGATGTACAGCGCGGCGTCGCTCTCCTGCAGGGTATGGAACAGCATGCCCTGTTGCATCGGCGACAGCGGGTAGATATCGGCAATCTGAGCAGCAGGTACCGGCAGGTCGTCCAGTTGCGCCTGGCTCAGACGGGCCAATGGGAAGTCCGATGGCGTGAGGCCTTGGGTGTCATCCTGGCAGCAATGGTCGATCAAGGCCTTGAGTTCTTCTGCATAGGCATCGGCCAGTTGCTGGATGGTCGAGGTATCGAAGACTTCACGGCTGAACGTCCAGCCCAGTGTCAGCTCGCCGCCGTACACCTGCCCATTGAGCGCCAGCAGGCTGCTCAATGGCGCGGCCTCATCCTGGTTCAGCCCGGCATTCTCGCTGGCCGGTTTGAACAGGCTCGCCTGCTGGTCGAAGCTGCCATCGAACTGCCCAAGGTAGTTGAAGATGATCGCCCCCTGGGCCAGCGCCGCCAACGTCTGCCGAGCTTCACCAGCCCCCAGGTAACGCAGCACACCATAGCCCAGGCCCTTGTGGGGCACCGCGCGCAGTTGCTCCTTGATGGTCTTGATCGAGCTGGCCAGCTCGGGCTGAGGGCTGAGGTTGACCGGGTACATGCTGGTGAACCAACCCACCGTGCGGCTCAGGTCGATACCGTCGAACAGGTCTTCGCGGCCATGGCCTTCCAGGCGTACCAGTACCTGCGGCTGCGCAGTCCAACGGCTGACCACACGGGCCAATGCCGTCAACAACAGGTCGTTGATCTGCGTGCGATAGGCTGCCGGTGCCTGCTGCAGCAGCTTGCGGGTCCAGAGCGGGTCCAGGCGAGTGCTGACCGACGTTGCATGCTTCTGCCGGTTTTCGCCCTGGGGATGATCGCAAGGCAAAGCATCGCTGGCGCCTTGCAGTTGATCACGCCAGTAGTGCAGTTCATGTTGCAGTGCCTGGCTGCTGGCATAGGCCTGCAGCTGTTCGGCCCAGACCTTGAACGCGCTGGTCTTGGCCGGCAACTTCAGCGGCTGGCCGAGGGCAAGCGCCTGGTAGGCCTGTTGCAGGTCTTCCAGCAGGATCCGCCATGACACGCCATCGACCACCAGATGATGAATGACCAGCAGCAGCCGCTGGCTGCCGTCTGCCAGCGTTGCCAGCACGGCGCGCAACAGTGGCCCCTGAGCCAGGTTCAGGCTGCGCTGGGCCTGATCGGCCAAGCGTTCCAGCGCCTCGCTATCAACACACTCGCGAACCCATAGCAGCTCGGTCGATACCGGCGCGCCGATC
This sequence comes from Pseudomonas sp. XP1, assembly GCF_053557675.1. Lineage (NCBI taxonomy): Bacteria > Pseudomonadati > Pseudomonadota > Gammaproteobacteria > Pseudomonadales > Pseudomonadaceae > Pseudomonas > Pseudomonas sp. XP1. Next base: position 2,033 of record NZ_JBNRIJ010000002.1, on the reverse strand, counting down.
GTGGCCTGCCAGCGCCCGGCACTCTGCCAGGCATTGAGCCGTAGCAGGTCGTGATGGGCATGCAGGTTGCCCAGCGCCATGTTCAAAAGGTGCGCATCCAGTGCCTCAACAGGTTCGAGCAGCACCGACTGGTTCCAGTGGTCACGTACTACAAGCGCTTGCTCGAAGAACCAGTGCTGCACCGGAACAAGTGGCAGAGGCCCGGTGACCGCGCCCTGCTCCAGCACTTGTGCTTCGCTGCACCGGGCAACCGAGGCCAGCCCCTGCACTGTCTGATGCTGCAGCAACTCCTTGGGGGTGAACTGGATATCCACCTGGCGCGCACGGCTGACCACTTGCAACGAAATGATCGAATCGCCGCCCAGCTCGAAGAAGTTGTCGGTCAGGCCGACCTTCTCCAGCTTCAGCACATCCGCCCAGATCGCCGCGATCTGCTGTTCCAGATCGCTCTGCGGCGCGACGTACTCGCCCTGCAACTGGCTGGCATCCGGCTGCGGCAGGGCCTTGCGGTCCAGCTTGCCGTTCGGCGTCACCGGCAGCTTGCCGAGCAGCAGCAGGTGCGCCGGCACCATGTAGTCCGGCAAACCGGCCTTCAGCGCCTCGCGCAGGCTGTCGCGCAATGCACCTTCGTCTTGCGAGCTGTCGGCAGGCACCACATAACCCACCAGCTGCTTGCCGCTTGGCCCGTCCAAGGCCAACACCACGGCTTCCTGCACGCTCGGCAGCTCCAGCAGGCGCGCCTCGATCTCGCCCAGCTCGATACGCAAGCCGCGGATCTTCACCTGGTGGTCGATGCGCCCGNCTCGGCAGCTCCAGCAGGCGCGCCTCGATCTCGCCCAGCTCGATACGCAAGCCGCGGATCTTCACCTGGTGGTCGATGCGCCCGGCGTAGTCGATCACGCCATCGGCGCGGTAGCGCGCCAGGTCGCCGGTGCGGTACAGGCGCCCGCCGTTGTCGCTGAACGGGTCCGGCACGAAGCGTTCGGCGGTCAGCGCCGGGCGTTGGTGGTAACCACGGGCCAGGCCCACGCCGCCGAGGTACAGCTCGCCGGCACTGCCGCGCACCGCCGGTTGCAGGCTGCCTTCGAGGATATGGGTCTTGAGGTTGTCGATCGGCTGGCCGATCGGCACGCTGATGCTTTCGTCCGGCTGGCAGGTCCAGTGGGTGACGTCGATCGCCGCTTCGGTCGGGCCGTACAGGTTGTACAGGCCCGCCGCCGGCAGGCGCTGCAGGGTCTGGCGGGCCAGCTCGGCCGGCAGTGCTTCACCGCTGCACACCACGCGCTTGAGGCTGACGCAGCTTTCGACCGCTTCGTGGGTCATGAACGCCTGCAGCATCGACGGCACGAAGTGCAGCGTGCTGATGCCGTAATGGTTGATGCATTCCACCAGCAGCTGCGGGTCGCGGTGTGCGCCCGGCTGGGCCACCACCAGGCGCGCGCCGGTCATCAGCGGCCAGAAGAACTCCCACACCGACACGTCGAAGCTGAACGGGGTTTTCTGCAGCACGCTGTCGCTGGCATCCAGGCCGTAGGCTTTCTGCATCCAGCACAGCCGGTTGACCAGCGCCTGATGGCTGTTGCCAGCGCCCTTCGGGCGACCGGTGGAGCCGGAGGTGTAGATCACGTAGGCGAGGTTCAGCGGGGCCACGTCGATGTTCGGGTTGGCATCGCTGTAGCCGTCCAAGTTCTCGGTATCCAGGTCCAGGCTGCGCAGGCCGGCCGGGATCGGCAGGGCTTCGTGCAGATGCGACTGGGTCAGCAGCAAGGCGATGCCGCTGTCCTCGAACATGTAGCTCAGACGGTCCTGGGGATATTCCGGGTCCAGTGGCACATAGGCGCCGCCGGCCTTCACGATACCCAGCAGGCCGACGACCATCTCCAGGCTGCGCTCCATGGCGATGCCCACCAGCACGTCCGGGCCCACGCCCTGCTCGCGCAGCTTGTGCGCCAGCTGGTTGCCACGGCGGTTGAGCTCGGCATAGCTCAGGGTCTGCTCGCCAAACACCAGCGCCGGGGCGTCCGGGGTGGCGA
>NZ_JBNRIJ010000001.1:487180-496428 GCF_053557675.1 Pseudomonas sp. XP1 | reverse complement strand
CGCGATGGGCTGCGTAGCAGCCCCCGGATCTTGCGTTGATGCTGAGATTGCCGGGGCTGCTTCGCAGCCCATCGCGACACAAGGCCGCTCCTACAGGGGGGCACGTGTTCGTGGGCTAGCCCTGCTGCCAACCGGCAATCAGGCGCTGGGCATTCTCCTCGCAATCCATCCCTTGCGGCTTGTCTTCCATGCCCGCAATTACCGCCAGCAACTGCGCGCGGCTGTGCGCCAACCGCTGCTGCATCACTTCATCGGCGTCCTTTACCGGAGCACGGCCATGAACAAACCCTTTCACGCGCTGATCCTTGCACTGGCAGCGCTTTCTGCCTGCTCGTCCAACTCCGCGCTGTACCACGACCAGCCGCTGGTGGCGAAAGTCGCCAACGGCATGAACCGAGACCAGGTCATGCAGGTCGGCGGCAAGCCTGATGCCGAGACCGAACGCACCGTGGTACCCGGCACCTGTTTCGACTACATGCTGACCAAGGGCGACAACCGCCACCCCTATAGCGTCAGTTTCGATGGCACCGGCAAAGTGGACAATACCGCTTTCATGACCTGCGCCGAGTGGAGCAATGCCCAGCGCAGGGCCCGCCTGCCGAGCATGGGCGGCTCCAGCGGCTCGGGTTACTGAGTCAGTCCAGGCATTCCCTGGCAGCCTGGCGCAATTTGTCACCAGACAGGAAGCTGCCCTTGTAGAAAGTCGCGCGGCTGCCCTCGCGGGAGTCGACTACGTCCAGCACATCATCGGATGCCACGGCGCTGGGGGCCGTCAGCCGGTAGCCGTGGGCAATCGATTTCTGCGTGGCCTGGGGCGCCAGCGCTTGCCACTTGGGTAGTACGCAGGCGGCGTACTGCTGGGGCGATTTGTGGGTCAGTTTGCTGGCAGTGGGTTTGCCAGGGGTCGCGCAGCCGGCAAGGCCGGCAAGGCCGGTGATCATTACAGCGGAAAGAAAGAGACGAAACGTAGACATTTGCAATTGGCCATCAAGGATACGCTGCATTCTAACGGGGGTTTGTATTGGCTTACCAATCAACCAAAGTCTCGCTGCACGGGCCGCAACTGATATTTCTGCCAGTCGCCTGGGTGAGTGAAGGCTGGAAAGTGCATCTGCCAATAGGGTCGCAGCTTTTTCCGTATTACAGGTGCACCACTCGCCAAACCGCAAACGGAAGGCACGCGCTCCAGCGGCTTGCTGGCAGCGGACGGGGGCTATCGAGAACACTGTGGGAGCGGGTTCACCCGCGAACACCGGCGCAGCCGATGCCAGCCTCCGCGTCGCCTGCCGGGGGGCTGCTTTGCAGCCCATCGCGACACAAGGCCGCTCCTACAATTGACGGCCCCCGCCGACACCTGCGCCTGACGTCAATCCAGCGCGCCGTTGAGCACCTCGTAGATGATCCCCGTAGCGACTGCCACCAGGATCAGGTCCGCACCCGCCTGCATCCATTCATAGCCATCGTAATGAGGGAGCTGCCCCAGCAGCCTGCCATCGAGCTTCTTGGCGATACCCGGCGGCAGTGGTTTGCCACGGGCCAGGTTCTTCTGAATGCCAGGGGGCAGCGCCGGCCCAGGGCTCCAGTAGCTACGGTGCCCGTCAATAATGCCAAGCACATCGCCACGGTTTATCGACGGGCCACCGTACGATCCCCCGTGACCTTGACCATGCTGGCCCTTGTCCTTGCCATGGCCCTGCCCTTTACCATTACCCGGGTCGGCATAAGTGAGCACTGGCCCTGATGCCAGCGCAATGGCGGTAGCGACAACTGCCAATCGACGCATTGTCATAGCTGTTTCCTTACACCAGAGACGTCCCAGCACTGTAGACCAAAACCCGGTTCAGGGTGAAAGTCCCCAAACGCGGGTCAGGGCTTGGCACTGCGATAGAGCATGATGGCTGCCACATCAAGGGTCAGCACCGCTATGGCGAAGAGAACCATGAAGTACAGATCTTCCGGAAACATGGCCGTACCTCCAAATAGACAGGTTTGCTGGGATGCTGCAATTCCCGTTCCTGATGCCCCGGCTCAGTAGAGACGGGCCTTGATCAGCGGGCGCAGCAAGTAATTGAGCACGCTGCGCTTGCCACTGAGAATATCCACTTCGGCAACCATGCCGGGGATGATCGGCAGCACCTCCTCACCGCGCTTGAGCTGGCTGCCGTCAGTGCGGATCAGCACCTGGTAGTACGACTCCTTGCCGTGAGGCGTGTCCTCCTCGATGGTGTCGGCGCTGATCTGCTCCAGGGTGCCCTTGAGGTCGCCATAGATGCTGAAGTCATAGGCGGTAATCTTCACCTTGGCCGGCATGCCCGGCACCAGGAAGGCCACGTCGCGCGGCTTGATCCTGGCTTCTACCAGCAGGCGGTCCTCTACCGGAATCACTTCCATGATCGCCTCGCCGGGCTGGATCACCCCGCCACGGGTATTGATCAACACGGTGTTGACCCGCCCACGCACCGGCGAAACGATCCCGGTGCGGCGCAGCTGGTCCTGGCGCTGCTGGACAATCGGCTCCAGGGCACTGAGGTCGGCCTTGCGCTGTGAGCGCTCGGTGTAGGCGTCCTGGAAGTAGCTGCTCTTCAGCTCGGTCAGCTTGCCGTTGAGGGTAGCGATGTCCTGGCTCAGCCGCAGCGCCTCCATCTGGCTCACCGCACGCTTGGCTACCAGCGGGCGGACCAGGTCGAGCTGGCTCTGGGCCAGGCTGATCTGCCGCTGGATTGCCTGGCTACCTTCGAGCAGTTTGTCCCGCCGCGACTTGAACAACTCGCGCTCGGAACGCGCCAGCGGCCCTTGCGGGTCGATGTCTGGCGGGAACTCGATGGCCGCCTTGCCCAGTACCTCGGCGTCCAGCCGGGCAATGGCCGCCCGCAGCACGCCGGCCTGGTTGGCCGACTCCTGGAAATTGGTCAGAAAGCGTGTCTCGTCCAGGCGCAGAAGCGGCTGGCCAACCTCCACCAGGTCGCCCTCCTGCACCAGCAGGCGGTCGAGAATGCCCCCTTCCAGGCTCTGGATCTTCTGGATGCGGCTGAACGGCACCACACGCCCGTCGCCGCGCGTCACTTCATCGAGCTCGGCCCAGGCGGCCCAGGCGACGAACAGCAGGACGCTGCCGAGCAGGGTCCAGAGCAGCGGGCGATAGACCGGGTGAGTGGTTGCCAGCAAGGGGTCGGCCAGTTGCCGACGCAACACTACAGAACTATTTTCAGCTGCCATGGCCGGCTCCTTCGGCGACCTGTGGCGCCTGCACCTGGTTGCCCAGCACTACCTGGTTCAGCGGGCCGTCCATGATCACCTGGCCGTTGCGCAGCACCACTGCACGGTCCACCAGGGCCAAGACGCTTTTCTTGTGGGTGGTGATGATCAAGGTTCGCCGGCCCAGCCATTTCTGCAGGTAGTCGATGACCTGTTTCTCGCTGTTCTGGTCGAAGGCTGCGGTCGGCTCGTCGAGCAGCAGGATAGGCGGGTCCTGCAGCAGTACCCGGGCCAACCCCACCGCCTGGCGCTGGCCGCCGGAGAGGCTGGCGTTGCCCTGGATCGGCATGTCCAGCCCCAGCGGGTGGGAGCGTACGAAAGTACCCAGCCCCACGCCATCGAGGGCCTCCAGCAATTCCTCGTCGCCCAGCGCGGCATTCGCCAGGTTGAGGTTTTCCCGCAGGCTGCCGTGGAACAGCGCCACATCCTGCGGCAAGTAACCGATGCCACGCTGGCGGTCGGCCGGGTCGAGCTGGCTCAAAGCGATGTCGTCCAGCAGCAGCCGGCCGGATTGCGCGTCGAGCAGGCCACTGAGCAGCCGCAGCAGGGTCGACTTGCCGGCGCCGTTGCCGCCGAGCAGCGCCACCCGCTCGCCGGCCTGGATGTTCAACCCATGCACATCGACCACCGGTGGGCTGTCGCCATGGGCCAGGCGCAGCGCCTCCAGGCGGTAATGCCCGTGCAGCCGGTCGCGGTGCACGAAGCACTTGCCGGCGGGCCGCTCCTGCTCGGCGGACATCAGCTGGTCGAGGCCCTCCAGGGCCACCTTGGTATGTTGCCAACGGCCAAGGATGGCGGCAGCCTGGGACAGCGGAGCGATGGCCCGCGAGGCCAGGATCGAACAGGCCACCAGGGCGCCGACGGTCATCGCGCCGTCGCTAATCCGGTAGACGCCGAACACCACCACCCCGACGTAGCACAACTGCTGGACGATGCTCGCCGAATAGCTGAGGGTCGAGGCCAGGGCGTGGGTCTTCATTGCGGTACCGGCCAGTTCCCCGGTGAGCATCTCCCACTGCTGGCGGCAGCGGCCCTCGGCACGCGCGGCCTTGACCGTCTCAAGGTGTTCGAAGGCTTCCAGCAGCACGCTGTTCTTCATCGCACCCTCGCGCAGGTTCTGCCGTGACAGGTGCCCCAGCAGGCGCTGGGTCAGCAGCCCCGGCAGCAGCATCAACACGCAGGCCACCAGCGGCACCCAGACCACATGGCCACCGATCACGGCAATGATCAACAGGAAGATCGCCACGAACGGCAGGTCGCTGATCAGTGCGGCGCTGGAGGAAGTGAAGAACTCGCGGACCGACTCGAACTCACGCACCTGGGTACTGAACGCTCCCATCGACGCCGGCTTGGCGGCGATCCGGGTGCTGAGCACGCGCCCGAACAGCAGGCTCGACAACTGCAGGTCCAGGCGCTTGCCAAGTACGTTCAGCAGGTGCCCGCGAAGAATCCGCAGTACCCCGTCGACGATGATCGCCAGGGCCACGCCGCTGGCGAGTATCCATAGGGTATCGAAAGCCGCGTTGGGCACCACACGGTCGTAAACCTGCATGGCGAACAGCGCCGAGGCGACAGCCAGGACGTTGGCCACCAGGGCGGCCGCCGTGACTTCGGCATAGGAGCGCCAAAGCCGCTTGAGCGGCCCGAAGAACCAGTGCTCCGGCAGGCCACTGGCGTAGTCGCCCACCCGCCCATCGGGGCGGTAGCGGCACTTGGCGAACACCGCCGAGCCGCTGTAAAGCGCCTCCAGAGCAGGCAGCGTCATGCACTCGCGGCCGCCGTCGCTGTGCGGTACCAGTACCTCATACTGCTCACCCTCTACGCCAACTAGCAGCAGGCTGCGACCATCGTCGAGCAACAGCAGGGCCGGCAGCAGGTAGGCGTCCATCTGCCGCAACGGCAGCTCCGCGACCCTGGCGGTGATGTCGGCGCGGCGCAGGGCGCGGGAGACCAGGCGCAGCGGCAGGCGTCCGTGCTCCAGCGCAAGGCCGTCGACCAGCTCGGCATCGCCCAGCGGCCGGCCCAGTTGTCGGCACAGCAGCAGCAGGCCCTGGCGCAGCGGGTCGTCGTGGTTCAGGCTCACGACATTGTCCGGGGATTGTTCAACTTCCATGATTCAACCGGTTCTCCAGTAGTGCCCCCAACAGCCCGACCTGCGCGGCCGCCCGGTACTCGATGCGCTTGCGCTCGATATGCAGATTGATCAATTGCCGCTCGGCCTCGAAGCGCTCGCGCTGCACGTTGAGCAAGTCGATCACATCGCGCCGGCCAACCTCGAATTGCTCGCGGTACAGCTCGCCAACCTGCTCCGACTCCGTCACCTGCTGGCTCAGCGACTGTTCCCGCCAGCGCAACGTGTCACTGTTGTCGAACAGCGTCTGCAACTGCCGGCGGATGTCACGCTGCATCGCATCGGCCGTCCATCGCGCCGACTCCAGTCGCTGTTGCGCAGCAGTCGGCCGACGGAAGTTGGAAAGCCCCTGGAAGGTGTCCATGCGAAAGCGCAGCGACATCACCGAGTCGCTTTCCGGGCGACCGCCGATCTCCCGGCGCAACGCGGAGGCCTCCAGGTTCAACTGCGGCAGCAACGAAGCCTTGGCCTCGCGGACTTGCGCCTCGGCGACATTGGCGTCCTCCAACGCCTTGCGCTGCAACGGCGACTCGCGGATCACCCGCGTCATGTCGCTGGCAGCCAGGTAGCGCTGCAGCGACATCGGCTCGGGCTCCACCAGCTCGGAGGGGTCCTGGCCAACCAGGATCGCGTACTGGTTGCGCGCGTCCTGCAGGTTGCCCTTCTCCAGCGACAGCTGTTCCTGGGCACGCGCCAGTTCGAGGTTGGCGCGGTCCAGTTCGCTGCGGTCGGCGTAACCGTCGCTACCGCGTGCCTGGGTCATCTCGCGGATGCCGTCCAGCCGCTGGATGTGCTGGCGCACCGTCTCCACCCGGCGTTCCGAGGCAAGCACGTCGAGGTAGGTTTCGACTATATCCAGCGCCGCATCGTCGCGCGCCACCAGCACCGCCTCGGACAGCTTGCGCTGGGTGGCGCTGGCGCTGTCGACCTTGCTCGTCACCCGTCCCCAGTCATACAGCATCTGCGATACGGTGACGTCGTAGACGACCTCGCCGACGTCGAACTCCTGCGGCCCCCCGGACATGGTGACAGAGGGGTAATAGCCGCCCTTGGCGATCTCAACCTCGGTGCCCGCCCGGTCCGCCTCGGCCATCGCCGAACGCACCTGCGGGTGGATCGCCAACCCTGCCCGCACCGCCTGGTCGAGCGGGATGGCCGGGGCGGACAACGGCAGCCCGAGGCACAGGAGCCACAGGGCTCCCGCGCCACGGCGCCTCCCCTTGAGCACGGACAAGCCGCGCATCAGACCACGACCTGTACCGTGTTGTCCTCGATCAGCAGGGTACTGCTGCCAAAGTTGTAGACATCGTAGGTAATGCCGTTGAGCTGCTGCGTGGTCCCGGTGTTCACCGCACCCACCACGTTGAGGGTGTCGTTGCTCTCGCCGGTAATCTGCAGCACGTTGTTGGCATCGGTGATGGCGTCGACCTCCGCTGCGGTCAGGGTCAGCACGCTCCCCGAGTCGCCCTTGCCGAGATCGATACGCTCGATGTTGGAGAGCGTGCCGACGCCGACGGCGTTGTAGTCGAGGTCGATGCCGTCGGCCAGGACCAACGTGTCGAAGCCGGCGCCGCCGTCGATGCTGACGAAGTTGGTCGCGGTGATCTGGATGGCATCGTTGCCGTTGCCCGCCACCACGTGATCACCGGTCCCCACGTTGAAGATCAGGTCGTTGCCATCACCTCCATTGATGTGCTCCGAACTGCCGCTCGCCCCGGACATGACATCGTCCCCCGAGGTGCCGTTGACGTCGATCTGGCCGATATTCAGCGACAGCCCGTTGGGGGTCAGGGTGATGCCGTAGGCCGAGCTGTCGTTGCCATTGGTATCGGTGGCGACAATGTTGAACGAGATCTGCGAACCGAGGTTGAGGATATCGGTGATGTTCAGCCCCAGCTGGGTGAGGACGGTCGGGCTCAGCAGGTTCAGCGAGAAGTTGCCCGAGCTGTCCGCCTGGATCGGCAGCAGCTCGACGTTCAGCGCCGGGGTGATGACACGGATCACCACGCTGGAGTCCGGCTCGGTGGTACCGCTGAAACCGAACCGCGGGTTCAGCGGGTTGAGGCTGACATCGACACCGAAGTTACCGATGGTGACTGGCTGCTCGATGCTGCTGCCGACACCGATGGTTGCCACATTGCTCGGGTTGCCGGCCGGATCCTCGCCGGTGACCGAGACCTGGGCATTGAGCAACTGGTCCAGGGTAAGGTCGATGTCCAGGTCGGTGAGCAGGTTCAGCGAAGCCAGCCCGCTGTTGTCGGCAGTCACCGTGGCGGTGGCAGTGACGCCGCCGATGTCCACTTCGACCGTCAGTTCGGTTCCCGGATCGGTCGAGATGGTCAGGATGCTGCCCACCAGCGACAGCACCGGGGTCGCAGGCGGGATGGTGTCGACGGTGAACGGCACCGGGGTCGAGGCAGTACCGCCATTGATGTCTGCAGTGACGGTAGAAGCGCCCTCCGGGAACGGCCCCATGCCACTACCAGGGGGAATGGTCACGGTGACGCTGCCGGCCAGGATATCGCCAGCTGTGATGGTGTGCGTTGCCTGGGTCTCGTAGCCGTTCTGCCCGGCGAAGGCGACGGTGATAACCTGGCCGACCTGCATGGTTGGGCGGATCGTCACGTCGACCTGGATGCCATCGCTGATCTCGGCAGCGTTGATCCAGGTATCGGCTGCCTCCGGCACGCTGATGGTCGGTGGTGCCAGGTCCGGCGCGTTGATCGTCGCCGGGCCGCTGAGGTTGCCGGCAGCGTCGGCGGTGACCCCGCTGATCAACTCGCCAGTGATCAGCGGTGGTGCCAACGGCAGGCTGAAGTTGCCGCTGCCGTCGACATTCACCGTGATCGGGTTGGCGGTATCGCCGTCGATCACGAGGCGCACCTGGCTGTTCGGCTCGGCGGTACCGGTCAGCAGCGCACCGTCGGCACTGATGCTCAGCAGCGGCGCCGACGGCGCCACCGTGTCGACCGTGGTACTGGCCGGGCCACTGGTATTGCCGGCGGCGTCCTCGGCCACTGCGGTGACCACGGTGCCATTGGCCAGCGGCGTGGCCGGGGTGAAGCTCCAGTCGCCACTGCCGTCGGCGGTCGTCTCGCCGATCGGGTTGCCACCACCGTCGGTGAGGATGACGGTGGCGCCAGGCTCAGCGGTACCCGTGAGCACTACACCATTGCTCGGCTCGATAGTCGGTGCGGTCGGGGCGATGGCATCGACGGTGGCGCTGGTCGGCCCGCTGGTATTGCCGGCAGCATCCTGGGCGACGGCATTGATGACTGTGCCGTTGGCCAGCGGTGTACCAGGCGTGAACGACCAGTTGCCACTGCCATCGGCGGTGGTCTGGCCAATCGGGTTGCCGCTGCCATCGGTGAGGATCACCCTGGCGCCGGCCTCAGCAGTACCACTGATCTCGGTACCGTTGCTCGGCTCGATCGTCGGCTGGCCAGGGGCTACCGCATCCACCGTGGTGCTGACTTGTGGGGTGCTGGTGTTGCCAGCGGCGTCCTGGGCCACGGCATTGATGACCGTGCCGTTGACCAGCGGCGTACCGGGCGTGAACGACCAGTTGCCGCTGCCGTCGGCAGTCGTCTGGCCGATCGGGTTGCCGCTGCCGTCGGTGAGGATCACCTTGGCCCCGGCCTCAGCAGTACCACTGATCACCACCCCGTTGCTCGGGTTGATGACCGGTGCGGCCGGCGCGACGGCGTCAACGGTGGCGCTGGTCGGCCCGCTGGTGTTGCCGGACGGGTCCTGGGCCACGGCGTTGATCACCGTGCCGTTGCCCAGCGCAGGCGAAGGCGTGAAGGCCCAGTTGCCACTGCCATCGGCGGTCGTCTGGCCGATCGGGTTGCCGCTACCGTCG
>NZ_JBNRIJ010000001.1:414698-487170 GCF_053557675.1 Pseudomonas sp. XP1 | reverse complement strand
CCCATTGCTCGGGTTGATGATCGGTGCGGCCGGCGCGATGGCGTCAACGGTGACGCTGGCCGGCCCGCTGGTATTGCCGGCCGGGTCCTGGGCGACGGCATTGATGACTGTGCCGTTGGCCAGCGGTGTACCGGGCGTGAACGACCAGTTGCCACTGCCATCGGCCGTGGTCTGGCCGATCGGATTGCCGCTGCCATCGGTGAGGATCACCCTGGCGCCGGCTTCAGCGGTACCACTGATCTCGGTACCGTTGCTCGGCTCGATCGTCGGCTGGCCAGGGGCTACCGCATCCACCGTGGTGCTGACTTGTGGGGTGCTGGTGTTGCCAGCGGCGTCCTGGGCCACGGCATTGATGACCGTGCCGTTGACCAGCGGCGTACCGGGCGTGAACGACCAGTTGCCGCTGCCGTCGGCAGTCGTCTGGCCGATCGGGTTGCCGCTGCCGTCGGTGAGGATCACCTTGGCCCCGGCCTCAGCAGTACCACTGATCACCACCCCGTTGCTCGGGTTGATGACCGGTGCGGCCGGCGCGACGGCGTCAACGGTGGCGCTGGTCGGCCCGCTGGTGTTGCCGGACGGGTCCTGGGCCACGGCGTTGATCACCGTGCCGTTGCCCAGCGCAGGCGAAGGCGTGAAGGCCCAGTTGCCGCTGCCATCGGCGGTCGTCTGGCCGATCGGGTTGCCGCTACCGTCTGTGAGGATCACCTCGGCTCCAGCTTCGGCGGTACCACTGATCACCGCCCCATTGCTCGGGTTGATGATCGGTGCGGCCGGCGCGATGGCGTCAACGGTGACGCTGGCCGGCCCGCTGGTATTGCCGGCCGGATCCTGGGCGACGGCATTGATGACTGTGCCGTTGGCCAGCGGCGTACCGGGCGTGAACGACCAGTTGCCGCTGCCATCGGCGGTAGTCTGCCCTATCGGGTTGCCGACGCCGTCGGTGAGGATGACAGTTGCGCCGGCTTCGGCAGTACCACTGATTTCCGTGCCATTGCTCGGCTCGACCACCGGCGCGGCCGGTGCCACGCCGTCCACGGTAATGACCGCTGGCGCACTATCGACCCCTCCGGGGTTGCGCGCCACCGCGTTGACTACGGTGCCATCGGGCAGCGGTACGCCAGGTGTGATCGACCAGTTACCGCTGCCGTCGGCGGTGACCTGGCCGATCGGGTTGCCGTTGCCATCGGTGAGGATAATGGTGTTACCGGCATCAGCGGTACCGCTGATCACCGAGCCGTTACTCGGATCGACCTGCGGAATCGACGGCAGCGACGAGTCCACCGTGGTGCTACCTGGAGCACCAGTATTGCCGGCGGCATCGGTCGCCGTGGCGTTGACCACGGTGCCATCGGGCAGTTGTGTGCCCGGTGTGAATGTCCAGTTGCCGCTACCGTCAGTGGTGGCCTCGCCAATCGGATCACCATTGCCATCGGTGAGGGTCACGGTGCTGTTCGGTTCGGCAGTACCGTTGATCACGGCGCCGTTGCTCGGGTTCACCACTGGCGCGGCGGGTGCGATCGAATCCACCGTGGTGCTGCCCTGCGGGCCGGTGTTGCCGGCCAGGTCCTGGGCCACGGCATTGACCACCGTGCCGTTGGCCAGCGGTGTACCGGGAGTGAAGCTCCAGTCGCCGTTGCCGTCGGCGGTGGTTTCGCCGATGGGGTTGCCGCTGCCATCGGTCAGGATGACGGTGCTGCCCGGCTCTGCGGTGCCGCTGATTTCGCTGCCGTTGCTTGGTTCGACCACTGGTGCGGCCGGGGCTACCGAGTCCACCGTGGTGGCGGCCTGCGGACCGGTGTTGCCGGTAGGGTCGGTTGCCGTGGCGATGATTACGGTACCGTTGGCCAGCGGTGCACCGGGGGTGAAACTCCAGTTGCCACTGCCGTCGGCGGTGACTTGGGCGATCGGGTTGCCGCCGAGGTCAGTCAGGGTGACGGTGGCGCCCGCTTCGGCAGTACCGCTGATGGTCACGCCATTGGTTGGATTGATTACCGGTGCAGCCGGCGCACTGGAGTCGACGGTGACCGTGGCTGCCGGGCTGGTGTTGCCAGCCGGGTCGCTCGCCGTGGCATTGACCACGGTGCCATTAGGCAGCGGCGTGGCTGGGGTGAATGTCCAGTTGCCGCTACCGTCGGCGGTCACCTCGCCAATGGGGTTACCGCTGCCGTCGGTGAGGGTCACGGTGCTGTTCGGCTCGGCGGTGCCGCTAAGACTGCTGCCGTTGCTGAGATTGATGGTAGGTACGCCCGGGGCCACGCCGTCCACGGTGGTGCTGGCCGGCCCGCTGGTATTGCCGGCCGGGTCGGTCGCCGTGGCGTTGATCACGGTTCCGTCGGCCAGCGGCGTACCGGGAGTGAAGCTCCAGTCTCCGCTGCCGTCGGCAGTGGTCTGGCCGATCGGGTTGCCGCTGCCATCGGTCAGGGTAATGGTACTGCCTGGCTCGGCGGTGCCGCTGATTTCGCTGCCGTTGCTCAGTTCGACCACTGGCGCGGCCGGGGCTACCGAGTCCACCGTGGTCGCGGCCTGCGGACCGGTGTTGCCGGTCGGGTCGGTTGCCGTGGCGATGATTACAGTACCGTTGGCCAGCGGTGTACCGGGAGCGAAACTCCAGTTGCCGCTGCCATCGGCGGTGACCTGGCCGATCGGGTTGCCGCCGGCATCGGTCAGGGTGACGGTGCTGCCCGGTTCGGCGGTACCGCTGATCGTGGTGCCATTGGTTGGATTGATTACCGGTGCAGCCGGCGCGCTGGAATCGACGGTGACCGTCGCTGACGGGCTGGTGTTGCCGGCCGGGTCGCTCGCCGTGGCATTGACCACGGTGCCATTGGGCAGCGGCGTGGCTGGGGTGAATGTCCAGTTGCCGCTACCGTCGGCGGTCACCTCGCCAATGGGGTTACCGCTGCCGTCGGTGAGGGTCACGGTGCTGTTCGGCTCGGCGGTGCCGCTGAGGCTGCTGCCGTTGCTGAGGTCGATGGTGGGCACGCCCGGGGCCACGCCATCCACGGTGGTGCTGCCCTGCCCGCTGGTATTGCCGGCCGGGTCGGTCGCCGTGGCATTGACCACGGTGCCATCCGGTAACGGTGTGCCTGGCGTGAACGACCAGTTGCCGCTACCGTCGGCGGTGGTCTGGCCGATCGGGTTGCCGCTGCCGTCGGTCAGGGTAATGGTGCTGCCAGGCTCGGCGGTACCGCTGATTTCGCTGCCGTTGCTTGGTTCGACCACTGGTGCGGCCGGGGCTACCGAGTCCACTGTGGTGGTCGATGGAGCGCTGGTATTTCCTGTCACGTCGGTCGCGGTGGCTATGATTACGGTACCGTTGGCCAGCGGTGTACCAGGAGCGAAACTCCAGTTGCCGCTGCCATCGGCGGTGACCTGGCCGATCGGGTTGCCGCCGGCATCGGTCAGGGTGACGGTGCTGCCCGGTTCGGCGGTACCACTGATCGTGGTGCCATTGGTTGGATTGATTACCGGTGCAGCCGGCGCGCTGGAATCGACGGTGACCGTGGCTGCCGGGCTGGTGTTGCCAGCCGGGTCGCTCGCCGTGGCATTGACCACGGTGCCATTGGGCAGCGGCGTGGCTGGGGTGAATGTCCAGTTGCCGCTACCGTCGGCGGTCACCTCGCCAATGGGGTTACCGCTGCCGTCGGTGAGGGTCACGGTGCTGTTCGGCTCGGCGGTGCCGCTGAGGCTGCTGCCGTTGCTGAGGTCGATGGTGGGCACGCCCGGGGCCACGCCATCCACGGTGGTGCTGCCCTGCCCGCTGGTATTGCCGGCCGGGTCGGTCGCCGTGGCATTGACCACGGTGCCATCCGGTAACGGTGTGCCTGGCGTGAACGACCAGTTGCCGCTACCGTCGGCGGTGGTCTGGCCGATCGGGTTGCCGCTGCCGTCGGTCAGGGTAATGGTGCTGCCAGGCTCGGCGGTACCGCTGATTTCGCTGCCGTTGCTTGGTTCGACCACTGGTGCGGCCGGGGCTACCGAGTCCACTGTGGTGGTCGATGGAGCGCTGGTATTGCCGGTCGCGTCGGTCGCGGTGGCGTTCACCACGGTGCCGTTGGGTAACGGGCTGCCCGGTGTGAAACTCCAGTTGCCACTACCGTCGGCGGTGACCTGGCCGATCGGGTTGCCGCCGGCATCGGTCAGGGTGACGGTGCTGCCCGGTTCGGCGGTACCACTGATCGTGGTGCCATTGCTAGGGTTGACCACTGGTGCAGCCGGGGCCTGCGCATCCACAGTCGTGCTCGTCGGAGCGCTGGTGTTGCCCGCTGCATCCTGGGCCACCACGTTGATCACGGTACCGTCAGGCAACGGTGTGGTGGGTGTGTAGCTCCAGTTGCCACTGCCATCGGCTGTCACCTGGCCGATCGGGTTACCGCTGCCATCAGTGAGGGTTACGGTGCTGTTCGGCTCGGCGGTGCCGCTGAGGGTGCTGCCGTCGCTCAGATTGATGGTGGGAGCGCCCGGCGCCACGCCATCCACGGTGGTGCTGCCCTGCGCGCTGGTATTGCCAGCCGCATCCTGGGCCACCGCGTTGACCACGGTACCATCGGGCAGCGGTGTCGCGGGGGTGTAGCTCCAGTTGCCGCTGCCATCGGCCGTCACCTGGCCGATCGGGTTACCGCTGCCATCGGTGAGGGTCACGGTGCTGTTCGGCTCGGCGGTACCGCTGAGTTCGGAACCATTGCTCGGGTTGATCACGGGTGCCGCTGGCGCCACGCCGTCGACGATGATGCTGGCGGGCGGGCCGCTGTTACCGGCGGCATCCACTACCACTGCTTTGACCACGGTGCCATCAGGCAGTGGGCTATCGGGTGTGTACGACCAGTTGCCGTTGCCGTCGGCTGTAGTCTGGCCGATGGGGTTGCCGTCGCCGTCGGTGAGCACCACGGTGCTGCCAGGCGCGGCCGTACCGCTTAGGCTGGAGCCGTTGCTTGGGTTGATCTGGGGCGCATCGGGGAAGTCAGGGGCCTGCACGGTCGCGGGCGGGCTGCTGTTGCCGGCAGGATCGGTCACCACCACGGTAACCGTTTCGCCGTTGGTCAGTGGCGGATTCAGCGGGATCTGGAATTTGCCATCGGGGCCGACCACCACGCTGATGTCGGTTTGCCCGTCGCCGTTGCTGTCGATGCCCACGGTGGCGCCCGGCTCGGCCGTACCGCTGATGCTGCTGCCATCCGGGGCAATCTGCAGTCCGCTGGCCGGCGCTGGGGCCGTGGTGTCAGGCGGCACACTGCCGTCACTGCCACCACCACCGCCACCGCCACCGCCACCGTTGCTGTTGGCGATAGCGACGCCGCCGCCAATGATCGCGGCACCAGCCAAAAGTGCACCACCGGGGCTGAGCCCGGCAATGGTACCGTCGTTGCCAGTGAGCGACTCGAACCCGGCCAGCGTGTCCTGGGGCACATAACCCGCCACCAGCGGCCCATCGGCAGCGACGGGTGGCAGGTCGACGGCAAGCAGTTTGTCCCGGTCTACCAGGTACAACTGGCTTACAGGCTGCCCCTCGACATAGAAGTTGGCAATGCGCAGGCTTTCGCCAGACTTCAGTTGCACGATCAGATCGGCCCCACTTTTCGTGTAGCCCGCCACACTTTCCGGAGCGATATCCAGAACAATGTTACTGCTCTGAGTAAGCGTCAGGATTCCATTGTCGGGGATTGCGATGGGAGCGGCAGAAGTAACACTTTGGGAGAGGGGGGACACCTTGGCCTGAATCGACATACCTGACAGTCCTTTTGTCAACAGCACGACCGGGCGATCGCACGCGTATATCCAGAAATAGCACGCCCCACATAAAATTCCAGAGGGTTTTAAAATATTTCAGGAAGGTCTGTTGCGACGCGCTCCACCATCAGGGCTCGCAACAACCTACTTGAACTAATACTTTTGAGTTAGCCCCTTCCTCACTGCAGGATGGCGTAAGCAAAAGTTGGTCATAACAGGAAGGTATTAGTTGAAAAGTAGCTGCGCCAACATATTGATAAATGCGGAAAAATTGTGTTTATTCCAAGTTCTGACGAAAGGTTAAACTTCAGCCTGGGCATGTAAGCCCGCCAACAAGGCAGCTTATCGAGCAACATGAGACATGTCGGCCGCTCAGTCTGGCCTTGAGCGGCTGGTTAAGCGGTTTCCTAGTTGAACTTGAGCTTGGCTACCCTGCTCAGTGCCCAGCCACTGAACACGTAGAACGCATCCAGGTAGAAGCGGCCTTCGTAGTTGGGTAGCGGTTCACGATTCAACAACAGCTCGGGCATGTCGGGCGACGGGGGAAACAGCGCATAAAAGCCGTTGGGCAACACCGCCAGCGCGATGAGCAGCAGGTAAGTCACGGTCCGCAGCATGGTGCCGCGGTTATCGGATTGCTCGGCCCATTTCAGGCCGAACCAGGCGATCAGGCCGGCAACCGGCAACACCCAGAAATGCGTCGGCATTCCAATGAACATTTCAGCGACTACGCTTCTTGCTTCCAACCTGGTGTTCTCCGTTCAAATGAGCGGATTATTGCGGCTGGGGTCGGCAAATGCAAAAAGCCCGCTCTCGAGGGCGGGTTTTTTGTTCTCGAGGGTCAGTTGATCATGCTTTTGAACACATCAGCGCGGCGTCCAGCAGCCTGCCATGGTCGTACCAGGCATCACGTTGATACGCCGCGAACTGGCGCTGGGTACCCGTGCCCCGCACCTCGACCAGGCCACCCGCCTTGTCGGGGTCGGTGCTATCGACGAACAGCCTGACCGCGTTATCGCCATCGACCTTATAGGTTTTCACATTTCCTTGAAGTTCGCCTTTGACGCATCCCAGGTACGCCGGCGTACTTCTTTCCGTGGCCCCGGCCGCATAGCCATGGCCCTCACGCACATCGGGGTCATGTGCACAGCCCGCCATGAACAGTGTGGCGAAGGTGGACATCAGTATTGCACCTGCTACCGACCTTGAAGTCTTCACGCGACACGCTCCTGCCGCCCCATCGAGTAACTTGGGAAAGTGTTGCCAAGCCGCATGCACCTTTTTCGTTTTTGTCAGCCCATGTTACTGCTCGACGTCAGCCGGGCCATATGATTGTTTGCTATATCGGTTTCAGGGCGGCTTTCACCACGAAGATACTTTCGCCGTATGGCCATGAACCCGCCAGCGCGCGAACAATACCCGCCCCAGAGCGGATTTTCTTTGCGTTGTTGCCCCGATCACGGGGAAGACTGAGCCCACAATCGGGGGTCAGGCAATGGCCTTCAGGAACACCAGGGTCGCCACAAGATCCAGGAGCAGTACGGCAACCACAACGAAGACCATGTAATAGCGGTCATCCTGAGTCATTTTTGCGTTCTCCGAATGATCAATGCCTCAGGGTCAAAGCAATTGCTGTTCCAAAAAAGTGACGCATCGATCAGGGTCGTTTCGTCCATGCCCGGCGCCTCAGCAGCCATGTGCCTGAAGCACCATGCCCTGGCCTATGCTCAAGGTTTCGGAGGAAGCGAATATGTGCGGAAGGCTCAGCCAGTACCGTGGCATCCACGACTTCGTTGAAACCCTGAGCCTGCCAGAGGCCTGGCGGAACAACGTCGGCGACCAGCCACTTGGCCGGTACAACATCGCGCCGACCACGCCGGTGGCGGTACTGCGGACAGATGACACAGGCCCACGAGCGGACCTGGTGAGGTGGGGATGGCGACCACACTGGGCGAACGACCGCGCTGCGCCGATCAACGCGCGGGTCGAGAAGGTGGCCCATGGCCCATTCTTTCGGGCGATCTGGCCATACCGAGCCATCACCCCCATCGACGGCTGGTACGAATGGGTTGATGAAGGTGGGCCGAAGAAGCAGCCGTACTACATCCGCCGCCAGGATGGGGGCCCTGCACTTTGCGCCTCGATCGGCCAGTTCACCGGTACCGAGCACGACGGGTTCGTCATCATTACCGCCGACGCCCAGGGCGGAATGGTCGACGTTCACGACCGCCGGCCGGTCGTGTTGTCACCAGAACTGGCGTACGAATGGATCGCTGTAGCAATGCCGAGCGAGCACGCGGAACAACTGGTGCTCAACCTGGGTGAGCCGGCCGAAGCCTTCGAGTGGTACCGAGTGGATATCGCCGTGGGGAATGTGCGTAACCAGGGCGCCGAGCTGATAAACCCGCTTCGGTGAACGCAGGCAAATCTTTTCCGCACGTTGACAACCACCGAAGGCTGTTGATGGCGCCCTGCCCTCAACGGCCCGGTGATCAGATACCGCCCCCATATAACTGCCGTCGCACCTATGCGACAATATGCTCAATGTCTGGTCTCAACCCCGCATTTATCGCCCATCAGCTCGGGCATAGCGTGCAGATGCTCTTATCGACTCATGCGCGCTGGATTGACTCGTCCAACGACTGGCAGGTGATGGAAAAGCTCCTGACTGGTCCGAAATTGGTCCGACGCTGCGAAGAAGTCACGTAAGTTATTGATAGGTAAGCCTCTTGATCTCCACCGCTAACATCACCATGCGATTTCTTAGGGGTGTTCGGCGGTGATAAAGGGTTGATTTTACTGGACTAAATGCCCCTCCAGTACCCCACGATACCCCATCATTGGTATCAGAATTGGTATCGCGCGCGGTTGGCTATCGCTTCACTCAGCGCCTGTCGACCCCAGCTGGCCGCATGGCTGGTCATGCTCGAGCGCCCACAATCTCGCCGACTCGGCGAACTCCAGCATGTCGGCCAACTGATCTGCGTCAACGTCACACCGCCGGTGGGCAGATACCGCCAATTCCGCAAGCACCATGGCCCGGCCATCAGGATCTGCTATCAGAGCGTGCTGGTCATCGAGTTCGGCCAGCCAGGCCGACGGCAAGCTCAACATTTAACCGTCCACAGCTGATCGATACGCGTTGTGTAGGATTGGCTCATCATCTCCCTCCTCATTCCCCAGTCCGGTGTCGCCGGCACGCTGGCGGCTCGCATTGTCCCTCTCCCCCAGCGCTCATTGATGTTATCCATCACCTGCATCAGCCGGTCACATGCCACCGATTGCTTAAGCGCAAACAAATCCTCTGAAAACTCACCTGGTTGCCGCAGGTCCATCAGCAACACCTCGGCCTTGCTGTAGCGGTACCCAGGCCTAAAGATCCGCGCCACTGCATCGGTGGCCAGTCGAGTCATCAGCAGCGTGTCGCAGGTTGGGTATGGAAGCTCCACCAACGCACCCTGGGCGTGATGCGCCTCCTCCGGATTGAACATCCCGGTACGGATGCTGATTCGCATACGCTTGCAAACTGACCCTTGAGCCCGCAGTTTCTCCGCAGCGCGGCCAACGTAAGTGGCCACGGCCTGTTTGATCGGCGCCAGCTCAGTCAGCCGCTTTCCGAACATCCGACTGCAGCAGATTTCTTGCTTCGGTGGTTCGGCCTCGTCCAGCTCAAGACACGGCGTGCCAGCGAGCTCTCGGGCAGTCTTTTCAACCACAACGCTGAACTTCTGGCGAAGTGTCCAAGCGTCAGCTTTGGCCAGGTCCATGGCTGTGCGGATACCCATCGCTTCAAGGTGAGCGGTCATGCGCCGGCCAATGCCCCACACTTCCTTTACGTCGGTATTGCGCAACACCCAATCGCGCTTGAACGGATCGGTGATGTCGACCACCCCACCCGTCTGTGCCTGCAGGCGCTTGGCCGTATGGTTGGCCAGCTTCGCGAGCGTCTTCGTGCCAGCAATGCCGACGCCCACCGGAATTCCCGTGCACTGAAAAATCCTCGAGCGCAGCTTTCGCCCAAATTGGGTCAGGTTTTCCTGAATGCCGGAGAGGTCAGCGAAACACTCGTCGATGCTGTAGACCTCTGTTGCCGGCACCATGGACTCAATCAGCGTCATGACACGCTCGCTCATGTCGCCGTACAAGGCATAGTTGCTGCTGAAGGCCATGATGCCGTGTCGTCGTAGCTTGTCCTTTGCCTGGAAAAACGGCTCGCCCATCTTCACAAATGGCTTAGCGTCGTATGACCTTGCGATCACGCAGCCGTCGTTGTTGCTCAACACGACGATCGGGGTCTTGATCAGGTCGGGCCGAAACACGCGCTCGCAGCTCGCGTAAAACGAGTTGCAGTCGATCAGTGCAAACACCTGGTCACTGCGCATGGTCACGAACGCTGTAACGCACAACGCCCCATATCACGAGCTCGTCGCCTTCCATGATGTACCGCGGCGGATATGCCGGGTTCTCGGACTTAAGGATGACCACCCCATCGCGGCGGTGCAGGCGCTTGCAAACTGGCTCGCTGTTAACCGCGGCAATCACCACATCGCCGTGTTCAGCCTCGCGGCCGCGATCGACGATGACGATATCCCCGGAATAGATGCCTGCCCCTTGCATGCTGTCGCCTTCGACTTTCACTAGATACACATGGGGCGCACGGAGGTCGAATAATTCATCAAGGGAAATATGGCCTTCCAGGTGGTCCGCAGCAGGCGACGGGAACCCGGCCGGCACGCGAAACGAATACAGCGGGAGCGGTTCGGTACCGCCGGTTGGCGTACCCAAGAAAGTGATGGTCATGGTGGAAGGTCCGAAGAGAACTGTATGCATATACAGTAAATCCGGCATCGGCTGCTCGGTCAATCCTGGGCGATGAAAATTCTGACGGGCGAGAGGGGGAAATATGTGCGGACGGTACTCGATCTATGAGTCGATGGATCACTACCTGCGACAGCTATCGCTGGATCTGGTCGTAATCAATGGTTACGACCATGAACCGATCAGTCGCTTCAATGTCGCACCTTCGACCCGCGTCGAGGTCATCCGCAGAGTAGACGAGGGGTTGAGCGTGGATAGGGTCAAGTGGGGATGGTCGCCTTTCTGGGCGAAGGGGAAACGCCCGGACCCGATCAATGCTCGGGCCGAGACGGTGGTGATGGGAAAATTCTTCAAGGCTCTGTGGCCGAACGGAAGGGCTTTGGCGCCGGCAAATGGCTGGTTCGAATGGGTTCCAGATCCTGCAGACCCGAAGCGAAAGCAGCCGTACTACATCACGAGCGCCGATGGCGGACCTCTATTTTTTGCCGCGCTCGCAGAAGTACATCAGGGTCTGGAGCCAGATGAGCGGGATGGATTTGTTGTCATCACAGCCGCTGCTGATCAAGGCCTGGTCGACATCCACGACAGAAAACCCCTGGTGCTCTCGCCTGAAACCGCTAAGGAATGGCTGGATCCAGCCACATCAGGCGAACGCTTGGAAGCCATTGTCGAGGTTGGATGCCGGCCGGCACAGGACTTCCGGTGGTTTCCAGTTGGAAAGGCGGTGGGGAATGTTAAACACCAAGGCCATGAGCTGATTGAGCCGGTCAGTGAACAGAACCGCCAGGGCGACCTAGAGCTCTGAGCTGGTAGTCGGTTACCGCCTGGAACTGCGATTCGGCAATTAGCCGCAAGCGCTCGACCTTTTCGGCAGATTCGCCTGCCGCCTGAGCCTCGTGGTACCGCTTCATCGCAGCCACAGCATCGCCGTACATGGGGTGATCGGGTAACAGGGGTGGCGGTTTGTCGCTCATTTGCATCCCCGTGGCGGGTGTCATTGGATGGTGGATGGTGGCTGACCAGCTGCGACCAGCTGGTAGTCAATGGCCGCATTGTAAAGCGAGTCGGCCAGCAGACGTAGGCGCTCGACTTCTTCAATGGACGCACCATTCTCCTCGGCTGCTCGATGCTCACGTATAGCCTCCAAGGCTTGACGAAGCAGGGGTTCGCCGGCGAGAGCTATGCCTTCCAACGTTCGTTTCATCGTCTGCTCCAGCTATGGGACCAGAGCATTATAGGACGATTCACATAGTTGCCCCGCTATTCGGGCTCGGTCATAAGCTTTCGCCAGCTCTCCCGCTCGTGCATCAGCCCGGTCGCGCAGTTCGGAGAGCACCATGGCGGCGCGGGTGGCTGCCTGGCCTCGGGCGATAGCGGCGGTATCCGTGCCGGGGCAACTGACGGCGGCGGCGAGCTTGGCACCTTGGTCGCGCAGCCGCTGGCCAGCAGCATCAGCGCCAGCAGCGCCAGAATCAGCAATCGTTCTTTCTTCTTGAGCATGGGCTCTCGCCTCCTCTTGCGCCGTGGCGCGTCGCTGTTCTTCCTTTCGGGCGCCCTGTTCGCCGATCACCTCGGCCAGACGGTCGCTGCTGTCACGTTCTGCTGATGCACGGGCGGCTTCCGCGCGTTCCACTGCTCTGCCATGCAGGTAGACGCCCCAGTGGGACGCTACACCTAGCACCAGTATCAGCAGTGCCAGGCGCGGATTAGGGCCAGTCATACGCCCAGCACCTTGCGAGCCTTCTCCCACAGCGCCATGCGGTCGGCAATGCCGTTGACGCCGCCATTGATCTTGCGGGTAATGCCGACGAAGTCGCCGCGATCCGCCAGCGTGTTCAGGCCACGCGACTGCCAGAACCAGGCCGCCGACGCAGCCGCGTGCTGCGGCAGCTCCAGCAGCTCAGGCTGGTTGACCAGGTCGAGGCCCAGCGCCTCGCCGCAGTCCTGGTAATTGTCGCGGCCGGTAATCTGGATCAGACCCCGGCCGCGATACTTCTGGCCATCGCCATCGGCCGCCGGCGTGTTGCCCAGCCGCGCCGCCAGCGTGCCGGTGTCGTACTTGGCCAGGTACTTGTCATTGCCCAGCTCACGCACATAGCGGAACTGGCCCGACTCATGGCCGATTTGCGCGATAAACGCCGCCTGGCGCGCCGGCGTGACGATGCCGCGCGCACCCATGGCGGTATTGAGGACGGGTGCAAAAACGCCGGCTTTGGGGCCGGCGTTCGGGAGAATTTGCAACAGCTGCTGCGGGGTAATGCTCATGCTTGCTTACTCCTAGGTGTGTTTGCTCACGCGGGGCCAACGTCCACGGTCTTGAGCGTTTTGGTTTCTTTTTTCTTCTTGCCTTTGGCGGTGGCCTTACCCTTCTTGCCGCCGTTGCACTCGACGGTCGTGGTCCAGCCCGAGGCGGTAAACACCTGCTCCACGCTGTCCACCAGGTACTCGCCATCGAGCCCGCTCTTGAAGCCTTGGGCGCTGATGGTCCGTTCGGCAAACAGATCGGTACGCCCGGCCATTTCCAGGCGCACGGCGGCGGTGCTGCGGTTGAACGCAGCCAGCCGCGCCTTGGCCGCCTGCTCGGCGGCGCTCTTGTTGGGGTAGATATGGCGGTCGGTGTGCACGCCCGGCAGGCCGGCCGGGGCGTCGTCGTTGCCCAGCTCCACCACGCTCAGCTTGCCGGTGGCCTTGTCCTGGTGCTGGGTCTTCACCGCCTTCTGCGTGCCACGGTCGCCCAGGCGGAACGAATAGCGGCTCACATCGGCGCGGCTGATGGTGACGGTACTGATTGCCTTGCCGCTCGCGCTCTGCCCACCCTGGCGCGGCAGCACCACCAACTTGCCGCTGGCGACCTTGGCGGTGCAGTCGTATTGCTTGGCCAGGCGCGTGATGAAATTGAAGTCGGATTCGTTGCGCTGGTCGACGCGTGGCACCTTGGTTTGCACCGTACAGCCCGCCTCCCAGCCATTGCGGGCGGCAACGTCACTGACGATCTTGGCCAGCGCCACACCCTCCCAGCTGCCGCTGCGGGTGGTCTTGCCACTGCCGCGCATGTCGCTGGCCTTGCCGCGCACGCTGATGGTGTCCGGCGGGCCGATGACTTCGACCTCATCGACCGTGTAGCTACCCAGGCGCGCCAGGGCACGCCCCTCATAGCCCAGGAATATCTCGACCCGACCACCGCGCCCCGGCAAGCTGACAGCCTGGTCTCGGTCGTCAATGCGCAGCTCGAATTCGTCCGACTCCATGCCGGGCTTGTCCGAGGTGCGCAGCAACAGCAGGCGGTCATTGATCAGCGCGGTAATGTCCTTGCCATCCGCGACAATTTGAAACGTGGGCTTCATGGGGTTGCTCCAGAAAAGAAAAACCCCGCACAGGGCGGGGTTCGTTACGCGTAACGCGGGATCAATCCCACAAGGTGACTTGCTCGGTCTCGGCCACTGTCAGGTCGGGCAGGTAGATCAGCACGCCGGCGCGATACGGCTGCGCCTCCTCGGCCAGGCCCTGATTGGCCTGCAACACCGCCTCGACAGTACCCACCAGGGTGCCGTAGTAGGCGTGGCACAGGCTGTCGAGCAGGTCGCCCTCAGACGTTCTGCATGTCATTGCCATAGGCGACAAACTCCAGGTTAAAGCCCTGCTTGCGCGGGATGCCGCCGGGCAGCAGCGCCCCCTGCTCCTCGTCCACGCTCAACAGGCACCAGGTACCCAGCACCTCCCCATAACCCGTGGTCAGGGTCAGCGGCTGCAGGCGTCGGCCGATGCTGCGCAACTCGTTCAGCTGGCCGATGCCGCCCCGGAACAGCGGGAAGATTGCGCCCTTGATCGTCAGCCGGTCCTCCCCCTGCCCCACTGCCTGCTGCGCGATTTCGCGCGTCAGGCGCTCCTGCCCAGCCCAGCGGAACGCGGTTTTGCGTGTCAGCTCGTCAAAGGCGGCCGTGTCCAGGTTGAAGTGGTAGGGCTTAAGCTTCGGGTCTTGCGGCTGGATGATCAGCAGATGCGGGAACGGCTTCACCGCCTCGGCCGCCGGCGTCATGTCGGCGCCCAGCGCACTGCTCGGAAAGATATTGCCCAGGCTTGGGCTGAGCTTCCCGGCCATGCGATTGATCGCCGCCCCCGCCTTGGACGCCTGTTCCTTGAGCGTGCCCAGGCGCTCCTGTACCTGCGAGGCCGCCGAAACGGCCTGGCTGTACTTCGCCGCCACCTGCCCCACTGCGGACTGGGCCGCATTGATCTGCCGCATGGTGCGCTGCAACTTTTCACCCACCATCGGGCCAACGATCGGCAGGCTTTCCAGCTCCGAGGCGGCGCCCGTCATGTCACGGACGGCCCCATTCAACGGGCCTAGCATGCCGTCGAGGCTGGTACGGCCGGCCTGGCCAGCCGCCACCAGAGACGACAGCGTCGACCCCATCAGTTCCATGTAGGCCATGGCACCTCCTTAAGCGACATCCGCCGCATCAAACAAGCTAACCGAGGCCTGGCGGGCCGCCGCCTCGCGCAGGAACCCGTCAAACATCACGCGCAGCGCCTGCTCGGCTTCGCGCACGATCTGATTGGGGTCTTTCACATCACCATGCACGGTAATGGGCATGACCGGCGCGAAGGTAAACGACTGGTCGACCTTCGCCGGCTCGGGCTTGGTCTTCTCGACAGCCTTGGTCGCCACCGGGAGGGCCGCCGCCGGCTGCGCCGAGGCCACCAGGGAGCGCACCACATCGCCCATGGCGCCAGGCTCGCCGCCACCCTTGACCACCTGCGAAACCACCGGGGCAATCGAGGGCGGCAGCTGCGGCACCTTCTGCAGCTCGCGCACAGCCATGCCGAGCGCCTGGGTCTGATCCACTGGCGGCGGCTCAGGGCGTGGCTTGGCGGGCTTGGCATCCAGCGTCAAGGTCGGGGCGAAGTCCTCGCCCAGGCCCGCGCCGATACCACCGAACCCACCCACGCCATCGAACAGATCGCGCTGGGCGGACTTCGGCAGCTTGGCGTAGGCCTGCTCGACCTCGGCGTCAGTCATCTGGTCGATCGGCTTGGACGGCGCGGCCGGCCGGGTGGTGACCGCCGCCGGCGCGAGGTCCTTGACCACCGGTGCCGGCATCGCACCCGCAACCGGCAGGGCCGGCACAGACGCGGGCTCATTGACCGTCGGCGCCGCTGGTTCGGCGCTTGCCACCTGATCCGACTCGGGCTTTTCCTCACCGAACCATTTTTTGCCCAGCCAGCCGCCGACGGATTCGCCGCCCAGGCCGCCCAGTGCCGCGCCAATGGCGCCGCCCACGGCCGTACCAATGACCGGCACAACCGAGCCAATCGCCGCACCCGCCATCGCACCCGCCATCGCGCCGGCCATACCACCGGCCACGCCGCCGTAACCCTCGGCCTTTTCGTCCTGGGTTTGAGCGTTCAGCGCCACATCGAGCACGCCCGGTACCGCATCGAGCAGCTGCCCGCCCGGCAGCTTGCCGGCCATCTTCGTGACGCCGCGCACGTTGCGCACCATGCGCCCGAGGTTGTTGGCACCGCCGGCGCTACCGGCACCGGCGAACGCGGCAACGCCCGCCACCGGCGCAGCGCTCGGCGCCACCGGCGCGCGGCGTGCATCGGCCATGGTTCCCGCACGCCGCCGGCGACGACGGCGCGCACGGCGGCTACCAGGCTCTGCGGGGGCTGAATTGGCCGCTGCGCCTCCCATCCGGCCGATGGCATCGGCATTGACCACAAACACGCGCAGCGGCTCGCTGCCGACGCCTGGGGCCGGGTCATTGCTGGCCGGCGCGCCAAACACCTTGCCCAGCACGCCCACGCCGGCATCGAGCACGCGGTTGCCGGTCTTGGGTAGCGCCGCCTCAGCCGGGGCCTCATCAAGTTTGCCGCCGCGTCGAGCGCTCCAGGCGCGGCCGCGCGCGACGTTGAACGCGCCCCGTGCGACCCTGGCACTGTTGCGGGCCGCCAGCAAACCGCTGATGCCTGCCGCCAACCCTGCCAGCCCCATGATCACCGCCGGAAACTTGTCCGACAGCGTGGTGATGCCCTGGGCCACCGCCGTCAGCCCTTTCGCCGCCATGTCGGTGGCCGGGCGGATGGCATCGCCAATGCTGCGCATGGCGTCGTCGACCGCCTGGAAGGTCTCAGCCCAGGCCTGTTTAGAGGTCTCGCGGCGCTCGGCCAGGTTCTTATCCAGAATGCCCGTCGCCTTCTGCGAATCGGCTTTCAGGTCGGCATACAGCCCCCGGTTTTGCGCATAGGCGGTCAGCGCCGCCTTGACCTGCATGTCAGCGAACAGGTCGCCAGTGCGCAGGGTCTTCTCCAGGGCCTCCAGCGCCGCCCTGGCCTTCTCCGGGTCAACTTCCTTGTCGATGTTGGCCTGGGCCTCTTTCATCTTCTTGGCTTTCGCCGGGTCTGTCGCTTCGACGTACTTCATGGCCAGGTCCATGGAAGACTCGATAACGTTCATGCCCTTCTGCAGGCCGGTATTCAGCGAGGCCTGGTAGTCGATGCCTGCATCCTTGTAGGCCTTGACCACATCGCTGGAACCGATCTTCTCCATCCAGTTCTTGAAGTTGTTCGCCGCTTCATCCGAACTGCCGGCGGTCTTCATCTGCACCTGCAGCATCGCGCCCAGGGACGCGACCGAATCCATGCCGGTGATGCCGTTCTTTTCCATGCCGGCGAGCAATTGCGGGAACCACTTGGCCATGTCGCTGGCCTCGAAGCTGCCCGCCTGGCCCTGGTAGGCGATGGCCTCCAGCGCCTGCTCCATGACCTTGGGATCGCTGATCTTGGCGTTTTGCTGCAGCGCCATGATCATGCTGGCCGTGTCGACGCCCGAGGCGCCTTGGCCGACTGCGAACTTGGCCGCCGTCGGCGCGTAGGCCATGGCCTTGTCCAGCTCCATGCCGGCGCCGACCAGCTGGTTGATCAGGTCAGCCACATCATTGCGGCCCATGCCAGTGTCTTTGGCCGTCTGAATCACGGTGCGGCTGAGCTGCACTTCTTCGGGCTTGTTGACCGCATCGGCCTTGATCGCAATGTCGCGGATGATCGCCTGATAGTCGGCGCTGATCTTGGTCGGCACGGCCGCCAGGCCCACGCCCACAGCGGCGGCGGCCGCGTTGGACTTGAGCCCCGAGCGGCCGGTGTCGATTTGCTGGTGCCCCTTGAGCTGCAGGTCGGCGCCTTTCGCCTCGCGGGCCAGGCGCTGATATTCGCGGCTCAGGCGGCCGACCTCGACGCCCTGCTTGCGCAGCGAATCCAGGTTGCCATTGAGCTTGCGCAGCAGCTTGTCGGCGCCGGCGGCGCCGGCGTCGTGCGCCCGCTTCCACTCGGCCTGCAGCTTCATGGTTTCGCCAATGGTGCTCTTGAGCACCTTGGCCTTGTTGCCCTTCTGCTCGAGCTTGGAAATGCGCCCTTCGACGTTCTTGAACGCGGCGCCGACCGACGATGCGACGGCACCCCCGATCACCAGGGCTAGCTGCATTTTTGCCATCGGTTACCCCCTGCTCAGTCCGAGAGCCACCACAGCATGTCCGCGAAGGACATGCCGGATATCTCAGCGGCCGAGAAATTCAGCTCCTTGGCCAGCCGCTTGGCCAGCCGCTTCTGCGTGGCCGCATCAAACGTCGTCGTCTTGCACCAGGCGAAAATACGCGATCTGCAGACGGGTGTAGTCCTTGAGGTCCATGCCCTCCAGGTCCTTGGCGCTAACCTCGGCCAGCGAAGCGAACAGGTTCAGCTCGCGCTGTTCGTCATCGTCGCCTGCGCCCCGCTGCGCCACGCGAACGTCGCGCACGGTCGGCGAGCGCATGGTGATGGTGTCGACCATCACGCTGTTCAGTTCGGCTGGCTTGCTCAGCGTTACGGTAACGCGGTCGGCCGACAGGCTCAGCCAGGCCGGGGTTTTCTTGGTAGTCATGCGGGTACGTCCTTAAATTCGAGGAAAGGGGGTTACAGGCCGAGCGCGGCGCGCTGCTCGGCCAGCTGGTCGACGCCATCAATGACGCGCTTCATGCCCAGGGCGTCGATTTCGTAGACCAGGCGGTTGTCGACCTCCAGCTTGTAGTAGGTCAGGCTGACGGCGTGCTTGATCTCGGCCTTGTCGCCGGCCTTCCAGTCGCCCATGTCGACCTCTTTGAGACTGCCGCGCAGGGTGACGATCACCGGGGTGATTCGGCCCTTGAGTCCCTTGAAGGCGCCCCGGAACACGCCGTTGAAGGCGGTACCGTCGGCCAAGCCAAAGAACTTCAGCGACTCGCGGCGCACGCCGGTAGTGGTGAAACTGGCCTCCTGCTTCTCCATGCCCTGGTCCATCTCAATCGGCATATCCATGCCGCCGGGACGGTGCTCCTCCATCTTGAGGGTGAGCTTGGGCAGGGTCAGGCTGGGAACATCACCCTGAAAGCTGATGCCGTCCACGAACAGGTTCATGTTGGCCAGGGTTTCGGGAATCATTGCCATGTAAAACGCTCCTTATGCCGCCGAGTCGATAACTTCGGTCAGCCATTGATTGGTAACTTCGACGCGGAAATTCGGGTTCTCCGCCGGCGGCACATCGGTGAAACGGATGTTCCAATACACCTTGCCCTGCTCCAGCTGGCTGGCGGTGTTCAGCTCGGTGTCCGCGTACACCTCGAAATTGATGATTGCGCCCTGGTTCTTGAGGTCGCGCATGAAGGCCTGCAGCCCTTCGGTCACATCCTTGACGTAAGTCGCGGTAATCGAGCGGTCGACCGCCCACTTGTGGCCGTACTGGATCGCGTCCATGACGATATCCATGGTCCGCACGCGGGTGACGAAGGCCCATTTAGGATCGCTCGACAGCGTGCGGTTGCCCCACAGGCGGTAGCCGTCATCGCGAATGATGGTCGCGATCTTGGCGTTGTTGAGCAGGTTGGCCCGGCAGGTCTCGTCGCCGTCCAGGTACTCCACCGAGCGGGTGGTGCCGGTGACCCCGACATATTCCTTGTTCGATGGCGATGCCCAAAAACCGTATTCGGCATCGGTCCAGGCGAACAGGCCGGCAGTCCAGGCCGACGCCGGCGCATCCACCGTGGCGGAATCGATGGTGTCCCAGTACTTGACGCCCGGATCGACCATGAACGCGCGCCGAGCACCGAACTCGGCGGCGTAGGCCTGGGCGGCCTCGTCGGTAGTGCCAGGGCCGTCGAGGATGGCGAGACCGCGCAGCTTGTCAGCCAGGCCCACCAGCGCGGTACCCACCGCCAGGGTGGAGCTGTGCTTGGGCGCCACCAACAGCCGCGGCTTGGCGTTGAAGCGGCTTTTACCATCGAGCAGCGCCTGCAGGCCGGTACGGGTGCCATCGGCCAGCACACCGCCGATGATCGCGGAGGTCTGCGCGGCCGCATCCTCCACCTTGGTCACGCCACAGGCGACGATCACCGCCTTGGCACGGGTGTAGATCGCCTGGCAGGCCTTGGCGATGGCCGAGCCAGCACCAAAGGCGGCGATAGCCTCGCGCTCGCTGGTGATGAGCACCAGTTCGTTTGCCTTGGCGGTTGGGGTGCTATCTACACCAGGGCCGGGGGTGAAGGTGTCGACCAGGCCAATGATCGAGGTCGACGGGATGGCGATGGTGCGCGCGCCGTTGTCGACGTTCGTTACGGTAACGCCGTGAAAGAATCCAGCCATGTTTACTCCAGATGTGAAAAGGCCCCGCAAAGCAGGGCCAGGTGGTACAGCGGAAAAGAAAACGCCCCGTCAGTGCGGGGCGTCAGTCATCGACCGGGGCGTCTTCGGGGCTCGGCGGCCAATCGACAGCCATGGGGAAGCCTTCTTGCTGCTCGATTCGGCCGAGGTCGACGCGGTAATGCTTCCAGGCGAGTAACAGCGCTTGCTCGGCCTCGGTGGCGCGCCCCAGCTCCACAGCATCCAGCAGCGGCGCGATACGCACACTGGCCACCGCCAGGCGCTCGTCGCGGGCCGTCAGCACCTCTTGCCGGCGCCCCTCCCGCTGGGCCGCTGTATCCAACAGCCAATCCTCGCCGGTCCAGGTGTAATAGCGCCCTGGGCAAGGCGTCAGGGTCAGCTCGTCAGGCAGCGGCCCGAGCGCCGAATAGGTCAGGGCTTCGCCGGTGGCCTTCACGTACACCGGGCCCCGGTGGTCTTCGACCAGCTCCCAAGCGGTCTGGTCGGCATTGCGCACAATCGCAAACCCGGCGACCGGCTCGGGCGGCGCATCGAGGTAGGCGCGCGCCGGAATCAGCCAGTTGTCGGGCACCCGTGGGTCAGGATCAGGCACGCCGGTGCCGCACAGCTCCCAGGTAACGGGGGCCGCGTGATAGATAGTTGGAGCGTCCATAGGATTCTCGTCAGAATTTGATATAGGCCATCAAGGCCACGTTTCGGCCGCGCGTCTCGCTGCCACCGCTTGCGCTGATCTGCAGGGTGTGGGAGTGCGCGCCCGCTGTATCGGAAGTGCCGTAGATGCTGTGGGAGTGGTCACCGCCACCAAACCCACCGTCAATCACGCCAGGGCTCGCACCCGGCGCGCTGACCGCCGGCCGCGAGCCGGCGATATCGTTCAGGCCCATATTCATCGTGTGGCTGTGCGAACCGCTGGAAGTCGTGGAGCCTGTCACCGTGTGCGCGTGCGCGCCTTGCGTGTCAGTAGTACCGGCGTGGGTGTGCGACGCGTACAGGTGGTTCTGCCAGCTACCCAGCACTCGCCCTGGGTCAACACCTCGGCCATCGTCCAAGCCTCGGACGAATTCGCCGCGTATGTCTGGCACGTTGAACGTGGTCGTGCCATTGCCAGCCCCGTAGGTGGTACCGATGGCGGCGAACAGCTCCGGGTAGGCCGTCCGGCTCACCGCAGCGCCGTTTGCCTTGATGTACCCGCGCGGTGCGGCGGCACCAGCAAAGAAACTGATTTCCCCAGGCTGGACACCCTCCTGAATGACGACGTTTCGAACGAACGCCGTACTTGCCAGCTGCCCGTTATTGGTCGTTGTCGGCGCAGTCGGGCAGGTTGGCACGCCGCTAAATGCCGGACTGACCAAAGGTGCCAGTTCCACAGGTACTCGCCATGTGCCGTCACCGTTACCGGCCCGTAAGAAAACGCGGTCCGTGTAAGGAATGTTGGCAATCTCAAACCCCCGATCATTGCTGTATACCATCCGCATCACGAAGGCATAGGCAGGGTAGGGAGAAATGCCGGTCGGGTAGTAATAATTGCCCGCCGGCCAGGCCGACAGTTCTTCGGTTGTGGCCGGCACGGACCCCGTCACTCCCCCTCCCAGCCCATATTGGCTCAGGGTATTGCGCAGGTGCTGCAGGTTCACCAGGCCCAGCGCATTGCCACCCAGGCCCAACGTCGGCGCCGTCGGCGTTCCGGTGAACGCCGGACTTGCCAGCGGCGCCTTGGTCGCCAGCTGGTTGGTCATGGTGGTGGCAAAGTTCGGGTCGTTGGCCAATGCGTTGGCCAGCTCGCGCAACGTGTCCAGCGCCCCTGGCGACGAATCGACCAGGGTGGCTATCGCGTCCTGTACAAACTCGGTGGTGGCCAGCTGCTTCGACTTGGTCCCCTTGAGCGCAGTGGGCGCCGTAGGCGCCCCGGAAAACGTCGGGCTATCCAGGGTGGCCACATCGTTCCAAGCTTGCCAAATGTTCGCCGTGCGTCGACGCCACATCAGCCGATCCGAGCCTCCCGGAAACAGCAATTGGAAACCAATTGACCCGAGAATCTTGTGTATCAATACGCCACCAGCGCCGCTAAAGGGCAGATTGAGCGTCGAGCTGTTCACGTAGTACATGCCCGCCGGCACGGTGGCGTCGTCAAAGTCCGGCATGGTCATGCCGAGACCCACCCCACCCAGGCCCAACTGATTCAACAGGCCATAAACGAACGCCGTGTTGGCCAGCTGCTGGCTGTTGTTGGCCAGCGGTGCCGTTGGCCCCTTCGGCGCGCCCGTAAAGACCGGCGAATCCAACCGGCTCAGCTCTGACCACGCCGACCAGTTGCCGGCGTAGCATGTCCGGAGAAACATGCGGTTAGTGGGCCGGTACAGCGTGTACAACTGAGTAACGATGCCGGCGGTAGCAGCCTGCACCAGCAACGTGCCGGCGTCAGCTTCCGGGTAGTTCAGCTCAAGCGATGTTTGAGCGCTCAGCGGCTGGCCATACGAACCCGGCGTCACCACGTTGTTCAGGTTGGTGCCGTTCGGAAGATTGGAGCCCATGACGCCGCCCGCGCCCCACCCAGTGCCACCCAGCAACGACTGCGCAAACTGGGTCGTTGCCAGGGTCGTGTCGTTGACCGTCAGCGCTTGCGTGGGCGCCTTGGGCGACCCGGTAAAGGTCGGGCTGGCCAGCGGCGCCTTGGCCGCCAAGGCATTGGTCATGGTGGTGGCAAAGTTCGGGTCGTCACCAATTGCCGCCGCCAGTTCGTTCAGGGTATCCAGGGCGCCCGGCGCCGCTGCGACCAGGGCCGCCAGAGCGGTCTGCACGAACGCGGTATTGGCGATCTGCTGGGAGCTGTTACCCGTAGGCGCCGTCGGCGCTGTCGGCACCCCGCTCAGCGCCGGGCTGGCCAGCGGCGCCTTGGCCGCCAAAGCGCTGTCGACTTCCGTCTTGGTGTACACATCGGTCAGGCCGTAACCCGCCACCGTGGTCGGGTTGGTGGCACCTACGACACGCCCGTACTTGTCGACCGTCACGCTGCGGAAGGTGCCGGCAGTCACGCCGGTGCGACCAAACGCCATGTCGAAAGTCAGCCCCGAAACCCCCAGGCTGATCAGCGCGTCGGTGACCAACTGCCATGCACTGTCACCGTTGACCGTGCCTTTCTCGACCAGCACCAGCAGCCCCGGCGTTACCTTGGCGCTGGTGTCGGCATCCTTGGTGCGGGTCCAGGTGCCGGTCGACACCTCGTAGAGACCATTGTCCTTGGCCACTGTCTGGTTCTTCACCAGTACCCGGTTGCCGGCCAGCAGCGACACCCCGTCAATGGTCTGCAGGCCAGTCAGCGCGATGTTGGCGGTGGTGGCCACGACCACCGAATGCTTGAAGTCCTGGCGGGCCAGTTCCTCGGTCACCCATTCGCGGGTGCCCAGCACAACGCTGGGGTCGATTTTCAGCTGCACGTTACTGGAGCTGCTGACGATCAGGCTCATGCGCACCACCTGGGTGCGGCCCGAGCCCTGGCTTAGCAGCGGCTTGTAGGTCGGTGCGCAGTTGGCCACCGCGACCAGATCGCCGTCGGCATCGTACAGGCCAATCTCGCGAATCCACTTACCGCCCACCTCGGCCGGTATGACCTGCTCGGCCACAATGATTGCCGAATCAGTGTCATCGACTTTCAACTGGTTCAGCGGCGCGCGGCGCCATTCGTTGATCAGCTTCGTCTGCGTGGCATTGGGGGTCGGGTCGGTGCCGTTGGCATCCCCCACGCCCATTTGTGTGATTTTCCAAGCGATGCCCAGGGCATCGGCGTTGGCCTGTTTCGCCGCGCCCACGTTCGTGAGGATGGCGTAAAACTGGGAGTTTTGATCAACCATTTGCAATGTCCAAGGTGTCAATGGTGTGTTCGCGGCCGCCTCGGCCAATGCGGCCGGTGACCTCGATATCGCGCTGTGCCAGCGGGTAAACGTCGAGAACGTCGCCCTCCGTCAGCCGGCCGCCGACATAGAAACCGCCGGCCGTCTCCAGGCTGATCGCCAGGGCCGTCATGTGGCGGGAAACGGGCCGGGCGTCATCCAAAAGCGCCGTCAGTTCCTTGTAAGTGCCTTCGTCAATGCCCGCGTCGGAGACGCCGACCTTCAAGGCGAAGGTGCCAGGAACCCCCTCGGGAACCATGTTCCACCACTCGACCACCTCAATCAGGTAGCCGAACGGCTCGACCACGCGGCGCAGCGCGCCGATGGTTCCCTTGTGCGAGTGGATGTAGAACGACGACCGAA
The DNA here is from genome assembly GCF_053557675.1 of Pseudomonas sp. XP1. Lineage (NCBI taxonomy): Bacteria > Pseudomonadati > Pseudomonadota > Gammaproteobacteria > Pseudomonadales > Pseudomonadaceae > Pseudomonas > Pseudomonas sp. XP1. The sequence goes on along the minus strand of NZ_JBNRIJ010000001.1, from coordinate 462,709 downwards.
TGACCGAGCGCTTTACCGCCTCTGACCACCGGTCGTCCCAGCGGTCGACCGACCACGCCCAGGCCAGCAGGTACAGCATTTCGGCCGGGCAGGTGTCGGGGTTGTAGAGGCGGCGCAGCATGGTCGCCAGGTCTTCCTCGGCGGCCGCGTCTATGGCGGCCTCCAGGGGCGTGCGGTTGTGCGGCAACAAACTGGCCATCACTCACCCCGCTCGACGGTAAACCCCGAGCACCAGGCCGCTTGGGCCTTGGTCGGCCTGATATCCGTCCAGCCCGCCAGCTCCACGCGCCCAACCCCGTCGAGATGCAGCTGGGCATCAACCGCCGAACGTGACACCTCCACCCCCAGCCGGCGGCGGGGGTTGATCCATGCAGCCAGGCGCGCCCTGCACTCAGCCAGTACGCCCTCGCTTTCCGGTCCGGTGCTGGCCATGTACAGCTTGGCGTCGATCCGATACGGCAAGATTTGAGCGCCCTGCACCACCAGCCTATCGGCCACCGGACGCACATCGTCGTCATTCAGGTAGGCGGCCACCGTTGTCAGCAGCTCGGCCGAGGCCGTGCCGTCACCTTCCAGGGCCAGCACCGTCACCTCGACCACCGCCGGCGACGGGCTTTCTGCCGTGGCGTCAGCCACCAGGCCGGACGCGTTGCGCGCATGCAGGATGTAACTGTTACGGGGGCCGGCCGTGGTCAGCCCCTCATAGACCAGCTGCACCCGCTCGCGCAAGGCGTCATCCGCCTCGAGCACTTTGGCTTGCGGCGGCACTGCCGTCAGGTCCTCGGCCTGGACCACCAGGCGCGACAGGTTGACGTTGGCCGCCAGCTGGTCGAGGTCGGCCCCCACGGCATAGGCCAGCATCAGCGCCTTGGCCGCGTCGTTGACGCGAGAGCGGTTGAGCAGCTTGCGGTAAGCCCCGACCTCCAGCAGCTTGGTCACCGGGTCGCTCTCCAGGGGCGCGCTCCAGTTGTCGCCCATGTGCGCCCGGAAGGTCGCTAGGTCGGCCTGATACAGCTCCTCATAATCCAGGTCTTCCAGCACCTGCGGCGCTGGCAACTGGGATAGGTCGATTGCGCTCATGCACTCACCTCAAATACAACGCTGTCACCGAGATAGGCGCCCGACAGCGACAGCGTGATTTGCCCGCCGACCACCGCCACCACACGCACGCGCTCCAGCTTCAAGCGCGGCTCCCAGCGCCCCAGGGCGCGCGCCACCTCGGCCTGCACTGAGCTTTTCCAACCGTCGTTAACCGGCAGGTCGACGTAACGGCGCAGGTTGCTGCCGTATTCCGGGCGCATGCGCCGGCTACCGACAGGCGTGGTCAGAATGTCCTCAATGGACTGTTTCAGGTGGGCAACGCCGGAAAGCGGCTGCCCGGTGCGACGATCCAGCCCGATCATGGCCTTACTCCGCCGGCGGCAGGCGCTCGAAGTCGGCGTGCGCTTCCAGGTAGGCCAGCGCCTCGGCGTCGGTCTCCTCGATCTGCAGCTTGCCAGCGGCCACACTCAGCTGCCGCTCACCCACGATCAGTACGCGGGAAGTGAAAACGGTGTCGCGGTAGGTCACCGACGCCGGCGAGCGGGGCTCGGCGTCCGTGGGTTTCTTGGTAGCCATAGGCCCTCCAGAAATGACAAAGCCCGCAAAAGCGGGCTTTAGGGGTGGATGGTGGGGTTACAGGGTCGCCGCCCGGCCACCGTTCAGCGCGCTCTTGAGCGTGCTGGCCAGCACCTCGGGATCGACGCTGCCCGATATGTTCAGCGTGACCTGCGGCGCCGCCTGTTTACGCGTGAAACCGCCGTGCGAAAGGGCCATACACATACCCTCGGCCATTTCGGCCGGCTCGATGTTGGCCATTACGCGCTCCCAGGCTTGGCGCATGCGAAAGCGGTCATACACCTGGTCAATTTGCTGCTCGATCAGCTTGGCCACCGTGAAGCGGTCAGGCTTCGCCGGCAGCGTTTCAAGTTGGCTCATGACGTTCTCAGTGCTTGTGATTGGCCGTGTTACCGGCCGTGTCGATGATTCGGGCGCCACCGTTGATATCGCCCGTTACTAGTAACGTGCCATTGATGGTGACGGGACCGTTGATGGTGACCGCGCCGGACTGGGCGACAATCGCGTTATCCGTAACGACCACCTCGCTGCCGCCGACCTTGACCTTGGCCGTGCCGCTGGGGAGCGTGATGGTGTAGCTTTTGGCCTGCCAGTCGTAGACCAGCGAGCCGCCATCTTCGAAGCGCCACACCTCGACATGGTCGCGGTTATCCGGCGGCGCGCCGGCGTTGCCGTACAGGCCTGGCACGAATGTGCCTTGAGCAGGCTCGCCGCTCGGACTGACCAGCGCGCCCTGCTCGCCCATGCTTGGCGCACGCCAGTGGCGAGCCTTTCCGGCGGCCAGGGCATGCCAGCGCACCCAGGCGCTGGTCCAGTCGCCACCATCGGAAACGCGCACCCGGGCGGCCGCCAGGTCGACGCCCACCACATAGCAAGGAATCACCAGGCCGGCCAATATGCGGTCGTGCTGTCCTGCCACGTAGCTCATTCCAGGGCCTCCGGTGTCTGGTATTGATGTTCGCTGCCCGGGCCGCTGTCGGGATCGAAGGCGAACAGCAACGTGCCCGGCGGCTGATTCTCCCAAGGCCAAGTGGTGTCACCCAGGTAAACGTCCTGCTGCCACTGCAACGCCCAGCCGACACACCGCACCAGCTCGGGCACCGCCTCGGCCGGCATGGCCTCGACGTTCTCGACGCCGCCGACAAAGTCGAGGTCCCAATACTGGTCATCGAGCAGTTGCATGACCTTGGCCGCCAGAATGGCTGCCTGCAGCGGCGCTAGCGCCCGGCTGGACTCCAGCAGCACCACCGCCTCGAACGTCACCTTGATGCACAACCGGCCATCGCCAGGCTTGATGCCTGGGGCAAAGTTCGTCGCCGCGTACAGCAGCGCCGGCAGCTTCATGCCCTCTTTAATCTTCGGGTAGGCCTCGACCACCTGGAACAGCGGCAAGCGCTCCCGCATGGTCGCGGTCATTACGTCGTGCAGCTCTTTCAACTCGCTAGGGATCACCGGCGGGTCGTCAGAAGATATCGGCGGTTCGTGCATGCTCTTGCTCCAGTACCAGGGCGACCATGCCGTCGCCGGTTGGCTCATGGCGCACCACCGTATAGCGACCGCCACCCTCGGCCGGCGGTAGCTCGATGGTCAGCGCCTCCCCCTCAGGCAAGCGCTGGGCAACATCAGCCAGCACCGAGAAACGCGGCTCGCCCAGCTCGGCCGCGTCGACCTGGGTAGCCAGGCCGCGACCCTTGCCGCCACTCTTGCCGCCAAACTGCGGATCAAGAAACGGGTTGTCGAAGGTGCCCATGATCGCGGTACCGCCCTCCAAGGTCGCGCGGTCGCCCACACGATCAAGGATTCGGGCACTCATTACGGCCATGCGCTCGCGAAAGCTCGGCCTGCGCATCACTGCACAATCAACACATCGGCGAAGCCGTCGACGGTGTCGCTCAACAGCTTGCCGTAGGGCAGCGAGTCGGCGGTGCCATCAGCGACCAACACCCCAGCCAGCACGCTGACCTTGGCGCCGGCCTTGAGACCTGCAGTCGACGGCACGCGCCAGGCATCGCAGGTGCGATAGGTAATGAGGGTGTCTTTCGGGCCGCTCTGCAGCGGAATCACTGCCAGGGCGCCGATCACCTGGGGCACACCCGCGACCGAGCCACCGGTGGGCGCCCGCAAGGTGATGCTGCTGCCGGTGCTGACATAGTTCTTGGCCATGGCCATTTTCTCCTGTCCAGAAACAACAAACCCCGCCTAAGCGGGGTGTTTGAGTGGGGTCTGCGGTTACGCGCCGACAGACTTGTTGAGGCCGCGAGAATCCAGCGCGGCAACGCCGGCGTCGATCCGCACCTTGGTGGCCACGCCGTCGACGGTGAAGCCTTCTTGCTGCTCCATGTACGGCTTGTCGACGCCATCCAGGTAGGAGACTTCGATAGTGTCGCGGCCTTGCGCGGCGGCCAGATACCACGACTTCGCGTTGTCGTCGTCCAGCCGCGGCTCAGCGATCACCTCGGCGAAATTGCGGATCGGGTTATCAACGCCGGCGTTTACGTCGGCGCCTGGTACCGAGGCCGAGCGGATCAGCTGCTTGGCCTTGTCTTCCAGGGCCACCGGGCACAGCAGGAAGGCTGGGCGAATGTTCAGGGTGCGGGCCTTGCCACCTTCAACCTGCGATTTCTGCAGCGCCATGGCGTTCTTGGCGGCAATCATCGCCTCGATCGACAGCGCCGAGCCGGCGCCAGTGAACAGGTTCTTGCGGGTTGCATCGAACAGCGGCTTGTTGTCGCTCATCTTGGCATTGGTGGTCAGCACCGCGTAGACCAGGTCACCGATGGTGCCGCGCGCAGCCAGCCCCATGTTGTAGGGAATGGTGCTCAGCAGGTCGAGGTCATCGTTGATGATCGCCTGGCGGGTGATCGAGAACAGCTCGCCGTAGGTGGCCAGGCTGATGGTCTCGCCACGGTCGCCGGTGGTGATGTACTGGTACTCGGCACCTGGGCGAACCTCACGCAGGGACGGGAAGGCCCCCATGCCGACACGCTTGGCGACGCGGAAATCGCTCAGGCGACCACGGCGGGTCCACTGGTCGAACGTCTCGGGCGCCTCGTCCCAGCCGGCCAACACCGACACGGCGGCGGTGTCGATCAGGATATTGCCAAAGTCGCTGGTGTCGTGGGTGAAGGCCAGGCCAACCATCTGCATCGGGTTGAGCGAGGCGGTCAAAATGCCACGGTCATTCAGCGAAGCACGGGCCAGCTCGCGCAGGCTCATGTGGTTGTAGGCGTTGTCGGCCTCGTTGGCCGCATGGCCGATACGCCCCGCCAGGGCGGCCCGCACCGAGTCACCGACCAGGTTGCCGTTGGTAATGTGGCCATGCTGGCCAGGCACTTGGCTGCCGGTCGGAGTGGTCGACTTGCCCATGTGGGCCAGCAGCTTGGCGTTGGCCGACTCCACGGTGCAGCTGGTGTCGTTCAGGCACTCGTCGCGCAGCGCTACAGAGCCCTCGACACTGGCGAACATGGCGAACGCGGCGGTGATCGCGGTGCGGCGAGTAGCGTCAGCGGCCAGCACGCGCGCCTGAATCTGTTCGGGGGTTTCGTTCGCCGGCGGCTGGGTCGGCTGGTTGACCGGCGGGGTCGGCTGGTTCACCGGCGCCGGTGGCTGGGTCTGACCGCGCGGGGCGAACATCGGTTGTGCAGCGGTGGGCATGTTGGTGTACTCCTGCATGCGTTGAGAGTTGAGTGCGGCGAAGGCTTCCAGGGCCCCCACCAATTCATCGGCAAAGCCCAGCTCGACAGCCTCAGCCCCGGTCATCCAGGTCTCAGCAGAGAGCAGCGACTTGATTTCGTCGGCGGTCTTGCCGGTCTTGTTGGTGTATGCCGCCACCAGGGAATCCTCGACCTTGTCGAGCAAGTCGGCGTAACGGCGCATTTCGTCAGCGTCACCGCCCTGGATGCCCCAGGGCTTGTGCACCATGATCATGGCGTTTTCGGGAATGCGAATAACGTCGGCGGCCATCAGGATCACGCTGCCCATGGAAGCGGCCAGGCCGTCCACGGTGCCCTCCACGCGCGCCGGGTGGTTGCGCAGGAGGTTGTACATGGCCATGCCCTCGAACACATCGCCACCGGGGGAATGCACATGCAAATTGATCTGTGACACGTCACCGAGGGCTTTCAGATCGCGGGCGAACTGGTTAGCCGAGATACCCCAGGCGCCAATCTCGCCGTACAGCATCAGGTCGACCACGCCGCGCTGGCTCGATGCGCGCAGCGTGTACCAGGTCTGTGCAGCCGGGTCAGCCGTCGTCGCCACTGCCGCGCGCGGCCCCAGTACGGGCGGCCTTTCCCGCCTTCTTCGTTTGCTCATTGGGTTGGTTTCTCCCGTAATACTCGTGGTAGGCATCCGAACTGAACACCAGATCGTTTGCCCGGTTGTCGGCAATCTCGGACTTGCGAGACGCCTTAAGCTCGGACGGGTTGCGGCCACGCGAACGGGCCATTTCCGACTCGTCGGCGCCGCCGATCTTGATCAGCGTTTCCCAGGCATCAGCCTCATGCACCGGGTTGATCCACGGCATCACAGGCCCCTGATAGAACGCGCCGTAGATGGTCCGGGGGTCCACATCTGCCGGCACCCTGAGCTGGCCACTCAGAATCGCCATGCGCAGCCAGTTGCGGTACACCCGGCGGCACCAGTAGTCGATGAACTCATGCTGCAGCAGGTCGTAACCCAGCTGGCCCTCCACTAGTTCCTGGCGTTGAGCCGAATAGGTGCCGTCGTAGCTGCGTGCCACGCTGGAATATGTGCCACGCGTACCGGCCGCCACCGCCTTGAGCTGTCCGTTGCGGAACCCCTCAAGGAACGGGTTAGGCCGGTTACTTTCGATCATCCCAACGTCTTCACCCGGCAACAGGGTGTCGACCACTACGCCAGGCGCAATGGGGAAGGTCCGCTCGGTCCGCGTCTCGCCGGGACCGGCGGGCACATAGTCGTCCGGCGTGCCCTTCTTGATGTACATGGCCAGCGCCGCACTGATCCGCGCCGCCACCCGCTCACTTTCCTCGTAGTCCTTGATATCCGCCAGGCGGATCAGGACCGCGTGGAGCAGCGGCTGGCCACGGCTCTGACCAATGCGCTTGCGGTAGGCAACGTGAATCACCTGCTCGGCCGGCACGCGCTTGGTGTTTTGCGCCAGGCCGCCGCGAAGGCCGGCGGGGTGCCCCTTGTACAGGTGGTAAGCCAGCACGCGGCGCCACCCGTTGCGCTCAATGCCCTGGACAATGCCCTTGGAATCGTCGGTGTACTCGATGGGCAGATAATCCGCCTCCAGCAGCTCCAGGGCATAGGGCACACCGTGCAGGTGCTGGTAGTTCGGCACTTTGCCCATCAGTTCCTGGGCAAGCGCCTCGCCATCGCGCAGCCAGCTGCGGCACACCAGGCGCTCCATCTGCGGCCGCGTCAGCTCGCCCGAAGCCTCGGGCTTAAGCGACCACTCCCCCCACAGCGCATTGATGGCGGCGGCGAACTCACGGTGCACCGTGCCATCCAGGTGCAGCGGGATCGGCTCAACCGCAATGCCGGAACCGCCCACCACACGCTCCTCCAGGCGATCAAACAGCCCGGTGACAATGTCGTGGTCTTCGTCCAGCTTGCGGCACTGCTCACGCATCGACTTGAGCGTGTGATTCAGTGATCGGTCAGCGCTGCCGGTCTGCTTCTTGGCCTTGTGAGTCCGGGTGGGCTTGGCGGCTTCAAACGCCATGATCACGCTTCGCGCGTGCATCCTAGTCAGCGCCGTCTTGGGAAAAAACGGCGCAATGGCCTTGTCGATCAGCTCCCCAATCATTGGAACGTCGCCAGGGCGAAGCCCGGACGCCCCCCGCGCGCCTGGGCCGCTGCTCGGCGCTCCCAGTACAGTCGGCCGTCACGAATCTGATTCAGCTCGGCATACACGAAACGGCGACCATTTAGGGTCACATCCTTTCCGCCTGCCACCAGGTCGGCCTCGGCCTGCATGTACAGCGCGACCATATGTTGGGGGGTCAAGATTTCTACGGCATTTACGTCAGCCATCCGCTTGCTCCTGTTTTAACCCAGCCGCCGGCGGCAGGCTGGTGGTCTGGTTGCGGCGCCACCGGCGCCGGCGACGGCGGCAGTGCCGGCGCTGGTGGTTCGTCCGGCTCGGCCGTTGGTGGTGGTTCTGCTGGCACCTCCCAAACCCCGGTTTCCGGGTTCTGGCTGGCCAGCAGGTCGAGGTCGAGACCGAAACGCTCCTGACTGATGCGCAGCGCCGCCAGGGCGTACACCAGGCAATCGAGCGCCTCGTTTCGTTTCTTGCTGGCATCCCAGCGCAACACGCGCCGCCCTTTCACCAGCACCCATTTCTTGGTCTCGCTGGTCAGCTGCTTAAGCTCATCGTCGTCGCAGATCGAATCGTCGGCCGGGAAGTGGATTAGGCCCGGTACCGGACGATTGCCGTCCGGCTGCAGCTTGAGGCGGTTGTAAATGACCTCTTTGGCGTTGTCGGTACCAACCTCGGTCAGGTAGGTCTTCGACTTCTTGTCCTTCTTGCGCGGGAAGTTGGCGATGGGCTTGCCGTAGGTGCTGGCCCCGAAAATCGGGATCACCCAGTGCAGACCGTGCTTGCGACTTTGCGCCCGCACCGTCTCCGAATGGTGGCCGCCGGAGTCCCAGCACCACCGCAGAACGCCCATTTTGGTGCCGTCGGCGCGGGTAAACTGTCGATGCAGTTCCAACCCGACTTGTCGCAGCAGCTCGGCACTGGCCGGATCGCCCGTCAACACCCGACGGTAAACCAGCCACTTTTCCTCGTCCTTGCCGAACGCCCACACCCGAAGCTCGTAACGGTCGTCTTGAGTGTCGACACCACCCGTCAGCACCAAGGCACGCGCCGGCACCTGGGCCGCATAGACCTCGCGACGGTCGCGCAGCTGTTCCCAGTCGACTTTCTCGGCCAGGTTTTCCTCCCACACCTCGCCTAGCGTGGTGTTGACGAAGGTTTTCAGCTTGCCCCGGTCGTTGCCGACCTTGACGAAGTCGGTCGCGATATCGACCCAAGTGGTAAAGGTCGAATAGCCCGTCCACACACTGAATGTCACTGAGCGCGGCGTTACGGTCGGCGCTCGATCAGCGTCGAACCACTCCATGCTGTCGCGCGTCCAGATGCCCGAGCGGTCGCAGACCCAGCGGCCGGTTTCCTCGGCCGCCGTGACCATTTCGTGATACTCGAACGTACCGCCCTGGCAATGCGGGCACAGATACCAGGCAGCTTCGACTTCATGACGGTCATTGAGCCGCCACTTGATGCCAAACGGCTCGTCTTTGCCGCCCCACGCCAGTACCAGCTCGTTGCCGCAGCACGGCGCCTTGATGTTGAACCGCAGGTCATGCGGCGACTCAATGGCGGCACGGGTGATCTGGCACTTCTCGGCCTCGGTCGGCGTTGAGCCCCTGATTGACTTCTTGAAGGTGGCACCCTCCAGGCGCTTGTCGCCAAGGAACGTCGGCGCACCCTCGCCCTCGATATCCTCGTCGAACTTCGACAGCTCGTCGTAAATGACGGTGTCCGGGCTCTTCTCCCGATAGTTGCGCGCCGCCTTGCCACCCAGGCACCACAGCATTTTGCGGTTGGAGAAACACTTGGCCTCCAGGGTGTTATCGCGGTGCTTCATGCCGTACCAGGGCGCCAGATCGAGGACCACCGGAACGTCACGAACCATGCCCTCAATGTGGCGCTTCATGACGCCCTCGGCGTCACCCTCGGTCGGGCAGTACATCAGCACGTTGCGTTTCTTGTGCTGGATCAGATAGCCAATGAATGCCATCAGCATCTTTGTGTAACCGAGACGGGCCGATTTCACGAAGTTGACTTCACGGATCAGGTCATTGCCCATCGCATTGAGAATGGCCACCTGAAACGGCGCCGTTGTCCATCGCCCCTCCTGATAGGAGGACTCCGACGACAAGTAGAAATGCTTATCCGCCCATTCCACGACAGTCATGGGCGGCTCTTTGTACAACGCCGACAGCCCGACCTTGATTGCGTCGGCTAACGGCGTCAGCCATGGTGGGTCAGCCTCCGTCGTCATCCAAGGCGGAAATGAACTCATTCAGAATCTCCGGCAAGCGCTCGTTCAGCTTCGCCGTTTCGTTACGTGTAACGGCTACCTCTCGTTGCAATGCTTCAAGGTGCCGCGGCTCGATGTCGGGGTGCTTGCGCTTGACCTTGGTATGCACGGTGTCGAGGGTCGAACCGATCAAGTTGGTGATCCGGCTCAGGGCGAACGTCACGAAATCGACCGGCACCAGGTGGCGCCGCTTGACCTCGTTTCGCATGGCTTGGGCGTCGGCCTGCTCCCTGGTTAGGCGCAGGCGCTCCTGCAGCAACCGCTGCTCGGCGAGCGGATCGATGTCATCGAGGCCAAGTTGTTGTTTCCCGCTCTGGTGATTCAGCCGGTTATCCAGCACTGATCGGGTGTCGTAAAACGACTCACGACCGATCTTTGCAACCGGCTCGACGCCCCATTTATCAAAGGCCTGGACCGAAATACCAAGGCTTTCGGCCATGCTTTTCTTGTTCAGCCAGTACGGCTTGCGAGTAATCGTTGAGATGGCCATAGACGAAACAACAACCAACCTCCAAGTTTGGGTCATACATAGCGAAAAGGCGGGGCCCGAATTACCCCCTAGCCCCGGTGGACCCGGGAGGACCCATTGGCCGGGGGTTGGGGTGGGCCAGGCACGGGGTCGGCGGCCGGCCCAAGGGGGTGGCGGGGCCTGTCGCGCCTGGCGCGACCTCACTTCGCGGTCAGGATCGCCTCACGCAGCGCGCTTGCCAGCTCGGCCTGCCCGTGCGCCTTGGCGATGTTCTCGGCGATCTTGAAGAACGGGAAAATCACCCGGTACTGCGGCGCGCCATCGGTGTAGAGGAACACAGGCGCGACCTGCTGACGCGCCTTGCGCTCCCATACACCGGTGTCGTCGCCAACCGTGCCGACAAAGTAGCGCTCGGCATTGCCCTTGCGCTTACTGCGCTTGCTGTCCGTGGCGTTGGCCTTATGGCCGCGCCTACTCTCGGCAGCGCCAAGGCCCGACAGGATGCGGGTCATCACGCCGCGCGAGACGTTGCCGTACTGGTTCAACAGGTCAGCGCTGGGCACGGCGTATTGCCCGGCCTTCATCAAAGCATTCGCAATCAGCGACTTCTCGAAGCGCTTGTGCGGCCGCTGACCGCCCTGCACTGCCTGCTGCAGGTAGGTGTCGGCGGGTATGCCCGTGGTCCATTGATCTTTGAACCAGACTTTCGCACCGCGACTCTTGGTCGCCGCCTGGGCAAACAGGCTGCGCATGGTGGTCGGCGTCGGCCGGTCCAGGCGCTTGGCCATGACCTGGGTGATGCCCGGCTTGATGCGATGGGTGGCCAGGCGCGTTTGCGCGAGCATCAGGGCAAATGGAATCTGCTTGCGCTGAATGTCCGAAATTTCCCGGACCAGCTGGACACTGTCTATATCCAACTTCAGGTCAATCATAACCAGCCCTCACCGTTCCTCGCTGGAAACCCCGGCGCGCCTGGCCAAGAACTGCGTGTATAGGCCACCGGCGACATCGGCTCCAATCACGGCAATGACGATCCCGAGGCCAGCTGCAAGATAGAGATTGCTCCAGAGGGCCATGGCCAGCAGCAGCGTGGCCATGCCGAGCAGCCCTGACGCGAGAAACCGCAGAGCAACTCGCTGCAGGATCTGCCGCAGACTTAGGTCGGCGCCCGATGCACGCAACATCTCACCGGACAAACCCGCCATGCTCAACAGCACCAACAGCCACAAGGGCACATCAGCGAGCGCCTGATGCTCGTTGTTCATCTGCATTCCTCTGATAAGGTCGGCTCCTACGTCACTGGCATCCGCTGGAAGCTAGGAGCAGGCGTAGGGCCGAAAACGAAAAAGCCCCGCATGATGGCGGGGCTTGAAAATGGGCACAAAAAACCCGGCTCAGGGCCGGGCTCTACAAAGCGTCGCGCTGCGTTCACAGCAACACACGCTGCTATGAAAACAGAACTATTCCGCGCGGAAAAGAAAAATTTGCTGGATTCCTACCTATCTTGGCTTAGTGATTACTAACCCTGAGCCTCCTGACGCTATCCTGAATGGTGCCGAAAGCCATCAGACAGATAAGGTTTACGACTCTCCTAGTACAGACTCTACTCTGCCATTATGCGGTCGTACCGATTCTGACAATAACTGCATGTCCCCTCAGAATACTGACGCTCGTCTATGGAAAGCGACTCTTCACACCACTCGCAATGTGTGTATTCGAACTCATAGAAACATGCAGCGCATTTGTTCTCTTCCACTAACAACGAGTCATAACCACACTCTGGGCATATACAAGTAGCTGGCTCCCCACCTTTCCTCACGTTCCAATGATTGAGCCCAGACAAGCTCGCATCAACTGCAGGCCCTACAACTTGGCAATATAATGATTCACACTGACAGCTTTGGCATAAGAAGCTAATCGAATCACGTTTCGCTGAAGTATCTACCACTTTAATGAGTCGGGACTCACATTCAGGACAGACCATATGACTGGTAGCATCCCTGACCTCTTGGAAGGGCCACTCAACCGCCGCCAGATTTGCTTGGCAACTTTGCAACTCAGCATCAAAAAACGTTGCCACACTCAACATCATATCCCAGCACTGTTGACCCAATATCTCCACGGGACGCTCTTCAAGATGAGGCTCGCAAAACTGTGTAATCAGATGCAACGAATTTGCGACAGCTTCTTTCATCCGTTCGATAGGTAGCGGACTGAAATAATGCTCAATATCATTTCGTATACCCTGAAGCGCAGTGAGAAGCTTCCAGTCAACACCACTCACTCCAAGCGCATTGAGACGCTCGATAATTTCCTGCACTTCTACAGTCTTTTTTCCCTTACCGACCCATACAACCGTCCCATTTGTAGGATCGACAGCAGGTAAGACTTTAGTTTTCAGCAATGCCTCGTCAGAACCCGCCGGACTCAACTGCTGAAGCTTATATTTGAACAGCAGCAGAATACCGGCATATAGATTTCGGATGGCAGAAAGTAATCGCCGCTCATCCTCCTCATGAAAGTCTTCCATTCCAATCTGAATAGACTGCACAGCATTATCGAGCATTGACATATTGTACACCGCCCTCGGCATTCTCCGACTGGCACAGGATAGCTGAGAATTTCTGTTTTCTTCCAGCCTCTCTACATCAGCCAGGCGCGCAGCAGGCTAGGCAGAAGTCTGGTATTCGATGCACGCCTCGATTAGGACGCGCCTTACGGGACCAAGAGCAAAAGAGTGTCACATCCATGCAATCGAGCATTCATGCCGCTTCGCGCATTACGCTAACAGCGCAATCGATCCACGCTACCCCTGCTCTGGCTAATTCCCTGGCTTTTCCCTCGCTGATTCCAAAGTGCTTACCAACCCGCAACATTGGCCATTTCGCCCCGTAGTACAGCCAGATAATGTCTCCCATCTGTGAGTCTCGGTGCGCAAGCCTCGCCACAGCATTGTCGATAGCGAGCGCCCAATCGTCAGTGATGCAGTAGTTACGACTGGCGGTTACCTGCGGCACGGCCTGATGCATCACAGCCAACGTGGGCGACACGCAAGTAGGCACACCCGCTCCATCCATCCGCCACCACCCCCACTGCTCCAGCAAATACTCGGTGTCACCCAACGGACGGCCGGCTGGTTTACGAATCATCATGGATCAATCCCCTGTGTAATTTGTGCCGCCCGCCCCCCGGCGGTTCGGTTCTAGGTACTGCTTCTGCGGGCCGGCAAGTTTGGCCGGCCGTTTCAGCGCTTCGATTTGTCGCTGAGCCTGCTGCAGCTTGAAACTCAGCTGTGTGACTAGCTCCTCCAGCGGAAGCACCAACCTGGAACCTTCAACAACCCAACCTGAGCCATCGCAGTCGGCGCACACCAGCTCATAAAACACCCCCTTCACGACCGCCCTGCCCCTGCATACCGGGCATTGAACAAGGTCCAGGCGCGGCTGTTTAAAGCCATCCGGAAGTCGGTTTTTCACGTTCTGCATTCTCCCCTGTAACTAATTCGTTGATCGGGCTGCGCGCCTTGCGCGGTTTGGCCTGTGGGCCTTTGTGAGGAATTGCGGATTGCACGCCCGTCAACCCGTGAATCGACGCAAACCCAATCCCGTCTAACCACTCATGCCATTGTTCCAGGGCCTCTCGTCGCAGGCCGTTGCCCTTGGTTTTGATGTAGGTATCAGCAACTTTCCCGAGCGAGTGGTTGAGCAGCATTTCGCCAATAAACCCGTCCACCCCCATGTCGAGCCAAGCGGTGCGCGCCACCTTCCGCAGGTCGTGGCTCGACCATTCGCGGCTGGCCAGGCGACGGAATACCGATGAGGCCTGGCTGGCACTCATGGGTTGCCCTTTGCGGCCTGGGAACAGGTACTTGCCTGCGTACCCGCTTTCGAGCTGGATGGCACGGTACCGGCGCAACAGGGCACACACTTGCTGAGTCAGCGGCAATCGGTGCTCGGTGCGCGTCTTGGTGCGTTTGGCTGGAATGAACCACTCAGCGTGCCCTAGGGCGAAGTCAGCCCATTCTGCTTGTCGGCTCTCACCCACCCGGGTTCCGTGGCAGATCATCAGCAGTGCCAGCATGGCGTCGACGGGCGAGGAACCGAATAGCGCCCCCAGCGCAGGCATAACCTCTCGTAGGTGGTCGGCACGGAGTCGGCCGTCCTTTGGCGAAATCTTCGTTTTGATGAAATTCGTGAATTTTATCTCAGCCATGGGATTGCTAGGGATCAGCCCAAGCGCCCGCGCCGTGCTCACGGCCAGACTCAACACCCTGAAAATCTGCCGAACGTAGGAGGTGGAGCATTCAGCCTGGAGCGGCCACATCAGCGACTTGTCCAGCACTGCTGGGGTCAGGGCGAGTATCGGCAACTCACCAAGGCGGGGCTGCAAGTGCTTATCGACTACCGTGCGAACAGTGCTCTTCCACGAATCGGACAGCGAGGCGTCACTTGCAACTCGGTCCTTGAACCAAACCAGCAGGTCGCTGAACGTCACCAGGCCAGCCAATGCAACCATCTCGTTCGGACGGCCCAACAAGCGCTGCCGCAGTCCAGGCAATTCGGCGAAAATAGCTGCCGGACCATACTCGGGAAAGCGAGCCAACCGGTTCCACTTGCGACGAACGACAAGGAACCAGGTACCAGCCTGTCGGCTCTGGTCGAATCGAAACCTCAAACCCGGGTGGCGCGGGTCTCGCAGGTCGCGCACTCCGAGCACAGCGGACTGCCGTCGGATCTCGGCATCGGACAGCTTCACCGCCACAGTTGCACTCATGCCGAAACCAACCCCTCACGCAGAAGCTGGGCCTGGGTACGCACGACGCCCTCGGCGTGGTACTGCCTGGCCTCAGCGCGACCGATGTCGCTACGGCGGCCATCGCAAGCATCGTGGCAGGCGCTGCACGCCCAGACGCCCTGCAGGTCGTTCGGTTTGGTACCAACGCCGCAGGTGCCGGTCATGCGGTAGTGCGCCAGGACGGTGGTCTCGGAGTTGCCGTTGCATACGCCCGGGATGCGCACCTGGCACTCCCGGCCGCGCGCGGCCTTGGTCAACTTGGTTTGCCGCATGGTCAGAACTCCTCCTTGCCACGGTGAGATTCCCACTCGAAAGGCACCACCACCCCGCCGCCCTCACGCAGGCGGTCATAGCACCGCTCGCCCATGGCGTGACGCAGCTGGCTGGCCTCTAGGTTGGAAATCACCACCGTTGGGCGCATCTGCTCGTAGCGCCCGTTGATGATCGAAAACAGGGTGGTCAGCTCGAATTCGCTCGGCTGCTCCTTGCTCACCCCGACCTCGTCCAGCACCAGCAGCGAAGGTTCGATCAGGCTGGACAGGATGTCGGCTTCGGTCTGTTCGCTGTGACGGTCGTACGTGGCGCGGATGGATTGCAGGACGGCGCCGACCGTCCGGTACACGGCTGTTGCCGAGGTGTTACGCATCAGCTCGTTGGCCATGCCGGCACCCAGGTGGGTCTTGCCAGTGCCGACCTTGCCCAGCAGCATCAGGCAGCGCCCAGTGCGCTCGATCTCCGAGAACGCCGCCACGTAGCGAGTGCAGTAGGCCAGGGCCTTTCGTTGCCCTTCGTGCTCGACGCGGTAATTGGCCAGGGTGCGGTCAGCGAAGCGCTTGGGAATCAGCGCCGAACCCAGCTTGCGGGTCATCGCCTCACGCTTCAGGCGGGTGTCCTCCGCCATCTGCTTGGCTTCGCGCTCGGCAACGGCCATCTTCTCGCACACAGGGCAGCGCCCGACGATTTCGCGACCCATCAGCATGGTTACACGCTGCTCGAAGTCGCCGTGATGCTCGCAGTGCGCGGGCTGGACGCGGAAACCCGCGGCGTTTCGCACCTCGGACATGGTGATCACCGATTCAGATCGCATAGGTGCCGTCCTCTCGCGCGGCCAGGCCGGCGGTGTAGTCGCGGTCGTCGAAGCCGTGGTGACGGCTGTGCGGTTTGGCCTGGGCAGGCAACTGCGCACTGATGCGCTTGGTAACCCACTCCACCTCAAAGCCGCGCCAGCCGTTCTCCACGGCGACTTCCAGGGCTTGGGCAGGCTGAATACCGAACGCCTTGCACTGCTCCAGCTTGAGGTTGAGGCCTGCCCAAATGCGGGCCGTCACTGGGGCCTTGGCGGCCTTGCGAACAGTCAGGTAGTCAGCGATCAGCGACTCGTCCAGGCCGTGCGGGTTGTTGGCCAACATGGCGGCCTTACCGAATGGCACCTTACGGTCAGCCTTGGCCGGAGCCGGCTCTTCATCGCTGGGGGGGCATGTATTCTCTTCCGAAGGAAGAGATACATAGGGGGTTAGATTCTTAGAATAAAGAAGGCAGTCGGCGGTTTTGGTCTGTTTCGACTCGTCGCCGATTCGGACCACTTCGGCCGACTCGGCTGTTTTGGTCTGTTTCGGCTCAATGACGTAGACCCAGTCTTTCGGGTCATTTACGCCGATATCACCCCGTGCACCGCCCTCGCGGAACAGAACCCGACGACGCAGCAAGCTCGAAATTGCTTTGGATACGGAGTCAGGGTGGGCGTGAATGGCTTTCGCGATGTCGGTCGCCGGGATGCGTTGAGCGCCCGCGCCGTAGTTGATGGTGGCCTTGGCCACGTACAGCACAATCTTCATCTCCCGGGCCGGGAGATCGATAGCCAGCAGGCCATCCATGAGCTGGTTGTCCATCCGGGTGAACCCCCTGGACTTGTCAAGTGGGACGATGTTTGTCATGCTCTGATCTCGTTTGAAGCTGTAGAAAGAGCCGCCCTGCCAGGCGGCTTTTTTATGCCTGCGATTCAGGCGTTATGGGTGTCCGGCACATCCGTGGTAGCTTTTTGCTTCCACACGAAAAGGTCCAAGGAGGCCGGACATGAAAGTTGAAGGGACTATTGCGGCGGCGAATCTGAACATCGGTCGATATGTTGTGAGGTCGCCTGCGGGCTACCTAGTAATGGATTTGATGCACGGGGTACTAAACCTCCGAGACGTTGTGAGTTTCGATCCCACACATCTCGGTCCGGCTTGGTTGATAAACCGCACCACCGGAGAGCCCGTCGAAGTCTGCGTCGAAGCACTTCTTTCAACCCTACGAGCAGCAGCAGCTCTAGCGGAGAGTAGATAACCCCGTTCTGGAAGTGGCCCCCAAACCAGGCTCGCTTAGCGAAGCGCCAAATTATCTTCATCGCCACCCTCCTACTGGTTAAATTCACAGCTGGTTCAGATCACTACTAGAGGAATGCCAGTCCTCGCATACTTCACGCAGTCGACTTGGCCGGAGCGATGTCAGCCAGCAGTTGTTTGGCCTTGAATGGCTTGCCGTTTGTTTTTGCCAATTCGGCGATTTTTTCCGCGTAGCGGGTCTCGCCCGTGTATTCGGTGCGCGGTAGGCAGCCAGAGGCCAGCCATTTGTAAACAGCACGCGGGGTTTTCTCGCAGACGACCGACACAGCGAAGACTCCACCGGCATCGTCGATCGCCTTCTTGAGTGCCGTCATAGGGCCTCCAGGTGAAATATGAACTGTCAGTACATACTATGTCGGAACTGAAAGTACATGCAAGCGCATGCGATATTGAACCCATGGTTCATATCGAAGAAATCAGGGCGGCCTTCGCGAGTCGCCTCAAGCAAGCGCTTGCCGCCAGCGACATCCCTGCATGGGGTGCAGGTGCGCGTCTCGCTTCAATCGCTAGCGTCACCCCGAAGGCGGCCAGCAAATGGCTTAATGGGGAATCCATGCCTGGCGGCGTGAAGATGCTTGCACTCGCCACCGCGCTCAAAGTGCGCCTTGAGTGGCTGGAGTACGGAAAGGGCGAGATGGTCGATGAAAGGCCAGAGTTCGACGCTAACGTTGAGCCGTCTGCGGGTCCGGTGCGTTATTACAAATACCCTGAAATCAGCTGGGTACAGGCCGGGATGCCTATGGAAGCTATTGAGCTATCGAACGTGGCCTCCTGCGAGGTGCACCCTTCCGACGCCTGGGCGGGCCCTAATGGCTTCTGGCTAAAGGTTAAAGGTCCATCGATGACGTCCCCGAACGGCATGTCCTTCTCTGAAGGCATGGTCATCCTGGTGGCTCCCGGCTTCGATGTAGAGCACGGCCAATATGTGGTCGCGAAGCTCATTGACTCCAACGAGGCAACATTCAAGCAGTTCATATGGGATTCAGGGAAGGCATACCTGAAGCCCTTAAATCCCGCATTCCCAACAGTCGAGATGGACGGCGAATGGTGCCTGGTGGGGCGCGTGGTTGATGCCAAGTGGCCGCGTTCTGCCCTCTAGTCGACTTTTAGCAAGACTTCGAAAGCCCGCTTCTAGCGGGCTTTTTTTCGTCCAAAAGTAATTTATGTACTTTTGGTACTTGACCGATGTGAACCTTAGGTACATATTTGCCTCGTCGCCGGATCGACACCGGCCAGCAAGGCAGCGATGGACAGGCCTCAACAGTCCAGAGGGGTGGCAACTGCCCCGGGCGTGCAGCGTAAAGCGCCGATGCAGTTATCCAGCGGGAGAACAAGCCGAAAGGCCCGCGGCTGGAGGAACAACCAGAAAATTGCCGCGCAACTGACGCCAGTAGCGGGTCGCGGCAGATTTCACCGATTGGCCTTGGCAACAGGGCCAGACGGGAAATCACACCCGAGATCAATCATGGACACGATCACCATCGGCGCATGGATAGGCCATCTCGGCCGAGGCCTGGCGCCTCGCGAACTGCAATGCCTGCTGGAGGTAGCGCAGGGCTTCACCACCAAGGAAATCGCCAAGCACTTCGGCATCAGCGAGAGCGGTGTAGAGAAGCGCATCGGCGACGCAATGCTGAAACTCAAGGTTGCCCGGCGCGCCGCGATGGTCGCTGAGGCCATGCGCCGCCAGATCATAAGCCCGCTCTGCATCGCCCTCGCCGGCCTCATCGCCATGCATGCGGTGATCGACGACAGCGACCCGATGCGCCGCGACCGCCGCGCTCCGGAGCGCCGCACCGCCCAAGTTCGAATCGTTCGCAAGGCCGAAGCCTTGGAACTCCATGCCTGACCAACAAGGACCAACCCATGAACGCAGCCATTCGCAATAGCCGTATGCAATACGACCAGGTGCAGCAGCAGGCCGAAGCCGCAGCCGCCCAGTTCCGCAGCAACTCCCGCTTCTTCGTCCAGCAGGGTGAGAACAACAGCTGGGCCATCGTCGGTTCCGATGATAACCGCCTGTACGGACAGCGGCGCCGCTACTTCGATGCGGTGACCTACGCTGAGAGCCTGGAGCGTGCTGTGAACGCAAAGTCGGTACCGGTGCTGAAGGTCAGTCCGTCTGATGACGCCCGTACTCGCTGGCTGGCCTTCTGGGCACTGGTGTTGATCGTAATGGCTGGAGCGTTCTCGTCATGAGCCGCGGGGTTTTGCGCAAAGCCAAATTGTTGAGCGTTCATTTACTGGCTTTTACCAAAGGCATAGCCAAGTGCGAGGGTAATAATGGGTATAAACAAACTCCAAACCGACTTGAGCTGGTCAAGGAACTTAAAGTCTTTATAAGCGACTACTAACGAGAAGAATAACAGGCTGAGCATAGTGGCTATGACGAAGCTCCACGTTATGGTCATCCATACTATTGAGTTTCTTGCTGCCTCGCCAGTACCAATGGTTTCAGCAATGCGGCCAGAGCTAGCAGTACTTGGCTTAGGAGCATCGCCTATACCTCCTCCTGCAGCGATTTGTGCCTGGATTCCTTGCATATCCCCCCCACCTTGAGGCTCAGCCATTTAATTGCTCCTTGAAGAGGATGGTATATTCAAAGCTCCGAAATTGCTTGGACTTATCCATTAGCGCAGTCAAAAACGTTATGTAAAATATGCCACTTGGACTCCTCGCAATTTCAATTGGTTCTACCACACCCTCAGGTAGACTTCCTGAAATGTTAAACAGATTTAAATCAACTGATTTCCCGTGACCTTCTAAGCCCCAGCGCTGACTCATCCCATCATCAAGAAAGTTAATGTTTATGGGCAGCCCTTCCACATTAATCTCTGCTTTTCTGCCTACCATATGGATTATTCCAGAATGGATGACCTGGCAACCGTTAACAAAAGCTTTTACTTCCATAATGCCTCCCTAGGCAGGGCGTCTTAAGCAGACTGCGAACTCTATAGTAGCGTCTGTGCACACGGCAATCGCGCTGTAGTTCAAGCATTCCGGCGCTGCCCGCCAGCGCCTTCCCCTATTCAACGATAACGCCTCCCCGGCGAGGGCGGCGCCTGCACGCAAGGACCTCATCATGACCGAACAACAGCACGACGAGAGCAAGCTCGAGCGGGTCATCCGCAAGATCAAGCGCTGCCTGGCCCTTTCCAAAAGCTCGAACGAGAACGAAGCAGCCACTGCCATGCGCCAAGCCCAGGCGCTGATGCGTGAGTACCGCCTCACCGAGCTGGATGTCCGCCTGAGCGATGTAGATGAAGTCCAGTCGGAGAAGTCCAGGGCGAGCCGCCGGCCAACCTGGGATCGGCACCTAAGCGGCATCGTGGCCAGGGTGTTCGGGTGCCGACCGCTCTCGTATAAGCACTGGTGCGAGTCGTCTGGGCGAATGGTTGAGCGGGCCTTGTTCGTAGGCGTGATGCCTGCGCCGCAGATCGCGATGTATGCCTACGAGACCTTGCTCACCAAGCTCACGCAGGCTCGCCGCGACTACGTGGCCTCGGTCAGGAGTGGTATGCGCCGCAGCGCCTACTCCCCCGAGACAGCCGGCGATCACTTCGCAATCGCGTGGGTTTCAGTGGTGCACGGCAAGATCCATCAACTGGTGCCCTGCGGCGAGGAAGATCCAGCCATCGAACAGCACCCCAATGGGCGCGACCTTGTGGCAGTGGAAAGCCAAGACAAGGCGCTGATCGAGCAGTACCTGTCCGGCAAGGAGATCGGCAAACAGCGCAAGGCCCGCGCCGTTGAGCTTGATATGGCGGCACAGATCGCCGGGATGCTTGCCGGGCAGCGTGTCGAGCTGAACCCTGGAATGGCTCACGCAGGCCACGTCGCCGCGCAGATTAGCCACTCACAATGAGGTGATCCATGAGCACATTCGCAGTGTTCGGCATGACCGCGAGCGCGGCACTCGCTGATGCCCGGAAGCAGACCAAGATCACCAAGCCCAGCGGAAAGGCTGGCTGCCCCCCCCTGGAGCTGACGCCCAGTGAGTGGGATGAGGCGGTGCAGCGCAACGCCGACGCCATCATGGCCGGCGAGAAGGTGAAGCAGCTGAGCACCCTCTTCGACACCCCGCAACACGCCCAGCAGTTCATTGAGCTGGCCAAGAAGGCCGGGGCATGCCGAGACCTGAAAATTCGTTGCAAGGCCATCCTGCTCGACGAGAAGGGCAAGAAGATCCTCAGCCCGAAGACCAGAATGCCTGTTATCGGCTGGAGTGACTACTCACCAGGCCGCGAAGCCGCCTGACTCGGGTCGCTGATCAACTCGCAACGGAAATTGACGTACACGCCAGGCGAAGGCTGTTGCCAGCTCAACTTGTGCGGGGCATCGCAGAAGTGGCACTCAACAATCTTGTCCGGCTGCCCCTGATAGAACTCAACATCGAATTCCTCTCCGCAGTCCTTCGCTTTGCACATGACCATCTTGAATCCCTCTTAGATTGGTCGCCAAGCATACCCATTCATTCGATTGTGACCAACGCTTGAGGTATCCCCATGCCCACAGAAAACCGATCCAGCAACACCGACCCACGCGATGTGTTCATCAGGCTCAACCCGCTCGGCCTGGGCGAGGCGGAGCTGCGCAAGGACAGCACCGGCTTCGAAGACCAGCGCACCCACAGCGACTATCTGCTGTTCCTCGCCGGCTACCGCGAAACGCATTCAGAACCGCAGCCCCACCCCGAGCCCATAGCCTGGATGGTTGGTACTGCCTTCTGGTGGACCAAAGAAGAGGCAGAGAGGGATGCGGAGGCTACTGGGCTACCGATTGTTGGCCTGGGGCCGATGCCCGATGCCGGTGAGGCCGCTCTCCTTCGCATAGAGCTGGGCCATATGCGGGATGAACGCGACGACCTGAGCGCCAAGCTGGACCGCTTCTACTCACGAACCCACGGCATCAAGAACCTGGCCGCCATTGAGGAACTGAGCGACAAGCTGGCCGATCAGGATGCGCTGGTGACTGATATCTCGAAGCGTCACTGGTCTGGTGTGGATTTCGATCTCCCGGCCGACCTCGTTGACCGGATCAAAGCCCTATCCGCCAGCGCAGAGCCGAACGCGCCAGGAGTTCTGCCGCGAGCGCATGACGTCAACATGTTCCAGCGCACCGCAGAGCCAGGGGCGAAGTCGTGAAGACGCACTTCGCACCATTCACCGACCTGGAAGACATTGAGCAAGCCCCTGCGGCACATGGCTAGGGGCATCCTCAGAACTGTCAGGCGACTGGGCCATGGTCGATTGCCGACTCTGCAAAAAGCGCCGAGAAAGGATCAGCGTTGCAGCGGCTGAAGAAGAGCGCTTCATCGTCGAGCAGATGGGGCACATGGCAGCCTTCATGCGCACGGAAGACTCCGCCACGTAAGAGCACATTTGCACTCCACCCACTGCAACCTCTCTCCTATCCCGAGCAGGCGACCTTGTCGAATTTCGGCTGGGTATCCGTGGCGATACGGCGAGCCCGACCCACGCCCCAGGCCAAAGCTCTGGTCATTGATTCTCCGGGACGGGAATCGAACGCCTCCTCATGAAGGGCCATGCCACTCGCGGCATATACCCCAATGAACATCTGCGTGTTACCCGTTCGCGACAGGCGCACCTGAACATCAATGTGCGTTCCATCGCTGAGGGTTTCGTCGTGAGCACGGTGGTGAAGCGTTGGATCAGCCCACCCCCAGAACACTTCACCGCGAATCCTCATGTCGACCTCCTACGACTTTAGTTGTATGGCACAGGTGAACTCTCACCATAGCCAAAGCGAGGCGAGACGCAATCTCGGTATCGCAGCTTGAGAACTGAATCGGACCACCGGCCGATTTTCTTGTACCGAACCCAACCACTTGTACAACTTACTGCCGCGATATGGCGGCTAAGGACGAAGTCATGCCTGAAGAAAAGCAACTGATTCAGCCGCTGCAGGTTGAGCGCGATGAATACGGCTTCTGGACCCACCCGGCCTGGCCGGACGACGGCGACGAACGCGCGCTTCCGTTCAGCTGGTTCGGAGAGCACGGTCTGGACTACTGGGTGGTCGAGATGGAAAACGACGCGCCTGAAGGGATGATGGAAGCCTGGATGGACGATGGCGATTACGACTGCACGCCTTGGCAGCCAAGCAAGCCGACCGGCGATGGCTGGTTCACCTTCTCGATCCACGACACCGAGGACGGCCCTGTTTGCGTATGGGTCCGCCACAAGGTACAGCCATGACCTGGCTGATCGAAGTGAGGGTATCCAACCTGATCGGCGCCGCGCTGGACTGGGCGGTGGCCATCGCAGAGGAAATGTACGTACACACGCCCACAGGCCTAAAGCACGAATATTGGTACAAGGACGGCAGATGCGTTACCTCTCTAACCAGCTGGGAACCGTCTACCTGCTGGGGCCAAGGCGGCCCGCTATTCGATAAGCACCTCGGCAGCGCCCATCACAACCCGCACCTGGAGGACGGCTGTTGCCGGTACAGCGCCGGGCCGGCCGGCGCCGGCATTTGGCTCTACGGACCAACTGCATTAGTCGCCTTCTGCCGAACTCTCGTCCTCACCAAGCTCGGCGATACCGTCCAGGTGCCGAAGGAGCTGATGCAATGATTCCGGAACGGCGGCGTGGAGACCATCCCATGAAAATCGAAAGCACCGGTGACATCGACAAAGTAACCGAACAACGCATGGCCGACCTACTCGGCTGCACCAAACGCTCTCTTGAGCACCGCCGCTTGCGCGGCATCATTCCTGAAGGCGTCTGGATGAAACATGGCGGCCGCATCATTTACAGCAAAAGGAGATACGACGAATGGCTGGAAAGCCAATGGATCTACCCAGAGGGGTCGAGATCTTCCGCAACTCCCTCCGCATTCGTTTCACATGGGACGGTGTCCGTCGATGCGAAACGCTCCCCTATCCCCCGACACAGAAAGGCATCAAAGCTGCATCCAGCCTTCGCGATCAGGTAACAAGCCTCACCAAGCTCGGCCTCCTTGACCAGGACAAGTACGCCGAGCTGTTCCCCAGCTCACAGGCCGCGGTCGGCGGTAAGCCGACCTTCGGTGAGTACGCTCAACTCTGGCTGGACAGCCGCGAAATCACCCAGGGAACGCACAACAACTACAAAAGCGCCCTGAATCTGTACTGGGTGCCGCGCCTGGCCATGGTCCGTATCGATCTGATCACTACCACCCTGCTCCGCCGTGTCATCACAGAAACCGAATGGACCTCGGCAAATGTGAAGCGCAACGCAATCACCAGGTTATCGACGATTCTGGCTGCGGCAACCCGGGAAGGCCTGCTGACCAAGAACCCTGCCGAGGTGATTGAGTTGCCGAAGCGGTCGCGTAAGGAGATCGACCCGTTCACCCTGGCCGAAGCCAACACCATCATCAACAAGCTCTACGAACACAAGCATTGGCCGAGCCTCATCTATGCCGCGCTGTTCGAGTTTATGTTCTTCACCGGCCTCCGCTTGTCGGAGGCCTTGGCAGTGCGCTGGGATGTGATCGATATGGAAAAGAGGACTGTGCACGTAAAGAGGACCGTCGCCTTGGGCGAGGTGGAGGAAAGGACGAAAACAGGCAGGGATCGCTTCGTGCTGCTGAATGACCGGGCCTTGCGCGCGATTCAGTTCGCCAGGGAATATGCAGACCGCCGCCGGCATGGGAAGGGAGCGGTGACCGAAACGCCGTTCCTGTTCCCGCCGTCGAAGAACGCCGAGCATGTTAAACAGACCTCCGATCTGCACAAACAGTGGGTGCCGGTGCTGAATGAGCTGGGCATTCGGCGTCGTCCCCCATATAACTGCCGGCACACCTATGCGACAATATGCTTAATGTCCGGCCTCAACCCCGCATTTATCGCCCAACAGCTGGGTCACAGCGTCCAAATGCTGCTGTCGACGTATGCCCGTTGGCTCAACTCAAGCTCCGACTGGAGCGAGCTGGAAAAACTCAAAATTGGTATCAAATCGGTATCAGCTTGAAAGCCAGCTCTGTAAGTGACTGATAGGTAAGCCCTTTGATCTCCACCGCCAACATCACCATGCAGTTCGGCTCCAAGCCGCTGTTCGAAAACGTTTCCGTCAAATTCAACAACGGCAACCGCTACGGCCTGATCGGCGCCAACGGTTGCGGCAAGTCGACCTTCATGAAAATCCTCGGCGGCGACCTGGAGCCGTCCGGCGGGCAAGTGATGCTCGAGCCGAACACGCGCCTTGGCAAGCTGCGCCAGGACCAGTTCGCCTACGAGGAATTCACCGTGATCGACACGGTGATCATGGGCCACGGCCAGCTGTGGAAGGTCAAGGCCGAACGCGATCGTATCTACTCGCTGCCGGAAATGACCGAAGAAGACGGCATGGCCGTCGCAGAGCTGGAAACCGAGTTCGCCGAGATGGACGGCTACACCGCCGAATCCCGTGCCGGGGAGCTGCTGCTGGGCCTGGGTATTCCGCTGGAGCAGCACTTCGGCCCGATGAGCGAAGTGGCGCCGGGCTGGAAGCTGCGTGTGCTGCTGGCCCAGGCGCTGTTCTCGGACCCGGACGTGCTGCTGCTCGACGAGCCGACCAACCACCTGGACATCAACACCATCCGCTGGCTGGAAAGCATCCTCACCGCGCGTAACAGCACCATGGTGATCATTTCCCACGACCGGCACTTCCTCAACAGTGTCTGCACCCACATGGCCGACCTCGATTACGGCGAGCTGCGCGTATTCCCGGGCAACTACGACGAGTACATGACCGCTGCCACCCAGGCGCGCGAGCAGCTGCTGTCGGACAACGCCAAGAAGAAAGCCCAGATCGCCGAACTGCAGACCTTCGTCAGTCGCTTCTCGGCCAACGCCTCCAAGGCCAAGCAGGCCACCTCGCGAGCCAAGCAGATCGACAAGATCCAGCTGGCCGAGGTCAAGCCGTCGAGCCGCGTGAGCCCGTTCATCCGCTTCGAACAAACCAAAAAGCTGCACCGCCAGGCCGTCACCGTCGAGAAAATGGCCAAGGCCTTCGACGACAAGGTGCTGTTCAAGGACCTGAGCTTCACAATCGAGGCTGGCGAGCGTGTCGCGATCATCGGCCCCAACGGTATCGGCAAGACCACCCTGCTGCGCACCTTGGTCGGTGAAATGACCCCGGACAAGGGTGAGGTGAAGTGGACCGATAGCGCCGAAGTGGGCTACTACGCCCAGGACCACGCCCACGACTTCGAAGACGACATGACCCTGTTCGACTGGATGGGCCAGTGGACTTCCGGCGAGCAAGTGATCCGCGGCACCCTCGGGCGCATGCTGTTCTCCAACGACGAGATCCTCAAGTCGGTGAAGGTGATTTCCGGTGGTGAGCAAGGCCGCATGCTGTTCGGCAAGCTGATCCTGCAGAAGCCGAACGTGCTGGTGATGGACGAGCCGACCAACCACCTGGACATGGAATCGATCGAGGCGCTGAACCTGGCGCTGGAAAACTACCCGGGCACCCTGCTGTTCGTCAGCCACGACCGTGAGTTCGTGTCGTCGCTGGCCACGCGCATCATCGAGCTGTCGGCTGATGGCGTGGTGGACTTCAGCGGTACCTACGACGATTACCTGCGTAGCCAGGGTGTATTGGTCTGATTGATGGGGCGGCCTGGCCATCTTGTATGGCTGGGCCGGCCTCTTCGGGGGCATGCCCGCTCATGCAGGTACTGCATTCCTGGATTGTGCAGTACCTGTGCGCTGCGCTGTCGCGTAGAGAGTTGAATTCGCAAGCGACCCGCGTACCCTGTGGGAGCGGCTTTAGCCGCGAAGAATCCAACGCGGTGCATGGCACCGGCTGCGCCGGTGTTCGCGGCTAAAGCCGCTCCCACACGGTCCCGGCTAATTCAATGAGTTATGTGCAGTTAATTCGTTAGCCTGCTTTCATTTCCTCCGCGCAACGGCCATGATGGGGCACGCCCAACCGCCCGCCCGCGAACGAGCCCATGACCGCGCAACAACCCGCCCCCGCCAGCAACACGCTGCAAATCACCCTGCAGATCCTGTCGATCGTTTTCTACACCTTCATTGCCTTCCTCTGCATCGGCCTGCCGATCGCCGTGCTGCCCAGCCATGTGCATGACCAACTGGGGTTTGGCGCGGTGGTCGCCGGGCTGACCATTGGCCTGCAATACCTGGCCACTTTGCTCAGCCGCCCGTTTGCCGGGCGGGTCGCCGATACCCTGGGGGGCAAGCAGGCCATTCGCTTCGGTTTGCTGGGGATTGCCGGCTGCGGGGTGTTGACGCTGCTGTCAGCCTGGACCCTGTCGCTACCGCTGCTGAGCCTGGCCCTGTTGCTTGGCGGGCGACTGCTGCTGGGCGTCGCCCAAGGGCTTATCGGCGTGGCCACGCTGAGTTGGGGCATCAGCCAGGTCGGGCCCGAGCACACCGCCAGGGTAATTTCCTGGAACGGTATCGCCTCCTATGGCGCCATCGCCATTGGTGCCCCCTTGGGTGTACTGGCCGTGGACGGGCTGGACTTCAGCGTACTGGGGCCGGCATTGATGGTGCTGGCGGTATTGGCCCTGCTGGTACTGCGCAAGCGGCCGGACGTAGTGGTGGTACGCGGTGAGCGCCTGCCCTTCTGGTCGGCCTTCGGCCGGGTCGCACCCTGCGGCCTGGGCCTGACCCTGGCCTCTATCGGCTACGGCACCCTGACCACTTTCGTCACACTGTATTACCTGGAGCGCGGCTGGGCGGGCGCGGCCTGGTGCCTGAGTGCCTTCGGCGTGTGCTTCATCATCTCCCGGCTGCTGTTCGTCAATGCGGTCAACCGTTTTGGTGGCTACAACGTGGCGGTCGCGTGCATGGCCACCGAAGTGCTCGGCCTGAGCCTGCTGTGGCTGGCACCGTCGCCGCCGTGGGCGCTGATCGGTGCCGGGCTTACCGGTTTCGGGCTGTCGCTGGTGTACCCGGCGCTGGGAGTGGAAGCGATCAAGCAGGTACCCAGCAGCAGCCGCGGCGCAGGGCTCGGCGCCTACGCGGTGTTCTTCGACATGGCCCTGGCCATCGCCGGGCCGGTGATGGGCGCGGTGGCCGCGCACCTGGGTTATGCCTCGATCTTCAGCGTGGCCGCCCTGCTCGCCCTGGCCGGTGTCGGCCTAACGCTGTTGCTGGCGCGGCGCGCCGCTCGCGGCTGAACGCTCGGCCGGCTGCGGTGCGCCCAACGTCTGGCTGAAGAACACCGCGGCATCACGTTGCAGGGAATGGTGGATGTGCCGACGATCCACGCCTGCGGCATCCTGGCACAGCGTCGGCATCCGCACGGACTGTTCGGCATCGCAATGGGCCATGAACACGAAGTGCCCGGCACCGGCCAGCAGGCGATAGTCCGGCGTCACCGGCAGCTTGCGGGCAAGGGCTTCGGCGTTGCGGTCCACCGCCACCAACTGGTCGCTGTCGCCACTGTAGATCAGCGCCGGCACCCGTACCCCGGCCAGGGCATGGCGCCCGAACAGCAGGCTGAGCGGTGCCATCAGCATCACCGCCCCCACCCGCTGGTCGGCCTCTGGCACAAGCTCGCTGCGGTCGGCAATCATTACCCCGTGGGTCTTGCAGGCGTCGGCGTCGCCAGGGCGCTCCAGGCAGTACTTGCGCAGGCGGTCCAGGTCGGGGCGCGCGCCTGAGAGGATCAAGGCGGTTTCACCACCGGCCGAGTAGCCGATCACCCCAACCTTGCCACCGTTCAGATAAGGCCCCAGCAAGGCGTCATCGCGGGCGGCCGTAATCGCGGCACTGATTTGCAGCGGCCGGCCATACAGGTTGCTCAGGGTGCCCAGGCGGCTGTGGTCGCGGGCGTTGTCGCCGGGGTGGACCACCGCCACCACGATAAAGCCCTGGCGCGCCAGCGACGTCGCCAGGTAGTGCAAGGCCAGCGGGCTGCCGGTATTGCCGTGGGACAGCACCAGCAACGGGTACTGGCCCAACGCGACCGGCGCCTCTTCGCTCACTTCGATCGGGTAACCATCTATGCGGCTCATGCGGGTAGTGCCGATGGCCGGGTAGAACGCCAGCGCCTGCATGGGCTGGGCGTCGACTGGGTCGGGTAGCGTCATGTGGTGCAGGCCGGCAACCCATGGCGCAGCCTGGGCGTGGGCCAGCAGGCTGCCGAACAGGGCCAGCGTCAGCATGCAGCGTGAGAGCGTCATCGGCCGGCAGCTCCTTGCAGGGCGAAGAGATAGCCCAGAATAGAACCGGCCTGAGTTGCACCGGATGAAACCTGAATGAAACCGAAGTCATGCAATGCATGCCCGCGCCCTATGCATTTGCGCTTTTCGTCGAACCCGTGGCATAGATGCATGTCCACGTCTTTACGTGACCGTTTCGCGCCATTTAAGGAGATTCATGCATGAGCAAGCCCGCCTACGTGCCACCCAAGGTCTGGCGCAACGACGCAGCGTCCGGTGGCCAGTTCGCCAGCATCAACCGCCCGGTTGCCGGCCCGACTCACGACAAGGAGCTGCCGCTGGGCAAGCACCCGCTACAGCTGTACTCCCTGGCCACGCCCAATGGCGTCAAGGTCACCATCGCCCTCGAAGAGCTGCTCGCGCTGGGCCACCCGGGCGCCGAATATGATGCCTGGTTGATCCGCATTGGCGAGGGTGACCAATTTTCCAGCGGCTTTGTCCAGGTCAACCCCAACTCGAAGATCCCCGCCCTGCTCGACAACAGCGTCGAGCCGCCAGTGCGGGTGTTCGAGTCGGGTTCGATCCTGCTGTACCTGGCGGAAAAGTTCGGTGCCTTGTTGCCGAAAGCGCCAGCTGCACGCACCGAAAGCCTGAACTGGCTGTTCTGGCAAATGGGCGCGGCGCCGTACCTGGGCGGGGGCTTTGGCCACTTCTATGTGTATGCGCCGGAAAAGTTCGAGTACGCGATCAACCGCTTCACCATGGAAGCCAAGCGCCAGCTCGATGTGCTCGACCGCCGCCTGGCCGAAAGCCGCTACCTGGGCGGCGAGGAATACAGTATCGCCGACATTGCCGTGTGGCCGTGGTATGGCCAGCTGGTGCGCGGCAACCTGTATGGCGCGGCGGAGTTCCTGGCGGTGGACGAATACCCGCATGTGCAGCGCTGGGCCGAAGAGATTGCCTTGCGCCCGGCGGTGCAACGTGGCACACGAGTGAACCGGACCTGGGGGGATGAGGCCAGCCAGGTGCCGGAGCGGCATGCAGCGGCAGACCTGGATTGAGCTGCAATCGGGGCCGATACAGGCCCCGACAATGCCCGCCTGCAAAAAACCATTTGCCCCCGCGCAAACCTGCGCCCGCCAAGCCCTTCTTGTACACTCCTCGCATTAGCCCCCACCTGCACATTTTTTTGGTGAACGCATGATCGAGGTAACCGAGGTTTCCATTGCCGAGCTGCGCGACGCGCTCGAGTCGGGCCGCACGACGGCGGTCGAGCTGGTCCAGGCCTACCTGGCGCGCATCGACGCCTACGATGGCGCCGACACCGCTACTGCCCTGAACGCCGTGGTGGTGCGCAACCCCGAGGCGCTTAAAGAGGCCGCAGCCTCCGATGCCCGTCGCGCCAAAGGCCAGGTCCTGAGCCCGTTGGACGGCATCCCTTACACCGCCAAGGACAGCTACTTGGTCAAAGGCCTGACCGCTGCCTCCGGCAGCCCGGCCTTCAAGGACCTGGTGGCCCAGCGCGACGCCTTCACCATCGAACGCCTGCGCGCCGCCGGCGCCGTGTGCCTGGGCAAGACCAACATGCCGCCCATGGCCAACGGCGGCATGCAGCGCGGCGTGTATGGCCGCGCCGAAAGCCCGTACAACGCCAACTACCTGACCGCACCGTTCGCCTCGGGTTCGTCCAACGGTGCCGGCACCGCCACCGCCGCCAGTTTCAGTGCCTTCGGCCTGGCCGAAGAAACCTGGTCCAGCGGCCGTGGCCCGGCGTCCAACAACGGCCTGTGCGCCTATACCCCGTCGCGTGGGGTGATTTCGGTGCGTGGCAACTGGCCACTGACACCGACCATGGACGTGGTGGTGCCCTATGCCCGGACCATGGCCGACCTGCTGGAAATCCTCGACGTGGTCGTAGCCGACGATGCCGACAAGCGCGGCGACCTGTGGCGCCTGCAACCCTGGGTGCCAATCCCGGCGGCCTCGACAGTGCGCCCGGCTTCGTACCTGGACCTGGCCGTGGATGCCAGCGCGCTCAAGGGCAAGCGCTTCGGCGTGCCGCGCATGTACATCAATGCCGATGCCGAAGCCGGTACTTCCGAGAAGCCTGGCATCGGCGGCCCCACTGGCCAGCGCATCAACACCCGCACCACGGTGATCGACCTGTGGCAACAGGCCCGCCAGGCACTGGAAGCGGCCGGTGCCGAAGTGCTGGAAGTGGACTTCCCGCTGGTGTCCAACTGCGAGGGCGACCGCCCGGGCGCGCCGACCGTGTACAACCGCGGCATCGTCAGCAAGGAATTCCTGCATGACGAGCTGTGGGAGCTGTCGGGCTGGGCTTTCGACGACTTCCTGCGCGCCAACGGTGACCCCAAGCTCAACCGCCTGGCCGATGTCGACGGGCCACAGATCTTCCCCCACGACCCGGGTACCCTGCCCAACCGTGAGGACGACCTGGCCGCCGGCATGGACGAGTACGTCAACATGGCCAAGCGTGGCCTGAAGACCTGGGACCAGATCGAGACCCTGCCCGACGGCCTGCGCGGCCTGGAGCAGACCCGCAAGATGGACCTGGAAGACTGGATGGACAACCTGGGCCTGGACGCGGTTCTGTTCCCCACCGTGGCCGACGTGGGCCCGGCGGATGCCGACGTAAACCCGGCATCGGCGGACATCGCCTGGAGCAACGGCATCTGGGTGGCCAACGGCAACCTGGCCATCCGTCACCTGGGCGTGCCGACCGTGACCGTGCCGATGGGCGTAATGGCCGATATCGGCATGCCGGTGGGGCTGACCTTTGCTGGCCGGGCTTACAGCGACAATGCGCTGCTGAGCTTTGGAGCGGCCTTCGAGGCCACCGGGTCGCGTCGGGTGATTCCGCCGCGTACCCCGCCCCTGGGCTGAGGGTCAAAGGGGCCGCTTTGCGGCCCATTCGCGGGTAAACCCGCTCCCACAGGGACACCACAGCCCTTGAGAACCGTGAGGTCCCTGTGGGAGCGGGTTTACCCGCGAATGGGCCTGGAAAAGCAAATCGCCTAATTCAACTTTATGTGTAAAAATACACAAAACGTTGATTTTGCGATCTGCCATGCCGATCACCCCAAGCGAAGAACGCCAGCTCACCCTCACCGTCCTCAAGGCCGCCATCCAGGCCCTGGGCAGCGTTGCCGCGCGCAACATGGAAATCCTCCTGCACGACCTCGACCACCCGGAACACTCCGTGGTGGCGATCGTCAACGGCCATCTTTCCGGGCGCAGCGTCGGTAGCCCGATCCTCGCCGCCCCGGAACAGGACCAGGGTTTCAAGGCGCTCATGCAGGCATCGGCCGATCAGCACGGCTGCGAGCCGGTGGTGCTGCCCGATTACCCCACCACGCTGAAGGGCCGCACGCTGCGCAGCGCCACGGCCATCTTTCGCGACAGCACCGGCCACCCCTTCGCCAGCCTCTGCGTCAACACCGACGTCACCGGCCTGGACGCCGCCATGAACTTTCTTCAGCAGTTCCAGCCGCTAGGGGCCACACCTGCCGTCACTGAACCCGCCGACATGGAACTGCTGATGAGCGAGATAATCCACGCGTCCCTGCAGCGCAGCGGCCAGGGGCGAATGAACAAGCAGGCCAAGGTCGAGGCCGTGCGCGTGATGCAGGAGCGTGGCCTGTTCATCGTCAAGGGCGGCGTGGAAAAGGCCGCCAGTGCCCTGGGTGTGACCCGCTACACCGTATACAACTACCTCGAGCAACTACGCGGAGCCAGCCAATGACCTTGCATGTCCACACCCCCCTGATCGAGTCCCGTCCGCTGTCGCTGGCTGCGGGCAGCAACGTCTGGCTCAAGCTCGACGCCCTGCAGCCCTGCGGCTCGTTCAAGCTGCGCGGCGTGGGCCACGCCTGCGAGGTGCACCATGCTCGCGGCGCGCGGCATTTCGTGTCTTCCTCGGGCGGCAACGCCGGCCTGGCAGTGGCCTATGCCGGGCGCAAGCTGGGCGTGCCGGTGACCGTGGTAGTGCCCGAGACCACCACTGAGCGGGCCAAGGACCTGCTACGCCTGGAGGGCGCCAGGGTGGTGGTGCATGGCAGCTCCTGGCAAGAGGCCAACGCCCTGGCGCAGACCTTGGTCGGCCCGGATGACGCCTTCATCCATCCATTCGATGACTCGCTGCTGTGGGCCGGGCATGCCAGCCTGGTGGATGAGGTGGCCGAAGCCGGCGTGAAACCGGATGCCGTTGTGTTGTCGGTAGGCGGCGGCGGTTTGCTCAGTGGCGTGGTCGAGGGGCTGAAACGCAACGGTTGGGACGATGTGCCTGTGCTGGCGGTGGAAACCGAAGGTGCAGCATCGCTGCATGCGGCCATTCAGGCGGGGCATTCGGTGGAGCTGGAGCGTATTGCCTCGGTGGCGACGTCGCTGGGGGCCAAGCGTGTGGCTGACCAGGCGCTGGTGTGCGTGCAGCAGCATCCGGTGCACAGCCACCTGGTCACTGACCGCGCTGCGCTGGAAGCCTGCGAGCGGTTCCTGCTGGACCATCGCGTGCTGGTGGAGCCTGCATGTGGGGCGGCTTTGGCGTTGGTCTATGCAAAGGGCGCCCTGGCGCAGTACCAGAATGTGCTGGTGGTGGTTTGTGGCGGGGCTACCGCCACGCTGGAGCAGATCCAGGCATGGTTGCAGCAGGTTGATTGAGGTTGCCTGTACCGGCCTCTTCGCGGGAAAACCCGCTCCCACAGACTGGACTGCGCAAGGTCTGAAGCAAGCGCATTCCCTGTGGGAGCGGGTTCACCCGCGAACACCGGCGGAGCCGGTGCCATCCAAATGCAACACTCATCGGATTCTCCTTGCGGCACCCGGTTGCTGCTTACGATAGTCACATGCCGCTGTTCTACTGAGCCCGCCGCAACCGGAAAAATCCTCTCGCAACGGCGTAAACCACGACGAAATGCGTAACCCACCCTTTCGGTCTGCGGCAAGTGAAGGCACAATGCGTGTCCTTTTTTTGGCCGGCCTGGCCGGGGGCCTTTAAATGATCAAGACGCCGTACTACCTCATCGATAAAACCAAGCTGCTGGGCAACATGGAGAAGATCGCCTACGTGCGCGAACACTCCGGTGCCAAGGCCCTGCTCGCCCTCAAGTGCTTTGCCACCTGGTCGGTCTTCGACCTGATGCAGCAGTACATGGACGGCACCACCTCTTCGTCGCTGTACGAGCTCAAGCTCGGCCGCCAGAAGTTCGCCGGCGAAACCCACGCCTACAGCGTGGCCTGGGCCGACGACGAGGTCGAGGAAATGCTCGATAACTGCGACAAGATCATCTTCAACTCGATCGGCCAGCTGCAGCGCTTCGCCGAACAGTCCGAAGGCAAGGTCCGTGGCCTGCGCGTCAACCCGCAGGTCAGCAGCTCCGACTACCTGCTGGCAGACCCTGCCCGCCCGTTCAGCCGCCTGGGCGAATGGGACCCGGCCAAGGTCGAACAGGTGATCGAGCAGATCTCCGGCTTCATGTTCCACAACAACTGCGAAAACGGCGACTTCGGCCTGTTCGACAAGATGCTCACGCACATCGAGGAGCGCTTCGGTCACCTGCTGCACAAGGTCGAGTGGGTAAGCCTCGGTGGCGGGATCCACTTCACCGGTGAAGACTACGCGCTGGACGCCTTCTGCGCGCGCCTGAAAGCCTTCTCGGAAAAGTACGGCGTGCAGGTGTACCTGGAGCCGGGCGAAGCGGCCATCACCAACAGCGCCTCGCTGGAAGTGACCGTGCTCGACACCCTGTACAACGGCAAGCACCTGGCCGTGGTCGACAGTTCGATCGAAGCGCACATGCTCGACCTGCTGATCTACCGCCTCAACGCCAAGATGGCCCCCAACGACGGTGCGCACACCTACATGGTCTGCGGCAAGTCGTGCCTGGCCGGCGACATCTTCGGCGAATACCAATTCGATCGTCCGCTGGCCATCGGTGATCGTCTGTCGTTCGTCGACGCGGCGGGTTACACCATGGTCAAGAAAAACTGGTTCAACGGTCTGAAAATGCCATCCATCGTGGTCAAGCAACTCGACGGCAGCGTCGAAGTGGTGCGCGAGTTCGGTTTCGAAGACTACGTTTCCAGCCTGTCGTAAGACCGGCTTTCAGTAAGGAGCAAGGGATAAATTGAAGAAGAACGTTCTTATCATTGGTGCAGGAGGTGTCGCCAAGGTGGTGGCCCACAAGTGCGCGCAGCATAACGACGAACTGGGTCGTATCGCCATCGCGTCACGGAACATCTCCAAATGCCAGGCCATCATCGACAGCGTCAAGGCCAAGGGTAGCCTCAAGGTACCCGCCGACATCCAGGCCTTCTCGCTCAATGCCCTCGATGTCGAGGCAACCAAGGCGCTGATCCGCGAGACCGAATCGCAGATCGTGATCAACGTTGGTTCCGCCTTCCTCAACATGTCGGTGCTGCGTGCCTGCATCGATACCGGTGTCGCCTATCTGGACACCGCCATCCACGAAGAGCCGGGCAAGATCTGCGAGACCCCGCCGTGGTACGGCAACTACGAGTGGAAACACCTCGAAGAGTGCCAGGCAAAGAACATTACCGCCATTCTCGGCGTCGGTTTCGACCCGGGTGTGGTGAACAGCTACGCCAAGCTGGCGCAGCAACAGTATTTCGACAGCATTGACTCGATCGACATCCTCGACGTCAATGCCGGTTCGCATGGCAAGTACTTCGCCACCAACTTCGACCCGGAAATCAACTTCCGCGAGTTCACCGGGCAAGTGTGGAGCTGGCAGAACAGCCAGTGGACCAGCAACACCATGTTCGAAGTCAAGCGTACCGACGACCTGCCGGTGGTAGGTTCGCAGAACCTGTACCTGACCGGCCACGATGAAGTTCACTCGATTTCGAAGAACCTCAACGTGCCGAACGTGCGTTTCTGGATGAGCTTCGGCGAGCACTACATCAACGTGTTCACCGTGCTGAAAAACCTGGGCCTGCTCTCCGAGCAACCGGTGAAAACCGCCGAAGGCCTGGAAGTGGTACCGCTGAAAGTGGTCAAGGCCGTGCTGCCGGACCCAGCCTCGCTGGCCCCGGGCTACACCGGCAAGACCTGCATCGGTGACCTGGTCAAGGGCACCAAGGATGGCCAGCCGCGCGAAGTGTTCATCTACAACGTGGCCGACCACGAAGAAGCCTACGCCGAGACCGACAGCCAGGGCATTTCCTACACCGCCGGTGTACCGCCAGTGGCTGCCGCCCTGCTGGTCGCCCGTGGCGAGTGGGATGCCAAGCGCATGGTCAACGTCGAGGAGCTGCCAGCCGAGCCGTTCCTCAAGGCGCTGGACGTGATGGGCCTGCCGACCCGCGTCAAGGATGAAAAAGGCGATCGTCCCTGGGACGCTGAAGCCTAAGCAGCAAGAAAGAGGGGCGCCATCAAGGCGCCCCTTCTGTTTTTGCAGGCCCGGCCCTTTCGCGGGTGTGCCCGCGAAAGGACCGGCACAGGCTTAACTCTACTTCCGAGCCTCCAGAATGAGGTTGAACGGCGTCTGCGTCGCCCGCCGGAACCGGCTGAACCCCGCCTCCTCGAACACCGCCCGCAACCGCGCTTCCCCCGCCTGCGCGCCCAGCCCCAGCCCCACCTCCTGCGACAACGAATTGGGCGTGCAGATAAACGTCGATGCCGCATAGAACAAGCGCCCGACCGGTGTCAGGTTGCCATCCAGCGAGTCCTCGGCATAAGGCTCCACCAACATCACCGTGCCGTCTGCCTTCAACGCGCGGTAGGCATGTTTCGCGGCCCCCACCGGGTCACCCATGTCGTGCAGGCAATCGAAGAAGCACACCAGGTCATGGTCATGCCCCGGGTAGTCCTTGGCACTGGCCTGCTGGAAGCTCACACGCCCCGCCAACCCCGCCTCGCGGGCCCGCTCGTTGGCGGTGACGATGGAAGGCCCGTGGTAGTCGTAGCCGACGAAGGTGGATGCCTGGAACGCCTGGGCCATGACCAGCGTCGAAGCACCGTGCCCACAGCCCACATCCGCCACCTTGGCGCCCGCCTGCAGCTTGGCTAGCACGCCCTCCAGCGCCGGTAGCCATTCGGCCACCAGGAAGGTGCGATAACCCGGCCGGAAGAACCGCTCGGTGCCACTGAACATGCAGGGGTGATGGTCACCCCAGGCCAGCCCGCCGTCGCCGCGCATGGCCGCGACCAGCTTGTCCTTGTCATGGAACAGTGCTGCCACCACTGCCGCGCCACCGGCCATGTAGGCCGGCGAATCCTCCAGCGCCAGGACCATGGCCTGCTCTTCAGGCAACACGAAAAGGCCCTTGTCATGCACCATGTAGCCCGATGCGGCCTGGGCGCTGAGCCATTCGCGCACCAGCCGCGGGTGGCAGCCGGTCTTTTCCGCCAGCGCCTCGGGGGTGGTCGGCTGGCTGTCGGCCATGGCCCGGTACAACCCCAGTTCGTCGCCAAGAATCACGTTGGCCAATGTCGCCGCCGCGCCCATGTCGCCCACCAGCTTGCCCATGAAGTCGTGAAGCCTTGCCTCGTCCATGACCTGCCCTCCTCTGCAAAGAAGGCCATCGCCAGCGAGGGACATCCGCTCCGGGGAGGCGGTGGTCGGTTGAATGGTATCGGCCTGCCGAGCGTTGCCCGGTGCAGGCCACTTGTAAGTCTAGATGCCTTGATCAGAGGGCTTTGCCTGCCCAGCCAACTTTTCCAGCAATACTTTGGCCAGTGCCTTGTCCGAGAACGGGTTCTGCCCGGTGATCAGTTCGCGGTCCACCACCACATTGGGCTGCCAGGCCTTGGCGTAGCCCATGTCGCCTCCTGCCATTGCCATGGCGTTGGCCGGGTAGAACAACAGCCGCTGGTCCTTGAGCGAACTCTCGAACACCTGCTCCTCCGGGTCGGAGAAGATGGTCATCCTGTAACCCTTGTACAGCCAGTCGGTGGCTGCCGGCTTTTCACCACGCGCCAGCGCCGACTGGTAGCTCGCCGGGTCCTGCTGGGCCGAGAGCAAGGCAATGGGGCCGTGGCAGATGGCGGCTGTGGGCTTGCCGGCCTGGTGGAAATGCCGCAGCAAGGCGCCCACGTCCGGGTTGTTGGCCAGGTCGATCAACGGCGCATGGCCGCCGGGGATGAACAGCCCGGCATAGCGCTCCAGATCACCTGCCAGGACTTCCTTCACCGACAGGGTATCGTCAATGCCCGGCAGGCCTTGCACGACCTTCTCGATCCGCCGCATCTCCGCCGCATCACCGGCAAAGTAGCTTGGATCGATCGAACGCTGGTCGACGCGCGGGGCATTACCCTTTGGGGTAACCAGCACCAGCTTGTAGCCAGCCTTGAGCAACTGGTCGGCAGGCACGCCGAACTCGTTGAGGTAGTAGCCGGTGGCGTAGCGCTTGCCCTCCTGCAGCGGCAGCTGGTGCTCGCTGGACAACAGCACCAGCACTTCACCTTTGGGCGCAGCGTGTGCGCCGGCGGCGAGCAGGGTGCCGGCAACAGCCAGGGCAAGCCGGGACATCTTGGTCATGCAACAATCTCCTGATCAGGCAAATAGAATCGTCCGCTCATGTTGGCGGGATGCGTCCATGCTAGTGGCAAGGCTATGATTCGATAATTCGAAAGCCCTCATGTCTGCGATCCATAAAATGAATATCTCCAGCAAGGACCTCAACCTGCTGTACCTGTTCCATGTGCTGTATCAGGAACGCAACGCCACCCTTGCCGCCCAGCGCATGGCGCTGAGCCAGCCTGCGCTCAGCCACAAGTTGAACAAGCTGCGCCATCAGTTTGGCGACCCGCTGTTCGTGCGCGCGCCCAGGGGCCTGACCCCGACACCACGTGCCCACGAACTGGCGCCCGAGGTAGAGCGCCTGGTAGTGGGCCTGGAGGGTTTCTATGAACGCTGCGAAGGCCGGGATTTCCTCGCCCGCCCTGCCCGCCTGCACCTGTACAGCACCGACTATGTAGAACAGACGCTGTTGCCCAGGCTGCTGCCGATCCTGCGCAGCCAGGCACCGAACCTGACGCTGGTGACCCACAACACCCGTGGCCAGCTCCCTCGCGAAGAGCTGGAGAAAGGCACCTGTGACCTGGCCGTTGCCGGGTTCTATACCGACCTCCCGGAAACCTTCCACCAACAGCGCCTGCTCACCGAACACTTCGTTGTGCTGGCCTCGCGCAGTCATCCAGCGGCGGACCAGGGCCTGGACCTCGATAGCTTCCTCGCCAGCGATCACCTGCTCACCACCCTCACCGGCGACCTCGATGGCCTGGTCGACCGCGCCTTGCGCAGCCAGGGCATGCAACGGCGGGTCGTGGCTGGCCTGTCGAGCTTCGTCGCCCCCTCGCGCCTGCTGCGCGGCAGCGACCTGCTGCTCACCTGTTTGCGCTCGCTGGCCATCGAAGCCACAGAGCGTGATGACGACCTGCTCATGTACCCGCTGCCGCTGGCATTGCCAGCGATCGAGGTGATGCAGATATGGCACGAACGCACTCACGCCGACCCCTTGCGGCGCTGGTTCCGCCAGCAACTGTGGAGCGCCGCCCAGGAGGCAGGGGCCTGCGCAAGTAACAAGATCTAAACAACGATGTGACATGTTCTTTCAGCTTTCTCGCCAAGGAGCTGTCAAATGAAGGTCACGGTTTTCGGTACCGGCTATGTCGGCCTCACCCAGGCGGTGTGCCTGGCCCAGGTGGGGCATTCGGTGTTGTGCATGGATATCGACGCCGAGCGGGTCGCCAGCCTCAATGCAGGCCATTGCCCGATCTTCGAACCCGGCCTTGCGCCGATGCTGGAGAAGAACCTGGCCTGCGGTCGCCTGCGCTTCACCACCGACGCCAGCGAAGCGGCCAACTACGCCAGCTTGCAGTTCATTGCCGTCGGCACCCCGCCACAGGCCGACGGCAGTGCCGACCTGAAGCACGTATTCGCCGTGGTCGACAGCATCCTCGAACATGCCGACGGTCCCAAGGTGATCGTCAACAAATCCACCGCGCCGGTCGGTACGGTGCACCGCATCAAGGCGCGCATCGCCCAGGCCGTGGCCGACACCAGCCGCTTCCGCGTCGTCAGCAACCCCGAGTTCCTCAAGGAAGGCTCGGCAGTCGATGACTGCATGCGCCCGGAGCGCATCATCATCGGTGGCGCGGAACCAGCCGAGGTAGAACTGCTGCGCGAGCTGTACCTGCCGTTCAGCCGCAACCGCGAAAAGCTCATGGTCATGGATGCGCGCAGCGCCGAGCTGACCAAGTACGCGGCCAACTGCATGCTGGCGACCAAGATCTCGTTCATCAACGAAATCGCCAACCTGGCCGAGCACCTGGGCGCCGACATCGAAATGGTACGCCGTGGCATCGGCTCGGACCCGCGCATCGGCTACGACTTCATCTATGCCGGCTGCGGTTTTGGTGGCTCGTGCTTCCCCAAGGACCTGCAAGCCCTGCGCCGCAGCGCCGAGGCCGAAGGCTTCGAGCCGCAGCTGCTGCGTGCGGTGGAATCGGTCAACGAGCAGCAAAAGGGCCGACTGTTCAGCAAGATCCAGCGCCACTACCCACGCGGCCTGCGGGGCAAGGTCTTTGCCTTGTGGGGGCTGTCATTCAAGCCCAACACCAATGATATCCGCGAGGCCTCCAGCCGGGTCCTGCTGGAGGCGCTGTGGGCCGCCGGCGTGCGGGTACAGGCCCATGACCCACAGGCCATGGAAGAGATCCAGCGCCACTATGGCCCGCGCGCCGACCTGCAACTGGTACCGTGCAAGGACGATGCGCTGCGCGGCGCCGATGCCCTGGTGATCGTCACCGAATGGCAGGATTACCGTGTACTCAACCTGGACAAGGTGCCACAACAACTGGCCGACCGGGTGGTGTTCGACGGCCGCAACCTGTTCGAACCCGAGCACATGGCCGCTGCCGGCCTGACTTACTACGGCATCGGCCGTGGCCAGGTACAGCCAGCATGCCCGTACTGATTACCGGCGTGGCCGGCTTCATCGGCTACCACGTTGCGCGGCGCCTGTGCGAAGCAGGCATCGAGGTGACAGGCATCGACAACCTCGATGCCTACTACAGCGTCAAGCTGAAGCTGGCTCGCCTGCAGCGACTTTTCGGCTTTGCCCATTTCCGCTTCCACACCCTCGACATCACCCACCCGAGCGCACTGCCCAATCACAACAAGACCACAGGTGATCGCGCCACTGCTGCCGTGGCTGCCCAAGCGCTGCCTTTGGGGCAGGCCTGGTGCAGGACGTTCACTGCCATGGCCCTGGTATGGTTCGCGCGCGGCTTCGTCGAGTCGCTGAAGGAAGGCCGCAACCCACACATTGCAAGAGCAGCCTTGTGCTGCGAAGAAGCCGGTACACGCAATGAACAGCCTTTGCCAGTATCGACCTCTTCGCAGCACAAGGCTGCTCCTACAGAACCTCACTGGACCAACGACTCATGCGCAGTTCATGGGAGTGAGCTGCCCGGAAGGGCCGCACGGTATCTTGCTACGGCGTAACGACGCTCTCGGGAGCGCTCAGCTGCAACACCTCGTTGGTGTACGCCCACTCTTTCTGCACCTGGTCCGGGTGGTCGTTTAGGCGAATGCCGTAGGACGGGATGATCTGCCTGATCTTCGCCTGCCACTGCGGCGATGCCATCTTGTCCTTGAACACCTTGCTCAGCACATCGAGCATGATTGGCGGCGCGGTCGAGGCGCCAGGCGAAGCCCCCAGCAAGCCGGCAATGCTGCCATCGCTGGACGCCACCACTTCAGTGCCGAGCTTGAGCACGCCACCCAATGCTTCGTCCTTCTTGATGATCTGCACCCGCTGCCCTGCCTGCCACAGCCGCCAGTCTTCCTTCTTCGCCCCGGGGAAGTAGGTGCGCAACGCTTCGAAACGGTCATCGTCGGATTGCAGCACCTGGCCGATCAGGTACTGCACCAGGTCGAACTCGCGCACCCCGACCCTGACCATAGGCCAGGCATTGTGCACACTGGCGCTGGCGAACAGGTCAAGCAGCGAGCCCTGCTTGAGGAACTTGGTCGAGAAGGTGGCGAACGGCCCGAACAGGATCATGCGCTTGCCATCGAGCACGCGGGTGTCCAAATGCGGCACCGACATCGGTGGTGCGCCGGTGGCGGCGATACCGTAGGCCTTGGCCATGTGACGTTGGGCGATGGCCGGGTTGTCGGTGACCAGGAACGAACCACCGACCGGGAAACCGGCATAGTCCTTGGCCTCATCGATGCCCGACTTCTGCAGCAATGGCAGCGCTGCACCACCGGCGCCGATGAACAGGAACCTGGCGTCGGTGGCAGAGCTGCTACCGTCCTTGAGGTTCTTGTACTCGACATGCCAGGAGCCGTCGTCGTTGCGGGTGATGGCTTGCACTTCGCTCGACAGCTTGAGGTCGAAGTTCGGCCGGGTCTGCAGATAACCCACGTACTGCCGGGTGATTTCGCCAAAGTTGACGTCGGTGCCGATCGGCGTCCAGGTCACGGCCAGTTTCTGGTTGGGGTCACGGCCTTCCATCATCAGCGGTACCCACTTGCGGATCTGTTCGTGGTCCTCGGAGTACTGCATGGGCTTGAACAGCGGGCTTGCCTGCAGCGCCTCGTAGCGCTTCTTCAGGAAGCGAATGTTGTCGTCGCCCCAGACGAAGCTCATGTGCGGGGTGGTGTTGATGAAGGAATGCGGGTTCTTCAACACGCCCTGCTTCACCTGCCAGGCCAGGAACTGGCGGGTGACCTGGAACGACTCGTTGATCTCTACCGCCTTGCTGATATCGATCTTGCCGTCCTTCTCCGGGGTGTAGTTCAGCTCGGCCAGGGCCGAGTGGCCGGTGCCGGCGTTGTTCCAGCCGTTGGAGCTTTCTTCGGCGACCTTGTCCAGGCGCTCGACCATTTCCATCGACCAACCCGGCTCCAGCTCATTGAGCCAGACGGCCAGGGTTGAACTCATGATGCCGCCGCCCACCAGCATGACATCGACCTTCCTGGTTTCCGCGGCCTGGGCACCCAGCATGCCGAATGCCAAAGCCAGCCCGGTCAGCGCCACTGCCGGCTTGATGGTGATCTTCATAACCTCTCCCTTGCCTCGTTGCCATCCGTAGGTTCAGCCACAAGCTTAGATGACGGATTCAGTCGGGCATGGCCGGCGCACAATCACTTGCAATCCGTCACATCTCAAAATACTGTATGAATATTCAGTATCACAGGTCAGCCGCCATGCAACTCATCGCCAAACTCGGCATCCTTGCCGATGCTGCCAAGTACGACGCATCCTGCGCCAGCAGCGGCGCGCCCAAGCGCAACTCGCGCGGGGCTGATGGCCTGGGTGCAACCAATGGCATGGGCATCTGTCACAGCTACACCCCCGACGGGCGCTGCGTCTCGCTGCTCAAGGTGCTACTGACCAACTTCTGCCTCTACGACTGCCAGTATTGCGTCAACCGCCGCTCCAGCAACGTGCCACGCGCGCGCTTCAGCCCCGAGGAAGTGGTCCGGCTGACCCTGGATTTCTACCGGCGCAACTGCATCAGCGGCCTGTTCCTCAGCTCCGGCATCATCCGCTCGGCGGACTACACCATGGAGCAGCTGATTCGTGTGGCGCGGCTGTTGCGCGAAGAGCATGAGTTCCGCGGCTACATTCACCTAAAGACCATCCCCGATGCCGACCCGCTGCTGATCGAAGAGGCCGGGCGCCTGGCAGACCGGCTCAGCGTCAACATCGAGCTGCCGACCGACGCCAGCCTGAAACGCCTGGCACCAGAGAAACAGGCGCACACCATTCGCCAGGCCATGGGCGTGATCCATCAGGGCCAGCAAGCCGTGGCCCACGAACCCAAGGCGCCGCGCTTTACCCCGGCCGGGCAAAGCACCCAGGTGATCGTCGGGGCCGACAGCACCGACGACAGCACATTGCTGCGC
This sequence comes from Pseudomonas sp. XP1, assembly GCF_053557675.1. Classification (NCBI taxonomy): domain Bacteria; kingdom Pseudomonadati; phylum Pseudomonadota; class Gammaproteobacteria; order Pseudomonadales; family Pseudomonadaceae; genus Pseudomonas; species Pseudomonas sp. XP1. The sequence continues at coordinate 418,317 of NZ_JBNRIJ010000001.1, read as the reverse complement.
AATGCCGAATCGCTGTACCAGGGCTACGGCCTCAAGCGCGTGTACTACTCTGCCTTCAGCCCCATCCCTGACAGCCCCGACAGCGTTCCCCTGGCGGCGCCACCGCTGCTGCGCGAGCACCGCCTGTACCAGGCTGACTTCCTGCTGCGTGGCTATGGCTACAAGGCCGGCGAACTGCTGGGCCAGAGCGGCAACCTGGCACTGGACATCGACCCCAAGCTGGCCTGGGCGCTGGCTAACCGCGAAGTGTTCCCGCTGGACGTGAACCGTGCCGAGCCAGCGCTACTGGCGCGCATCCCCGGCATCGGCCTGCGCAGCGTGCAGCGGCTGGTAGCCCTGCGACGCGAACGGCGCATTCGCTACGATGACCTGATCCAGCTGCGCTGCGTACTGGACAAGGCGCGGCCGTTCATTATCACCAGCGACTACCGCCCGGCCCAGGCCGAGCTGCGCAGCGGCCTGCTGAGAGCGCGCTTGCGTGAGCCGCAGGCGCCGGTGCAGATGGGCTTGTGGGGATGATCGCGCTCGACTGCGACGGCCTGTTCGCCACCTGGCGTGACCAGGCCCGGGTGTTGCTGGGGCATGGCATCGACCCGTCGGAAGTGACCTGGGCGCAAGGGCCAGTGGCTGATTTGCTGGCCGTACCGACAGCGCTGCCTGAGGGCTCCGGTCCGTTTCGCGCCAAGGTGCCAGCGGCGCTGCTGAGCCAGCTGGAACAGGCCGCCCGCTACCGTGGCGAGCACCGCTGGAACCTGCTTTACGAAGTACTTTGGCGGGTGGCCCATGGTGACCGCACTGCAATGCTGGCGGGTGACCGACTGGGTAGCGAGCTGCAAAGACGGATCAAGCAGGTCAATCGCGAAGCACACCACCTGCATGCGTTTGTGCGCTTCGTGCCACTCCCCGAAGTTTTGGCCGAACAGCTGCAACTTGACCTGGTGGCCTATCACGAGCCGGCGCATGACGTTCTGGAAAGCGCCAGTGCGCATTTCGCTGACCGCCTTGGGCGTTTGCGCTGGGTGATTGCCACGGCGCACGACGGCATACGCTTCGATGGCCAGGCATTCGACTACCAGCGCCAGTGCCCCGAACCCTGGCGCCAGTGGGCCCGCAACGCCGAAGACCCTGGCGCCGAATTATGGCGCACCTACTATCGTCATACCTTCAACCCTGCGCGCCTCAACCCCGACGCCTTGCGCCTGCACATGCCCGGGCGGTTCTGGCGACATTTGCCGGAGGGCATGCTGATTCCGCAGCTTGAAGGCCTGGCTCGCCAGGGCAAGCAACGGGACGGCCAAGCCCTTGAAGTCGCCTCCCAGGCTGGCAAACAGATCAGCAAGCCCACGAACATTCTCAAGCCGAACGATCAGCCGCCACAACCGTCATAACCTGAGCCGCTGCCGACACGCAAAGAGGACGCGAAATGACCCAACCCGACCCGTCATACGTCAAATGGCTCGAAGACCGCGCCATGCTCAGGGCCTCCCAGCAACGCACCCATCTGTACTCGGGCCAGTCGCGCCTGTGGCAGCAACCCTACGCCGAAGCCCAACCCCGACGCGCCACTGAAATCGCATCGGTCTGGCTGACCGTCTACCCCGATGCCATCATCGCCCCCGAAGGCTGTTCAGTGCTCGGTGCGCTGGCCCACGAAGCGCTGTGGAAGCGCTTGTCGGAGATCGGCATCCAGGGCCTGCACACCGGCCCGATCAAGTTGTCCGGCGGCATTCGCGGGCGTGAACTCACACCCAGCGTGGACGGCAACTTCGACCGCATCAGTTTCGACATCGACCCGCTGTACGGCAGCGAACAGGAGCTGATCCAGATGAGCCGCATGGCCGCCGCGCACAACGCCGTGACCATCGACGACCTGATCCCCTCGCACACTGGCAAGGGCGCCGACTTCCGCCTGGCCGAACTGGCCTACGGTCCCTACCCGGGGCTGTACCACATGGTCGAAATCCGCGAGGAAGACTGGCCGCTACTGCCCGAAGTGCCTGCCGGGCGAGATGCGGTCAACCTGCTGCCGGCCCAGTGCGACGAACTCAAGGCCCGCCACTACATCGTCGGCCAACTGCAACGGGTGATCTTCTTCGAACCAGGCGTGAAGGAAACCGACTGGAGCGCCACACCGCCGGTGACCGGTGTGGATGGCAAGACCCGACGCTGGGTGTACCTGCACTATTTCAAGGAAGGTCAGCCGTCGCTGAACTGGCTGGACCCGACCTTCGCCGCCCAGCAGATGATCATTGGCGATGCCCTGCACGCCCTGGACTGCCTGGGTGCGCGCGGCCTGCGCCTGGATGCCAACGGCTTTCTCGGCGTGGAGACCCGCGCCAGCGGCACTGCCTGGTCGGAAAGCCACCCGCTGTCGATCGTCGGCAACCAGCTGATCGGCGGCATGATCCGCAAGGCCGGCGGTTTCAGCTTCCAAGAACTGAACCTGACCCTCGACGACATCGCGCAGATGTCCAGAGGCGGTGCCGACCTGTCCTACGATTTCATTACCCGGCCGGCCTACCAGCATGCACTGCTGACCGGCGACACCGAGTTCCTGCGCCTGATGCTCAAGGAGATGCATGCCTTCGGCATCGACCCAGCTTCGCTGATCCATGCCTTGCAGAACCATGACGAGCTGACCGTGGAACTGGTGCATTTCTGGACCCTGCATGCACATGACATGTACCTGTACAAGGGCCAGACCTTGCCCGGCGGCATCCTGCGCGAGCACATCCGCGAAGAGATCTACGAACGGCTGTCGGGCGAACATGCGCCGTACAACCTGCGCTTCGTCACCAATGGCATATCCTGTACCACGGCCAGCCTGATCGCTGCTGCACTGGGCATCCGCGATCTTGGGCAGATCGGGGTGGCAGAAATCGAGCTGATCCAGAAGGTGCACCTGCTGCTGGTCATGTACAACGCCATGCAGCCAGGTGTGGTGGCGCTGTCCGGCTGGGACCTGGTGGGCGCCCTGCCCTTGCCCGCCGAAGCGGTCGCGCAGCGGATGCTCGATGGCGATACCCGCTGGATTCACCGCGGCGGCTACGACCTGGCCGGGCTCGAGCCGCAGGCTCAGACGTCTGTGCGCGGCATGCCCCGTGCCCGGGCGCTGTATGGCAGCCTGGACAGCCAGCTGGAAAACGGCAATTCGTTTGCCTGCAAGGTGAAGAAACTGCTGGCGGTGCGTCAGGCCTATGGCATCGCCACCAGCCGCCAGGTGCTGGTGCCCGAAGTCAGCAGCCCCGGCTTGCTGGTGATGGTGCATGAGCTGCCGGCCGGGCGTGGCATCCAGATCACTGCGCTGAACTTTGGCCAGGAGGTGATCGCCGAGGAGCTGCAACTGACCGGGTTCACGCCGGGGCCGGTGGTGGACATGATCAATGAAACGGTCGAAGGGGATTTGACCGAGGATGGGCGGCTGATGGTGAACCTGGACCCTTATGAGGCACTGTGCCTGCGGATCGTCAACAGCAGCGGCCATGTCTGAATTGTATTTGCCCCATTGCCTTCGCCGGTGAAGCTCGGAACGGCAGCCACGCGATACCTGTGGGAGATTGCCCAGCCCTTCAGGCCGCGCTGTCGCACAGATAACTGAATTCGCAAGCGATCCTCGTAT
>NZ_JBNRIJ010000001.1:402353-414654 GCF_053557675.1 Pseudomonas sp. XP1 | reverse complement strand
TGGGAGCGGCTTTAGCCGCGAAGAATCCAACGCGGTGCATGGCACCGGCTGCGCCGGTGTTCGCGGCTAAAGCCGCTCCCACAGGGTCCCTGCTAATTCAATGAGTTATGCGCAGTTCCAAATGGCCGGCTTGCTTTTACCGCTCCACGGGCATAGCGTTCGGAAGTTTTCTTTTCCGTGCCCCAGGAGCAACTCCATGTACACCGGCATCGTCCAGGCCGTCCGCCCTCTGCTTGATGTGACCACCTACCCGGGCCACAACCAGTTCACCATCGACCTCACCCCCGAGCTGCTCGACGAACTGAAGATCGGCGCCAGCGTCAGTGTCGAAGGCACCTGCCTGTCGGTCACCGAAATCCACGGCACGCAGGTCAGGTTCGACGCCATGACCGCCACCCTCGAGCGCACCAACCTGCGCAACTTCAAGGCCTGCCAGGGCGTCAACATCGAACGCTCGGCGAAGATGAACGCCGAAGTCGGCGGCCACCTGATGGCCGGTCATATCGCCACCACCGCCGAAATCGTCGAGCTGTCGATCAAGGAAACCGGCGCTTTCATCAAGTTCCGCATGCCACCGGAATGGGGCAAGTACGTGTTCCCGCGCGGCTTCATCGGGGTCAACGGTTGCAGCCTGACCGTAGCCGATGTCGAGGACAATGTGATCACCATCAACCTGATCCCGGAAACCCTGCGCCAGACCACCTTCCCCAGCTACAAGGCCGGCGACCTGCTCAACATCGAAGTGGACCACCAGACAATGGTGCTGGTCGATGTAGTGGAGCGCACCATCAAGAGCACCCTGGCCCGCGAAATGCCTCGCTGAGCTCCCGAGCATGCTGCCCAACACCCTCCCCGCACGCACAGCCAAGCGGCTGCGCCTGCAGATGCTGCGTGGTCGCGTGGGCCTCGGCCTGGTCGCCGGCCTGTCCGTACTAGCCGGCATGACCGATGCCATCGGCCTGCTGGCGCTGGGCGACTTCGTGTCGTTCATGAGTGGCAACACCACGCGCCTGGCCGTCGCCATCAGCGATGCGGACCTGGCCCTGGTGCTGCGGCTGAGTGCTGCGGTGCTGGGCTTCGTCGTCGGCAACGCCCTGGGCGTGCTGCTGGCGCGCGCTTTCCGCCGCAGGGCCTGGCCGGTGCTGCTGGTAGTCGCCGCCCTGCTGGGCTTTGCAGCCGCATGGCCCTTGGCTGCGACCTTTCCAGCGCTGCTCGCTGCCACATTGGCCATGGGCATGATCAATGCCGTGGTCGAACAGGTGAACGGCCTGCCCATCGGCCTGACCTACGTCACCGGCGCCCTGTCACGTTTCGGGCGTGGGCTGGGGCGCTGGCTGCTGGGCGAGCGGCGCAATGGCTGGCGGGTGCAACTGGTGCCTTGGGCCGGCATGCTGCTGGGCGCCGCGCTGGGTGCCTGGCTGGAGCGCCACCTGGGCCTGCAAGCGCTAGCCGGCAGCTGCTCGCTGGCCTGCGTGCTGGCCCTGGTGTCGCGGTTCATTCCGCGGACATGGCAGCGTGGTTACATGCCAAACTGATCACTCGATGCGCGGGTGCTGCTGCACCAGCAACTTGCGCTTGGCCTCCAGTTCGGCAATCTGCGCATCGATGTCCTCGATCCTTTGCTCGATGTTGTCGTGGTGTTCCTGCAGCAACTCACGCGCTTCCTCGATATCCGATGCTGCCGGTGCCGCGCCGCGCAGCGGCTTGTTCGCGGTTTCCTTCATGGTCAGGCCGGTAACCAGCCCCACGGCGGCGATCACCATCAGGTAATAGGCCGGCATGTACAGGTTGCCAGTACTTTCCACCAGCCAGGCGGCGATGGTCGGGGTGAGGCCGGCGATCAGCACCGAGATATTGAAGGCGCTGGCGAGGGCGCTGTAGCGGATGTGCGTGGGGAACATTGCCGGTAGCGTCGAGGCCATCACGCCGATGAAGAAGTTCAGCAGCACGGCAATGATCAGCAGCCCGGCGAAAATCACCCCCAGTACGCCGCTGTTGATCAGCATGAACGCCGGGATGGCCAGCACGAACAGGCCGACGCTGCCGACGATGATGAACGGACGACGGCCGAACTTGTCGCTGAGCAGCCCGATCATCGGCTGCACGAACAGCATGCCGACCATGATCGCGATGATGATCAGCACGCCATGGTCTTCGCTGTAGTGCAGGTTGTGCGACAGGTAGCTGGGCATGTACGTGAGCAGCATGTAATAGGTGACGTTGGTGGCGATCACCACGCCAATGCAGGTCACCAGGCTGCGCCAGTGTTGGGTGGCCACCTCCTTGAACGACACCTTGGGCCCGGTCGCCAGGCCTTCGCGGTCGCCTTTCTCCAGCTTGTCGACGTGCTGCTGGAAGGCTGGTGTCTCCTCCAGCGCATGGCGCAGGTACAGGCCGATGATGCCCAGCGGCAAGGCGAGGAAGAACGGCAGGCGCCAACCCCATTCGAGGAACTTGTCTTCACCCAGCACCGTAGAGATCAACACCACCACACCGGCACCCAACACGAACCCTGCAATCGAGCCGAAGTCCAGCCAACTGCCGAGAAACCCGCGTTTACGGTCAGGGGCATATTCGGCGACGAAGATCGACGCGCCGGTGTACTCGCCCCCCACCGAGAAGCCCTGGGCCATCTTGGCCAGCAGCAACAGGATCGGCGCCCAGATACCGATGCTGGCATAGGACGGTATCAGGCCGATGGCGAAGGTGCTGAGCGACATGATCACGATGGTTGCAGCGAGAATTTTCTGCCGCCCGAACCGGTCGCCCAAGGCACCGAAGAACAGCCCGCCCAGAGGCCTGATCAGAAACGGCACCGAGAACGTGGCCAACGCCGCGATCATCTGCACGCTTGGGTCGGCATTGGGGAAGAATACCTTGCCCAGGGCGTAGGCGACGAAGCCATAGACGCCGAAGTCGAACCATTCCATTGCATTGCCCAGTGCCGCCGCGGTGATTGCCTTGCGCATCTTGCCGTCGTCGACAATGGTGATGTCCTTCAGGCCGATTGGCTGGAGGCTTTTCTTGCGAGGTTTCATGTCCGTATCCCTGTCGATGAATGCTCTAAGGGATGAGATACAACGGGACACTAAATAATTCAGCGCTTACGGATTTTTTGTGTTTTTCCTCTCACCGGTTGCTGCGCAGGTAAAGAAAAAGCCGCTGCGATGGCAGCGGCTTGCATGGGCATCGGCTCGCGATCAGATACCTTCGCGGGCCAGGTCCATGGCGAAGTAGGTGAGGATCAGATCGGCACCGGCACGCTTGATCGCACCAATGCTTTCACGCACCACCCGGCCTTCATCGATAGCGCCGGCCAGGCCGCCGAACTTGATCATCGCGTACTCGCCGCTCACCTGGTACGCCGCCAGCGGCAGGCGGGATGCGGCACGAATATCGGCAATAACGTCCAGGTAGGCACCGGCCGGCTTGACCATCAGCACATCGGCCCCTTCCTGCTCGTCGAGCAGCGACTCGCGCACGGCTTCGCGGCGGTTCATCGGGTTCATCTGGTAGCTTTTGCGGTCGCCCTTCAGCGCGGTACCACCGGCTTCGCGGAACGGGCCGTACAGCGACGAGGCGAACTTGGTGGAATAGGCCATGATCGCGGTGTCGTGGAAGCCGGCACCATCCAGCGCGCTGCGGATGGCCTGGACCTGGCCGTCCATTGCCGCCGACGGGGCAATGAAGTCGGCACCGGCAGCGGCGGCGATGACCGCCTGCTTGCCCAGGTTGGCCAGCGTGGCGTCGTTGTCCACGCCGTGGTCGTGCAGCACGCCGCAGTGGCCGTGGCTGGTGTATTCGCAGAAGCAGGTGTCGGACATCACCACCATTTCCGGCACGGTGTCCTTGCAGATGCGCGACATGCGCGCGACCAGGCCGTTTTCGTTCCAGGTGTCGCTGCCGACGGCGTCCAGGTTGTGCGACACGCCAAAGGTCATCACCGACTTGATACCGGCGCGGGCATAGCGCTCGATTTCCTGAGCCAGCAGCTTCTCGGGGATGCGGTTGACGCCCGGCATGCTGGTGATCGGCACGAAATCATCGATGCCCTCTTCGACGAAGATCGGCAGGATCAGGTCTTCAAGGCGGAACTCGGTTTCCTGGAAGATCGTGCGCAGGGACTCGTTCTGGCGCAGGCGGCGTGGACGAACGGACGGAAATTGGTTGGACATGACAGCTCCAGGGAATTTGAACGGCGTATACCTTATGCCTGTCGCGCGCCAGTGAAAAGGCCAGATGACGAGATATTGTCTTGCGTCAAAGGCAATGGCTGCATTTTTCCTGTGCCGGCCTCTTCGCGGGCACAGGCAACACATCACTGCAGCCAGGGCGGCGCAGGCTCCTCTGCCCTGGCCGCCCCATGCTCAGACTCGGCCCGCGCGGCGCGCCGGCGCGCATCATCCAGCCGGGCCGCATCGATCTCGCGCATCACCCCGGCCACGTCAGCCGCATGCTCGTCATCCTCGAACAGCCCCGTCAGCGGGCTGTCCGGGCGCAGTTCGCCCGCCTCGTACAAGGCCCACATTTCCTGCGCATATCGGGTTTTTTTCAGCTCTGGCGCAAAGCGCCCGAAATAATGGGCCATGTTGTCCACGTCGCGCTGCAGCATGCTGAAGGCATGGTTGTTGGCCGCTGCATCCACTGCCTGTGGCAGGTCGATGATCACCGGCCCGTCCGGGCCAAGCAGCACGTTGAACTCCGACAGGTCGCCATGCACCAGCCCGGTACACAGCATCAACACGATCTGTCGAATGACGAAGGCATGGAACTCCCGGGCTTCCTCGGCTTCGAGGTGCACGTCGTTCAGGCGCGGGGCCGCGTCACCGTCGGCATCGGTCACCAGCTCCATCAACAGCACGCCGTCCTGGAAATCGTAAGGCTTTGGAACCCTCACGCCAGCGCCGGCCAGGCGGAACAGCGCCGCCACTTCGGCGTTCTGCCAGGCGTCTTCGGCTTCCTTGCGCCCGTACTTGCTGCCCTTGGCCATAGCCCGGGCCTGACGGCTGTTGCGAACCTTGCGGCCCTCCTGGTACTCGGCAGCCTGGCGGAAACTGCGCTTGTTGGCTTCTTTATAGACCTTGGCGCAGCGCACCTGGTTGCCACAGCGCACCACATACACGGCGGCTTCCTTGCCACTCATCAACGGCCGCAGTACTTCGTCGACCAAGCCGTCTTCGATCAGGGGTTCGATTCTTTTGGGTGTCTTCATCAGGCTGCGTTCGGGGTCCTGGCTGTGATGACGGACATCCTCTCACAGCCTGATGCGACTTGCTCGTCTGTCTTCAGGCCGAACGGCTCAGGCGCCCTGCCTTACGCGGCCAACCACCACCTCGCGCGCCCGACGCCGTGTGACCAGAAGGCCCGAACACACCACCAGCACCGCCAGTACCATGGTCGATACCACTTCCAGACGGTGATCCGGGCGGAACAGCATCAGCACCAGTACGCTACTGATGAACAGGATCACGCCCCAGGTCAGCCACGGGAACAGCCACATGCGGTAGCCCAGTGTCTTGCCCTGTGCAGTCAGGCGCTGGCGCAGGCGCAACTGGGAAACGGCGATCACCAGGTACACCAGCAAGGCTATCGCGCCGGAGCTGGCCATGAGGAAGCCGAACACCTTGGCCGGTACCAGATAGTTGGCGATCACCGCCAGGAAAGCTGCGCCAGTTGACAGCAGCACAGCTACCACGGGAGTGCCGCTGCGGCTGGTCACCTGGGCACAGGCCGGTGCATCGCCGCGGCGGCTCAGCGAGTAGACCATGCGCGACGCGGTATACAGCGATGAGTTGAGGCAGCTGGTCACCGACGTAAGCACCACGAAGTCGATGATGGCCTTGGCATTCGGCACGCCCAGGGTGTCCAGCACCGTGACATAGGAACCTTCGGTGGCCAGGCGCGGGTCGGTCCACGGCACCAGCGCGATGACGATGAAGATCGACAGGATATAGAACAGGGTGATCCGCCAGATCACCGAGTTGGTGGCCTTGGAAATATGCTTGCCCGCTTCGTCGGATTCGGCTGCGGCGATGGTCACCACCTCGGCGCCGAGGAAAGAGAACATGGTAATCAGCATGGCGCTGAGCACCGCACCAAAACCGTTGGGCATGAAGCCGCCGCTATCCCACAGGCGTGACACGCCGCTGACACCGGTGCCTGGCAGCAGGCCGAAGATGGCGCACACCCCCAGCGCGATGAAACCGACGATGGCCACCACCTTCACCAATGCCAGCCAGAACTCGAACTCACCGTAGTTCTTCACGCTGAACAGGTTGGTGGCGGTCAGCAACAGGGTAATCACCAACGACAAGACCCAGATTTCCAGCTGTGGGACCCAGGAGTTGATGATGGTGGCGGCAATATTGGCCTCGATGGGGATGATCAGTACCCAGAACCACCAGTACAGCCAGCCGATGGTGTAGCCGGCCCACTTGCCGATAGCAAGGTCGGCATAGGTAGAGAACGAACCGGTGTCCGGCGAGGCGACGGCCATTTCGGCCAGCATGCGCATCACCAGCACCACCAGCGCGCCGGCCAGGATATAGGCCAGGATGGTGGCGGGCCCTGCTTCGGCAATCGCGCGGCCGGAGCCGACGAACAGGCCGGCACCGATCACGCCGGCAATGGACAGCATGGTGACATGCCGTGATTTCAATCCATGACTCAAATTGTTCTTGTGGGTTTGCATGGCGCTACCTTGTTGTTTTTGTCTTGCCCACGCAGGGGCCGTCGGCTTGCACGTCACCGACGCAGGCGCGAAAAAGCCCGCCCTGCCCCAGATGGTGAGTAGGGCAGTACGGGTTGAGTAAAACGAAACCGCAGAACGTATTGCGGGTAGGTCAGCCGGCTGCCCGCTGACGGGGCGCCAGGTCGGCCTTGGGGAAACCACTGCCCTGGCGGCCAACCTGCTCACAGACCTTGTCGACAATGTAGGCGCCGATCGGGATGGCGGAGGTGGCGGCCGGAGACGGCGCGTTGCACACGTTGACGCTGCGAGCGGTGTTGACGAACAGGAAGTCGTCGATCAGCTTGCCGTCACGCGACACGGCCTGGGCACGCACACCAGCCGGGTAAGGCGTGAGGTCGGCCTTGGTGATGCTCGGGCAGTACTTCTGGACCTGCTTTAGGTAGCCACCCTTGAACAGCGAGTTCTTCATCTCGATCAGGCCAGGGCGGAAGTTCTTCGCCAGCACCTTGAGGATGCCGGGGGTGGTCAGGGTCTGGAACAGGTCGCTGGGGCTGACGTCGCTCTTGCGGTAACCCTCGCGCTTCATTGCCAGCACGGCGTTGGGGCCAACGGTGACGGTGCCGTCGATCATGCGTGTCAGGTGCACGCCCAGGAACGGCATGGACGGGTCGGGAATCGGGTAGATCAGGTGGTTGACGATCTGGTTGTGCTGCTTGGGCAGCAGGTAGTACTCGCCACGGAACGGGCAGATGACGAATTCGGTACGCAGGCCCAGCATGCTCACCACACGGTCGGCCATCAGGCCCGAGCAGGTCACCAGGAAACGGCTGCGCAACTCATCGTCATGATGGTCGCCACGCGTGCGCACGACCACTTCGCTGGCCAGCTCCTGCAGGCCGACCACCTCGGCGCCATAGCGGATTTCACCGCCGGCGCGCTGGAACTCGGCGCCCATGGCTGCAGTCACTTCGGCGTAATTGACGATGCCGCTGGAGGGCACGAAGATGCCGCCCATGCCAACGATATTGGGCTCGCGCTCGCGCAGCTCGGCCGCCGACAGCCAGTAGCGCTCCAGGCCATTGGCCGCGGTGCGCTCCCACAGCGCCTTCATGCGCTGCATTTCCAGGTCGTTGGTGGCCACCAGCAGCTTGCCGCACTCATCGAAGCGGATACCGTGCTGGGAGCAAAAGGCCTTGGTGGCCTTGTTGCCTTCCAGGCAGAAGCGCGCCTTGAGGCTGCCGGGGGTGTAATACACGCCGGCGTGGATCACGCCGCTGTTGTGGCCGGTCTGGTGGCGGGCCGGGCCGGACTCTTTCTCCAACAGGAGAATCTTCGCATCCGGGTAGACCTTGATCAGGTGCATGGCCGTGGACATGCCCACAATGCCACCGCCAATGATGATGAAATCGTACACAGCCTTTACCTCACACGCAGGCATTGCCTGACTGGCTCACCAAGGCCCGCGCGGGCCCTGGTGGCATCGTTTTGTGCAAAGACGCGTGGGCGGGCGCCCGCCCCGCGCCCTGTCATTATTGCCCGCGCTGGTACAGCGGTTTTGGGAAGGCCACGTAGCCGCGCTGGCGCATCAGCTCGCGGCGCAGGCCTTCGTGCGGCGTGAAGCGGTCGCGGCCATGCAGCCAGAATAGGTTGTTGATCAGCAGGAAGCTACCCACGCCAACCGGTACCGAAAGCTTCTTCTGGCTGCCTTCCAACGACTCGGACAGGGCGTTCAGCCAGATGCCCTCCTCGTAGTTTTCCGGCTGCACGAACTGGTCGATGTAGCGCATGGTCGGGCGGCCTTCGGCATCGGTGTCGAATACCGAGTGGAACACATCTTCGGACACCTTCTTGCTCGGCGGTGCGGTCCAGCGCATTTCGCGACGGGCCAGCGGGTGGCGGAAGAATTCGTCGCACTGCTCCCAGTCGTCCAGGTGCAGCAGCAGCGAGTTGCCGCCTTCCATGTTCTTTTCGTCGATCTTCAGCATCAGCACGTAATCGGTGATCTGGTTGACGAAGGTGCCATCGTTGTGCAGCTCCATGACCCGGTGCGGCTGGCGCAGGTAGCTGTCGGAATTGTCGGTGTTGACCACCACGAAGCGGGCATAGAACTGGCCGCTCATGGCGTCGTAGTTGGAGCGGCCGATCAGATGGGCGCAGGCGGTGGTGAACTTGACCATGTCCTCGGCCTGGCTCACGTCATCCAGGCCGACCGGGGTGATCAGCATGCCGCCGCTGGCGCGGTTGAGGATGGTATTGAGCAGCACCGGCCGCAGGGTGCCCTGGCACAGCTCGTCGAGGATCTCGCCAACCCGGAAGCGCAGGAACGACTTGTACTCCAGCGCCTGCACCGGCCACTGGGCAACCGCCTGGACGAACGCTTCGACCGTTTCACGGGCAAAGGTGAGCTCAAGCAGGCGCGGCGACTGTTTCGAGGGGGCGATGGTGAAACCACGCGGTTCGAGCGGCAGTGGCATCACAAGTTCGTCGATCTGCGTAAAAGCGTTCATGGCAGTGTCCTTGTAAAGAAAGTGGGTGGCGCCGTCCGGTGGTGACCTGGATCAGTGCGGGCGAGCTAAAATTATCGCCATAAAGACTAAATGTCTACATTTTTATTTTTCAACGACAAACATAGAATTTGTCCATTGTTTTTCGCCAGCGAACGCTTTCGGTATGATCGACAAAACCGTTTGAGGAACAGGACCTTGGAAGCGCTCGCCCCCCGACAAAACTCAGCATTCAGCGGGTATGAGAGGCTCAAGAAGGACATCATCCGCGGCGTGTTCAAGCCCGGAGAAAAGCTGCTGATGAGCACCCTGAAGGAACGCTACGAACTGGGCGTGGGCCCGCTGCGCGAAGCGCTGTCGCAACTGGTGGCCGAGCATCTGGTCAACGCGATCAGCCAGAAAGGCTACCGTGTGGCGCCCATGTCGCTGGACGAGATGAACGACATCTACGATGCCCGCGCCAACCTGGAGGCGATGATCATCACCCTGGCCATCGAGCGGGGCGACGACGCCTGGGAGGCGTCGGTACTGGCCCACTCGCATACCCTGGCCAAGGTGGTGGAAGTGAAGACCCGCGAGCAACGCCTGGATGTATGGGACGAACGGCACAAGGCGTTCCACACGGCCATTGCCTCGGGCTGCGGCTCCAAGCACCTGCTGCAGGCGCGCACCTACCTGTTCGACCAGGCCGAGCGCTACCGCCACCTGTGGCTGACCCAGACGGTGTTTTCCGAACAGGCCCTGGAGCTCAAGCGCCAGGAGCATGCGGCACTGGTGGAAGTGATTCTGGCCCGGGACGCCAAGCGTGCCAGTGCCATGATGCGTTCGCACCTGATGACTCCGGTGCCGATCATTGCGCAGATCATGCACGCCGAGGGTATCGGCGCACGCTAGAGGGTTGCTTTATGCCTTTCAGGGCCCTATCGCCGGCAGGCCAGCTCCCACAGGTACTGCGCTGCCTTCGGGGCCTGGGGGCTCTGTGGGAGCTGGCTTGCCGGCGATAGGGCCAGTGCAGGCAAAACGCGCCAGATGAATTTTTCTTAAATCGCCGCTTGGCTATTCTTTGGCACAATCAAGTCTCCATTAGATGCCCGGGAACCAGCATGCCTCGCGTACTGACCATCGAAGACGACGCCGTCACCGGCCAGGAAATCGTCGCCGAACTTACCAGCCACGGCCTGGAGGTGGATTGGGCCGACAATGGCCGTGAAGGCCTGGCCAAGGCCATTGCCGGCGGCTACGACCTGATCACCCTGGACCGCATGCTGCCAGAGGTCGATGGCCTGACCATCGTCACCACCCTGCGCAGCCTCAAGATCGCCACGCCGATCCTGATGATCAGCGCCCTCTCCGACGTCGACGAGCGGGTACGCGGCCTGCGTGCCGGGGGTGACGACTACCTGACCAAACCGTTCGCCTCCGACGAGATGGCCGCGCGGGTCGAAGTGCTGCTGCGCCGCAACAGCGTGCCAATGACCCAGACCCGCCTGCAGGTTGCCGACCTGCAACTGGACCTGATCAGCCACGAAGCCCGCCGCGGCGAACAGACCCTCAACCTGCTGCCCACCGAATACAAGCTGCTGGAGTACCTGATGCGCCATAGCGGCCAGGTGATCACGAGAATGATGATTTTCGAGGAAGTCTGGGGCTACCACTTCGACCCGGGCACCAACCTGATCGATGTGCACATCGGCCGCCTGCGCAAGAAAATCGACTCACCCGGCCAAACGCCGCTGATCCGTACGGTACGGGGCTCCGGCTATGCCATTGCTGAACCCGTCTAAGGGCTGGAGCTCCTCGACCAGCCGCCTGCTGGCGCTGTACAGCTTTCTGTTCGTGGCCTGGAGCAGCATCCTCATGGGGGTGCTGTACTTCGAGGTATCCAGCTACCTGAACAAACTCACCCGCCATTCGATGCTGCAGCGCCAGCACCTGTTCGCGCACATGAGCGGCAAGCAGCTGGACGACGCCCTGGTCGCCAGCCAGGCCTTCGAAGAGCGCAGCTTCGATGCCTACGGTCTGTTCGACAACCAACTCAACCCGATTGGCGGGCGCATTCGTGCCATCCCGCCGGAGCTGGGGCTGGACGGCAAGGTTCACGAACTCAAGCGCTGCCTGGACGCCGACGACCCGCACATGCCGCGTGACAGCTGCGACGCGGTGGCGATCAAGGTGCAGGATGGCCGCTGGCTGGTGCTGGTGCGCGACAACGGCTCGCTGTTCGTGGTCACCCGGATCATCCTGCATGCCCTGCTCTGGGGTATCTCGCTGACCCTGATCCCCGGATTTGCCGGCTGGTACCTGCTCAGGCGGCGCCCACTCAAGCGCATTCGCGCGATCCAGGCCCAGGCCGAACTGATCGTCGCCGGTGACCTTACCCACCGCCTGCCGCTGTCGGCCCGGCGTGACGAGTTGGACATGCTGGCGGCCATCGTGAACGCCATGCTCGACCGCATCGAGCGGCTGATGCACGAGGTCAAGGGCGTATGCGACAACATTGCTCACGACCTGCGCACCCCGCTCACGCGCCTGCGCGCCCAGCTGTACCGCATTCGCCAGCAAAGTGACGTCGACTCCACCCAGGCCGAGGCACTGGACCAGGCGATCGGCGAAACCGACACCCTGATGGCGCGTTTTCGCGGCTTGTTGCGCATCAGCGAACTGGAAGACCGCCAGCGACGGGCAGGTTTCGTCCAGCTTGACCCGCACGAACTGCTAGTGGAGTTGCATGACTTCTACCTGCCTTTGGCCGAAGATGGTGGCATCCGCCTGGAACTGCAGCAGCCGGCCGAACTGCCAGCATTGCATGGTGACCGCGAGCTGCTGTTCGAGGCATTGGCCAACCTGGTGGGCAACGGCATCAAGTTCACGCCCGAAGGTGGGCTGGTGCGGATAATTGCGACGCAGGACGACAAGGGCCTGCACCTGGCCATCGAGGACAGCGGGCCGGGTATTCCGGAAGAGGAACGGGCAGCAGTGCTGAAGCGCTTCTACCGTAGCGATGAAGGCCACCGCCATGCGGGGTTCGGGCTGGGGTTGTCGATCGTTGCGGCGATCGTCGACCTGCATGGGTTCGGGCTGGAGGTGGGGGAAAGCGAGCTGGGTG
>NZ_JBNRIJ010000001.1:365699-402246 GCF_053557675.1 Pseudomonas sp. XP1 | reverse complement strand
CCCACAGGGACTGCGCAGTTCTTCAGGCTTGCGCTGTACCTGTGGGAGCTGGCTTGCCGGCGATGGGCTGCGCAGCAGCCCCAATGACATCGATCAGTCAGCCAGACGCCAAGTAGTCCCACCCTTGCTGTCTTCCAGCACCACACCCATGGCGGTCAGCTGGTCGCGAATGCGGTCGGACTCGGCCCAGTTCTTGTCCGCACGCGCCTGCAGGCGCGCCTGGATCAAGCCCTCGACCTCAGCGGCATCCACCTTGCCTTCGGCACCGGCGCGCAGGAAGTCATCAGCTTCCAGCTGCAGCACACCCAGCACATCACCCAACTCGCGCAAGCGACCGGCCAGGCCGGCCGCAGCCTCCACGTCGCTGTCGCGCAGGCGGTTGATCTCGCGCACCAGGTCGAACAGCACGGCGCAAGCTTCGGGGGTGCCGAAGTCGTCGTTCATGGCCACGCTGAAGCGCTCGACAAAGTCTTCGCCACCCTTGGCCGCCACCCGTGGCAAGCCGCGCAAGGCGTGATAGAAGCGCTCCAGTGCGCCCTTGGCATCGCGCAGGCTGTCTTCCGAGTAGTTGATCGCGCTGCGGTAGTGGCTGGCCACCAGCAGGTAGCGCACCACTTCAGGGTGGTACTTCTCGAGCACGTCACGGATGGTGAAGAAGTTGTTCAACGACTTGGACATCTTCTCGCCATTGATCCGGATCATGCCGCAGTGCATCCAGGCGTTGGCGTACTGCTTGCCGGTGGCCGCCTCGCTCTGGGCAATCTCGTTCTCGTGGTGCGGGAACTCCAGGTCGCTGCCGCCGCCGTGGATGTCGAAGCTCTCACCCAGGCAGCAGGTGGACATCACCGAGCACTCGATGTGCCAGCCCGGACGCCCCGGGCCCCATGGCGATTCCCAGCTCGGCTCGCCCGGCTTGACGCCCTTCCACAGCACGAAGTCCAGCGGGTCCTGCTTGGCTTCGTCGACCTCGATACGGGCACCGATGCGCAGGTCTTCGATCTTCTTGCGCGACAGCTTGCCGTAGCCGACGAACTTGCCGACGCGGTAGTACACGTCACCGTTGCCCGGTGCGTAGGCATAACCCTTGTCGATCAGGGTCTGGATCATCGCGTGCATGCCGGCGATATGGTCGGTGGCACGCGGCTCCTGGTCCGGCGGCAGGATGTTCAGGCGGCGCTCGTCTTCGTGCATCGCGTCGATCATGCGGGCAGTCAGGGCATCGAAGCTTTCGCCGTTCTCGTTGGCCCGGTTGATGATCTTGTCATCGATGTCGGTGATGTTGCGCACATAGGTCAGCTCGTAGCCGCTCTTGCGCAGCCAGCGGGTGACCAGGTCGAAGGCCACCATGCTGCGGCCATGGCCCAGATGGCAATAGTCGTATACGGTCATGCCGCAGACGTACATGCGCACCTTGTTGCCATCCAGCGGTTTGAAAGTTTCCTTCGCTTTGCTCAGCGTGTTGTAGATGGTAAGCACGGCGGTTCCTCAGCTGCCCCAGGAGTCACGCAGAGTGACAGTGCGGTTGAACACCGGGCGGCCCGGCTGGCTGTCTTTCAGGTCGGCGCAGAAGTAGCCTTCGCGTTCGAACTGGAAGCGGTCCTCGGGCTGCGCCTGGGCCAGCGACGGTTCGGCACGGCAGCCGCTGAGCACTTGCAGCGAGCCTGGGTTGATGTTGTCCAGGAAGGTGCCGCCCTCCTCGGTCTTTTCCGGGTTCGGCGAGCGGAACAGGCGGTCGTACAGGCGCACTTCGCACTCGACGCTGCCCTCGGCCGGTACCCAGTGGATCACACCCTTGACCTTGCGGCCTTCCGGGTTCTTGCCCAGGGTGTCCGGGTCGTACGAGCAGCGCAGCTCGACGATGTTGCCGTCGGCATCCTTGACCGCCTCGTCGGCGCGGATCACGTAGCTGCCGCGCAGGCGCACTTCACCGGCCGGTTCCAGGCGCTTGTAGCCCTTCGGCGGCTCTTCCATGAAGTCGTCGCGGTCGATGTACAGTTCACGGGAGAACGGCAGCACGCGCACGCCCATGTCTTCCTTCGGGTGACGCGGCAGTTCGAGCTGCTCGACCTGGCCTTCCGGGTAGTTGGTGATGACTACCTTCAGCGGGCGCAGCACGCACATGGCGCGCGGTGCGGTGCGGTCCAGGTCGTCACGGATGCTGAACTCGAGCATCGACATGTCCACCACGCCGTCGGAACGGTTGGTGCCGATCATTTCGCAGAAGTTGCGGATCGAGGCCGGGGTGTAGCCACGACGACGGAAGCCGGACAGGGTCGACATCCGTGGGTCGTCCCAGCCTTCGACGTGCTTTTCGTCCACCAGCTGCTTGAGCTTGCGCTTGGAAGTGATGGTGTAGTTCAGGTTCAGGCGGCTGAACTCGTACTGGCGCGGGTGTGCCGGCACCGGCAGGTTGTCGAGGAACCAGTCGTACAGCGGACGATGCCCTTCGAACTCCAGGGTGCAGATCGAGTGGGTGATGCCCTCGATGGCGTCCGACTGGCCATGGGTGAAGTCGTAGTTCGGGTAGATGCACCACTTGTCACCGGTCTGGTGGTGGTGGGCATGGCGGATACGGTACAGGATCGGGTCGCGCAGGTTCATGTTCGGCGAGGCCATGTCGATCTTGGCCCGCAGCACGCGCTCGCCATCCTTGAACTCGCCGGCCTTCATGCGGGCGAACAGGTCGAGGTTCTCGTCAACGCTGCGCTCGCGGAACGGGCTGTTCTTGCCCGGTTCCTTGAGGTTGCCACGGTACTCCTTGGCCTGCTCGGGGGTAAGGTCGCAGACGTAGGCCTTGCCACGCTTGATCAGCTCGACCGCCCAATCGTGCAACTGGTCGAAGTAGTCGGAGGCGTAGCGCACATCGCCGGCCCAGTCGAAGCCCAGCCACTTGACATCGCTCTGGATGGCGTCGATGTACTCCTGGTCTTCCTTGGCCGGGTTGGTATCGTCGAAACGCAGGTGGCAGACGCCCCCGAATTCCTTGGCCAGGCCGAAGTTGACGCAGATCGACTTGGCGTGACCGATGTGCAGGTAGCCATTGGGCTCCGGCGGGAAACGGGTGACGATGCTGCTGTGCTTGCCCGAGTCCAGGTCGGCCTGGATGATCGGCCGCAGGAAGTTCGCAGGGACAGCGGGGGCGCCTTTGGCAGCGGCGTTGGGCGCGTTGTCGGCAGTGGGCTTGCTCATAGGATCCTTGAATGCACGTGTCCGGCCTGGGTAGGCCGATTGAATCAAAGGGCCTATCATAGCCGAAGCAGTCAAGCTGCTGACAGTCGGGCCCGGACAAACTGGCGTGATTTATCACGGCTTTTTGCCGCAGCCTGGCAAAATGGCCAGTGCGCGCCATGTGTCGCGATCGCCTGATCCTGCGTCAGGTGATAACCCGCGCCCTGCGCACCCTAATTCCGATTGCCTTGAAAGAGCGAGTTTCAGCATGTCCAAAGTCAAACTGAGCACCAACCACGGCGACATCGTCCTGCAGCTGGACGCCGAGAAAGCGCCGCTGACTACCGAAAACTTCGTTCAGTACGTCAAGGACGGCCACTACAATGGCACCGTGTTCCACCGTGTGATCAAGGGCTTCATGATCCAGGGCGGCGGCTTCGAGCCTGGCATGAGCCAGAAGAAGACCCGCGCCAGCATCCAGAACGAAGCCGACAACGGCCTGAAGAACAAGAAGTACAGCATCGCCATGGCCCGTACCATGGAACCGCACTCCGCCTCGGCGCAGTTCTTCATCAACTCGTCCGACAACGACTTCCTCAACCACAGCGGCAAGAACGTGCAGGGCTGGGGCTACGCGGTATTCGGCGAAGTGATCGAAGGCCGTGAAATCGTCGACGCCATCGAAAAGGTCGCCACCGGTTCCAAGGCCGGCCACCAGGACGTGCCGAAGGACGACGTGATCATCGAGAAAGCCGAGATCGTTGAGTGATCCTGCTGATCTCCGATCTGCACCTGCAAGAAGAACGCCCGGACATTACCCGGGCGTTTCTTGATCTGCTCGATGGCCGTGCCCGCCACGCCAAGGCGTTGTACATCCTTGGCGACTTCTTCGAAGCCTGGGTCGGCGACGATGCCATGACGCCCTTCCAGCAGTCGGTCTGCCAGGCCATGCGTCAGCTGAGCGACAGCGGCACGGCCATCTACCTGATGCATGGCAACCGTGATTTCCTGATTGGCCAGGCCTTCTGCGATGCTGCGGGCTGCACGTTGCTGCAAGACCCCAGCGTGATCGAGCTGGGTGGTGAGCAGGTGCTGCTGATGCATGGCGATACCTTGTGCACCCGCGACCTGGCCTACATGAAAATGCGCCGCTTGCTGCGCAACCCGCTGAGCCTGTGGGTGTTGCGGCACCTGCCGCTGTCTGCCCGCTACAAGCTGGCCCGCAAGCTACGCAGCGAAAGCCGTACGCAAACGCGGATGAAGTCCACCGATATCGTCGATGTCACGCCGGAGGAAGTGCCGAAGGTAATGGCGGCGCATGGTGTACGTACCTTGGTGCATGGGCATACTCATCGGCCGGCGATACACAAGCTGGTGGTCGACGGGCAACCGGCACGGCGTATCGTGCTGGGCGACTGGGACCGCCGCGGTTGGGCCTTGCAGGTTGACGAACAAGGGTTTCAGCTGGCGCCGTTCGAGTTTTCCTGACCAACCGAGTCGCTCTCTTCGCGGGTAAGCCCGCTCCCACAGGTATCGTGCCGCTTGCAGCTTTGGTGCAGTACCTGTGAGAGCGGGTTTACCCGCGAAGAGGCAGACACAGGCTAACGCCTCAAGGCCGGCTGACCACTGCCCCCTTGTCCCGCTCACTGATCACCACTTCCCGATACTCCGGATCAGCCTTGATCTGCGCATCGGTAAACGGAATCACCACCAGTTGCCCGGCCGCAAACGCCTTGGTCTGGTCAGCGGCATGCACCGAAGCCGCTTCACTCGACTGGGAAAACGCCAACAGCCCGCGGGCCTGCGGCCCCTTGTCGGTAAAGCTGACCAGTTGCAGGTAGCTGGTACCACTGACCACCAGCCGCTTGCCCTGCCCGTGCGGCACGCTGTAGATCGCGTTGTAAACGCCCAAAGCCTGCGGGCCACCCGGCACCGGTGTGCCATCGCTCGCCTGTTGCACCTGCCCCCAGCGCGCATCCCCTGCCATGCCGCTGTCACTCACCTGCTTGTGCGACGCCAGTGCGGCCTGGTGCAGCAACTTGCGCACGGCCGCCCGTTCTACCGCCAGCCCTCGTGGGGTGTGCTGCGGGTCGGCCGGGTCGAAAGCCACCCGCCAGCTTTCCGGATGCTCGGCCAAGGTATCGAACAGGTTCTGGAAATGCACCAGGCCAATGCCGCTGTCCAGGTCAGCCTTGCCATTCCAGGCCGCCAGGCTGCTGCATACCGCCCGCACATCCGCATCGGCGCCCTTGCACCACTGCAGCAGGTCAGGCAATACCAGGCTGGCCAGGTAGACCTCGTCATCGGTCACCATGCGCTGCAGGTCGTCAACGCCCAGGCGGGCCGTGCCCTGCAGGCGTTGCAGGGCAAAGCGGCCACGCATGCCCAGCGGCTGGTCACTGCGGCTGACCAGCGGCGAATAACCGGTCAGCGGCTGCGCCGGGTTGGCCATCCAGGCCGGGTCGTTGGAATTCTGCACGAAATCTTCGCGCTCCAGACTCGGCAGCAGCCGCGCAGGGAAGATTCCCGGCTGCGCGGCCTGCGCATCGACCTTCCACTGGCACGCACTGCGTGAGCCATCCAGTACCACCAGGCGCCCCTGTGCCTGCGGGTTGCTGCACGCACTCAGCAGTTGCTGATCCACATAAGGCACCACTGACTGGTTCAGGTACAAGGCCTTGCCTGCCGGGTCCACCGCCAGCGTGTTGACCCAGGGGATGCCCTGCAGCTGTTCGATCGAGCCTTTCAACGTTGCAAGGCTGTCGGCACGGTTGATCTGGTACCACTGCTGCAACACCCGAGTGTTCTCTAAGTTGGCGTCGCGCAGGCTGTACGCGGCTTGCGTATCCCAGTCCAGGCGCCCCGGCCATTGCACCACCGGGCCGAATTGCGAGCTGTAGACCTGGCGCTGTACCTGGTTCAGGCTGCCATCCTCGGCCTTGACCGCAACACTGACGGTCTGCCGGGCCAGCGGCAGCGACCTGCCATCGAGCAGGTAGCGGGTCGGGTCCTTGGGGTCGAGTTGCAGGCGGTACAGGGTGAAGTGCTTCGATGTGTCGACGGTATGCGTCCAGGCCAGATGCTGGTTGAAACCGATGTTGACCACCGGCAGGCCCGGCAATGCCGCCCCCATGACATCGAGCTGGCCGGGAATGGTCAGCTGCATCTGGTAGAAGCGCATGCCACCCATCCACGGGAAGTGCGGGTTGGCCAGCAACAGACCGCGGCCATTGGCCGAACGCCGAGCCCCGACGGCCACCGCATTGCTACCGCGCTCCGTGGCAAAACGCTGCTGCCTGGCCAGCGCCGCGGCAAACCCTGCCGCCGTCGGCTGGCCGGCCTGGGTTGGTGGTTGCGCCCCGGCCAGCGCTTCGACGAACTGCCCGACACCGCCTTCGGCGAGCAGCCGACGGGTCAACTTGACCAGGTCCTCGCTGCTGATCGGCCGCAACCACTCGCCGTTGCCACATTCGGCGGGCAACCCCTTGCTGCGGCGCTCGGCCAGCGCCCGGTTGTAGCCGCTGGCATAACCTGCCAGCAGCGCCTGCACCGGCGCTGGCTGCGCCTGCAAGAACGCATCGACTGCCGCTGGTGTGTTGAGCCAGGCGAAGAACACATCGCTGGCCAGGTTGTCACGCTGCTCCAAGGTCTTGCCCTTGGCACCGAAGTAGCGCGAGCGCTCGCCACTCACGGTCAGCACTTCATTGGCCAGCAGGCACAGGTTGTCCTGGGCATAGGCGTAGCCGATGCCATAGCCCAGGCCGCGCTCGTCCTTGGCAACGATGTGCGGCACCCCGTAAGTGGTTCGGCGAATCTGCGCACTGGCATCGGCTGCGGCGGACTGCACCGGCGCTGCGCCGACGCTGAAGGCTGCCAAGGCGGCAGCCAGGCCTGCGCAAGTCATGGGATGGGAAAGTGGAAGCACGGGCAATCCTCGGGTTCGGGGTCATCCCGATCAGACGAATGGCCAGATGAAAATTTTACGTATTACAAGGCAATGGAACGTCTTGAACAGAACCAGGCTTTTTTTTGCGCGTGGGCTGCAGTTTTTCCGTTCTCATTCGTCCTAGTAAGTGAGGCACCCAGATTTCGGGTTCGTCCACGAAAAGGAGCATTCACATGTACAACCCGCAACCCTCGATCCAGGCTGCGCGTGTCCCAGGCAAAACGCCCACGGAACGGGACGTTTTTGCTGACGAGCGCATCGGCAACGAACAGATCCGCGAGCTGTTGCGCAGTTTCGGCCTGCGTACCAGCCTGATCCGCCTCAAGGTCATCGATGCCTTGCACGCCGCCGACCGCAGTGGCCGCAGCATTGGCGTGCGCGGCGTACACGCGCAACTGGAACAGCTGGATATCCCGCTGTCGTTCCTCAGCGTGCGCGAAGTGCTCAAGCGGTTGTGCAGCGAGGGTGTCATCCAGCTGGGTAGCGACAAATGCTACAGCCTCGACCCGCAAGCGCGCGCTGTGCTCGAGCGAAGGCCTTTGCGCTGAGCGCGTGGCCGGCCATGCCTGGCCGGCCCGGCAAGGTCAGGGTTTGACCTTGCGCCGCAGTATGCCGTTGATCACCACGACCACCACCGCGATGGCGATGGCCAGCATCTGGAAGGTCTGCTCACTGATCGTGCCCTGCTTCTGCAGGTGGGACAGGCCCAGCATCAGGCCCAGTACCACCAGGATGATCAGAAGGGAATATTTGAGGCGCTGCACGTGTGTCATCGAAGGTTCCTTGCAACATCAGGGGCAAATGGCTCGCAACGAGCCGCGGCAATGATACAACGGCCACCGGCCCCGGCGCTGCATTTCCTGCTGGGTGGGGCGGCGCCGGCCTGAAAGCATGGGGCTCCCAAGCACCCATGCCGGAGGCACCATGTACAAACCCCTTCTGTTCGCGTCGCTGTTCCTGACGCCCTTTTCCCTTCATGCGCTGGACACCCACCAGACCCCGCCCGAGCAACTGCTCGAACTGGGCCGCGAACTGGCTGCCAGCGCGGGCGCCAGCCAATGGCAACAGCTGTGGCAGCGCGTGCGCCAGGCCGGTTACCTGCAGGCAAAGGGTGCGTCGTTACATTTCACTGTCGCCCCCGCGCAACTGCCCGAGCTAGCCCGGCAAACCCTGGCCCAGGCCGACCAGGTACAAGCACAGCTGCAGACTCAGGCACTGTACCGCCGCAGCTTTGCAGACCAGGTCATCGGCCACCGTGACGGGCAGCCGCTGCACGCGCTGTGCCTGCTGGTCGATTGGCGCACGCTGCCACAAGGTATGCGCGACGCCCCTCAGGCCTACCTGCGCAGCGCAAGTTTGCTGAGCAGCTATCCGTGTGATTGAGGGTTACCACACCCAAGGCAAAGCACTGAGAGTGCCCTGATCGGAAATCACCCGCCACAGCCAAATGTTGAAGCCATGTCCTACAACGCCGGATATCGCTGCCTGCAAAACCTGTTCGCGGAAGCTACAAGCCCCAACCCATATGGCGCCTAGCGACACGCCTCGGCTGTCACAGAAAATCCAGTCACACCTACGACATAACGCCGCTGGTGATCGGGTAGCACAGCCCATCCGTCCCGAAGGAGCGCCATATGCAACTGCCAGACTTGAGCCACATCGATATCAGCCAACTGCCCCATTCGCTGCAGGCCTTGATCGACTGCATCGGCATCGAAAACGCCTACCAGCTGACCTGCGCCTACGGAGGCAGGCCCAAGTACATCCCCAAGCACCGCGAGCGCACCAAGCTTGCCGACGTGCTGCCGGCCGAAGCGCTGGACGCGCTGATCAAGCGCTTTGCCGGTGTCGCCCTGGAAATTCCCAAGGCTGACCACTTCATGCGCCAGTTACGCAACCTGCAGATTCAGAAGGAAAGCGCCAGCGGCTTGTCCCGCAGCCTGCTCGCTGACAAGTACGGCCTGAGCCTGCGCCAGATCGGCAACATTCGCCGCCAGGAACATTGCGCTCGCTGAAGCCCTGGCATCGTGACCACGATTGGCAACCACGTTTTTAACCCAACCAGAAAGAGAACCCAGCAATGTCGATAGATAACAGCCTCATCGGCTCCGTAATCAATGCCCTGCCGATGGACCGAATGATCGCAGGCCCCTTGCAGGCCATGGTCCAGGCCCAGGTCACCGCCAGCAAATCCTACGCCGACTTCCTGATGCAGGTGTGCGTCCAGGACGGCAAGGCCGTGGCTATCCAGTTCGACTACGACGAAACCATCGTTGACGAACAAGGCGAATACAAGGGCGTGGTCAGCAAGACCATGAAGGTGCCGCTGGTGGCGGCAATCACCCACCCGAACATCTCCATCGAAGAAGGTAATGTCGAGTTCGAGCTGGTCATCAACCAGATGTCGGAAGACGTTTCCAGCAAGGACATGAACGCCGAGGCAAGCGGTTCGCTGGGCTGGGGGCCGTTCAAGCTCAACGTGAAGGGCAGCGTCAGCCACAAGTCCACGCAAACCCGCAAGACTGACACCCGCGCCCGCTATGCCTTCAACACGACCTTGAAACGCCAGGAGCCGCCTGAAGCGATGATGCGGGTGATCGACTTCCTGACCGACGCCGCGACAAAGCCGACCGTGGTCAAAACCGCCAAACTGGACAGCCAGGACGTAATTTCCCAGGCCGATACCTTGAAGAGCCCAGCAGCTACCGGTACTGCAGCTACCGGTACTGCAGCCACCGGTTCTGCAGCCACCGGCGCCGCAGCCACCGGTGCTCCGACCCCCGGCGCAAGCACCCCTTGAGGCACGCCCCCCCTGCCCCGAACAGCCCCCCTGACCAGGGGGCACCACCTGGCCCGAGGAGTCGAATCATTGGATAAAGCCCCTACCCCCATGACGTCAATCGACCTGCGCGAAATTACCCGTGGCCTGCAGGAAGCCGCCAGTGCTACCAACAGCCTGATCGCGCAGCAGTACATCAACCTGTTCGACCAGTTTTTCGAATGCGACACCGGGGCGCTGGGCGCGCCCATGAAAGCCAAGATGGTCGAGGTGGCCATGGACGGCCAGCACATCATGCGCGTACCACTGTTTGCGCTGGTGTCTCCCAAGGGCCTGGCCCTCGAGCGCATGCAGGTCGACCTTTCGGTTAGGGTCAAAGGCACCGAAGCACAGCAGGCATTGCTCACCGCTGGCGAAAACAACGCCGCCAGCTTCAAGGTCACCATCGGCGGCCAAGGGCGTCAGGGCGAGAGCCGTGACCCAGACGAAGTGCAGATCCGCATGCAGTTCCAGGCCAGCGAACCACCAGAAGCCCTCAACCGGCTGATCGAGGAATACACCAACCTGATGATCCCGGTACGCGCCCCCAGCCCGCCGCCCTCGCCCGACACCAATGAGTTCATCGAGGCAGCCATCGTCCGTTGACGGCCACCCCGCACCGCCTCAGAAGTCGCGCTTGTAGAAGATGTCCAGTGAGCTGGCCAGCCCGCTGGCAGCCTCGAGGTACACCTTCTTGCTCAGCTTGTAGCGCAATGCAATGGTGTTGGCGGGCTCGAACACCCCCACACCGTAGCGCAAGCTCAGTTTCTCGGTGAGGTTGCCGCTGGCGACCACGCTGGTGGTATTGCCCGAACCTTCGGTGTCCAACTGGAAGTCGTCGATGCCCAGGCTGGAGGCCAGGCTGCCGGTGATGCCGGCGCTACCCGCCAGGCCCAGACCCAAGGCTGCCTCGGCGAGCATGTTGTTGTCTTCGCCGGAAGCGCCCAGCGGCCGCCCCAGTACCAGATAAGACAGCGCCTGCTCCTGGCTCATGGCCGGCTCCGAAAACACTTTGCTGGTGGGCTGCTCGGCACTGCCGCTAAGGCGGATACCGGCAATCACGTCGTCGACCTTGCGGATCGCTTCGATGTCCAGGTACGGCTGGTCGATCGGGCCCGCGAAAAGCAACCGCGCACGGCGGATGGTCAGGCGCTGACCGTAGGCGCGATAGCGGCCGTCGGCCAGGCTCAGCTCGCCACGGGTGTCGAGGTTGTCGCCGATGTGCACATGGCCAAGCAGGTTCGCCGTGAGACCAAAGCCACTGAACGAAAGCTTGTCGCGGCCCACTTCGACATCGATGTCCATGGCCATCGCCATGGGTGGCTTGCCCTCTTCGGTCTGGTGGCCGACGATCACCGTGTCATCCGAAACCTTGACCGTGGACGGTGGCAGCTCGCGTACAGTGATCGTGCCTTTGGGCACCTGTACCTTGCCGGTCACCGCCAGCTTGTCATCGACCAGGCGCAAGGTCAGGTCCGGGGCGACTTCCAGCGTCGCATAGGGCTCGACCGTGACGGGCAATTGCTGGCCCTGCAGACGCAGGTCCATGCCCAGTGCCTGGCCCCAGGTGAGGTTGCCATTCAATTGGCCGCGGCCCGCCTCGCCACTGCGCCAACCGCCATTGAGTTGTACCTGCTCGCCGGCAATCAATGCCTGCAATGACAGGTCCTCGAGGCTGACCGGCAGCTCGGCGCCACTGACTTCGCCGCCATTGAGCATCAGGTTGCCGTTGACCTGCGGCGTCAGCAAGGTACCCGACAGCCGGCCACTGCCATTAAGCTGCCCGGCCAGGCGCTCGACCATCGGCACGAACGGACGCGCTACCGACAGGTCGAGGCCGGCCAGGCGGAAATCACCCGACAGCGGCTTGTTCTTGCCCATTGGATCAAGGCGGGTGTTGACGGTCAGCTCGCCCAGGCGCTCGCCGCGGAACGCCAGGCGGGTATCGATGCGCCTTGGCGCCAGCGTGCTGTCCAGGCGCAGGGCCTGGTACGGGAAGTCGACCCAGCGGTCCTTGTCGCGCACGCGCAGGGTACCGCCACTGGCGTCGACGACGATAGTGCCCTTTGGGCCGCTGGCCGGAATGTCCAGATTGATGTCGGCATTGAGCAGGCCCTGCCAGGCGAAGTCCTTCGGCAGCCACTGGGCCAAGCTGTCCAGCGGGAACTGCTTGAGGTGGTAGCGCAAGCGTGGCTCGGGGGCCAGGCGCTGGTCGTCGCCGCACAGGCTGGCCTGCCCGGAACGCCAGCAGTGCGCAGCAAAGTCCAGCTGGCCGCTGGCCAACCGCTGCAGGCGTGCCGGCGCCTGCAACTGCCAATCCTGGCCGCCGGCCTGGATCCGCCCACTGGCCAGGCGCCCGCGCCAGTCACCCTTGTTCAACTGGCCATCCAGGCCGAGGTCGAGTTTGAGCTGCGGGCCGTCCAACGCCAGGGTCAAGGCTTGCTGGCGAATGTCGCCTTTGCCGTTGGCCTGCAAGGTCCCCAATGCCGTGTCACCCAGGTGAATGCCGCTGGCCTTGAGTTCGATCACGCCACGCTGGGCGTTGTCCAGCCGGGCATCCAGGTCCAGCTGCTGCAGGCGGTTTTCCACCTGGGCCAGCCGCTGGCCCTGCAGTGTCAGCGTACCTTGCGGGGCCTGCAAGGTACCGGCGACGTCCAGCCGGCCCTTGACCTGGCCCTGCAATCTTGGCCACAACTGGCCCAGGCGCGGCAGGTCCAGGTCGACCCGCCCGGCCAGGCGCTGCTGCAGGCTGCCACTGCCATTGATGCGGTTACTCCCGAGCTGGATTGCCAGCGCGCCCAAGGTCCAGCTCTGCCCTGCCCCTTGGGCCTCGACCTTGAGCATTGCCGGCTGGCCGCGCAAGCGGCCTTTCAGGTCAAGCTGGGCATCCAGGCTCAGGGCATCGCCTTTCATTTCGCCTTTGCTGCGCAGCGGCCCCGCCAGGGTACCCGGCAGCTCGGCCAGCCAATAGGCTGGGTCGAGCGCCGACAACTGCAGGTCGACATCCCATGCCAGGGTGTCTGCAAAGCGCACGGCGACACTACCGGCAGCCTTGCCTTGCCCGGCACTCAGCGCCAACTGCGGCAGCTTCACCTGACTCAAGTCACCTTCGAACGGGCTGGCCAGGCTGAACGCGCCGGCCGGGCCATCCAGGTCGCCATTGAATGTGCCCTGGTAGTTGCCATCGCGATAACGCACCTGGGCCAAGAACCGCTTGAGGGTGACTTCGGGCGGCGTCTCAAGTGGATACAAGCGCAGCCACGGGAAGTCCTGCCAGTCCAATTGGGCGTCGGCGACCAGACCTTGCTGCCAGTCAGCCGTGGCTTGCAACTTGACCCGCTGGGTATCGCTGGCGTTCAGGTCCAGGGCATCGAGCCTGGCACCTTTGCTGTCGACCAGCCCGGACAACAGCACAGCGATCGGCGACTGCTCGGCCGGCAGGCTGGCCGCCCCCGACAGTTGATAGCCCTTGAGCAGGTCGCCCCGGGCGTCGAGCTTGAGCTGGTTGAGCTGCACGGTGTCGGGCAACGAGGCGGCCGGCTTGAAGGCCGCGGAACGGATCTGCAAGGTCGCCGGCAGGTGCTCGGCCAGCGCCTGCAATTGCCCGCTCAGCGTAGCGTCGAGGTAACCGCTGCTGGTGCCTGCGAGTTTCAGGGTTTTCTGCAGCTCGCCGGTGGCGGTCAGCGCCAGTTGCCAGGGTTTGCCGTCTACCGCGGGCAGCTGCAGCTGCGCCTGGAGTTGCACCGGCCAGTCGGCTTCGGGCTGCAGGTCGCCCTGCAGGCTCAACTGCAGGTCATCGCGCTGCAGGTGCAGGCTATCGATGCGCAGCCCGGTATTGGTCCAGTGCGCCTGCAGTTTCAGGTCGCCAAGCAGGTCATTGCCATCCATGCGCAACTGGCCAACCTTGACCTCGCCCAGTTCGATGGCCAGCGGCAAGCGCAGGGCCGGCAATTGCAGCGGGCCGCTGTCGGCCGGTTCGGCGCTGGGTGCAAAGGCCATGTCGATGCGCTGCGCCTGCAACTGGTCAATGCACAAGGTAGAGCGCAGCAGGCATGCCGGCGACCAGGCCAGCAGTGGTGCCTGTACCTCTACCATGCTGCCGGCATCGTCCCATCTCAGCCGGCTGGCTTGCCAGCTACCGGCCAGGCGGCCCTGGAAGTCAGCCACCTCAAGCCCGGGCACCTTGCCCAGCACCCAGCGGCTGCCGGCCTCGGTCCCCAGCAGCAGGCAGAGCGCCAGGCCCAGGCTTACGGCTCCCCCTAGCAGGCCCGCCAGAATGTACTTGATCACGCGTCTCACAGCTCAGGCCCCATGGAAAAGTGCAGGCGAATTCCCCCTTCATCGTCCAACGCCTTGGCCAGGTCCAGCCGCAACGGCCCGACCGGCGACACCCAGCGCACGCCAAAACCGACACCGGTCTTGAGGCTTGGCAGTTCCAGGTCGTTGAACGAGTTGCCCTGATCGACGAAGGTTGCCAGCCGCCACTTTTCGGTCAGCGAATACTGGTACTCGACACTGCCGGCGACCAGGTAGCGCCCGCCAATGCGGTCGCCGTCGCTATTCTTCGGCGACAGGGTCTGGTAGTCATAGCCACGCACGCTCTGGTCGCCGCCGGCGAAAAAGCGCAGCGACGGCGGAATGTTGTTCTTGAAGCCATTGGTCGCGCTGCCACCGAACTGCACCCGGCCGAGCAAGCGGTGGTCATGGCCAAGCGTTGTCAGGCCTTTGAGCAGCACGTTGCCATGCAGCAGGTTGGTGTCCGAGACCAGCCCTTCCTTGGCCACCTGCACATCGAACTGCAGGCGGTAGCCGTTATGCGGGTCGATGCGGTTGTCACTGCGCAGGAAGGAGTAACTCACCCCCGGCATCAGCAGGTTGCTCAGCCCGGAGTCATCACCCAGGCGGTACTCCTCGCGCTGGTACTTGAGGGAAATCACCCGCTGCCAGCCGCTTGGCAGTTTGCTGTGCCACTCGGGGCCCACCGTCAGCAGTTTGCTGAGGGTGTCGGTGCCGGCAATTTCTTCGTTCTGGTAGCCGCCGGCAAAGCGCAACTTGTCGGTCAGCGGCGGGTCGAGGGGGATGTCGTACCAAAGGCCGACGTTCTGCCGGGGCGCCGACAGTTCGGTTTCCCAACCGTAGCTATGGCCCTGCGGGTTGACCCAGTGGCGGGTCCAGTTGGCCTTGCCGCGTGGCCCGACGTCGGTCGAGAAGCCCAGGCCCAGGCCCATGGTGCGCGGTTTGCGGGTTTCCAGGCGGACATCCACGGGGATTTCTTCGCCCACGGCGGCGGTAGGTGCCGCATCCACGCGCACGCCTTCGAAGTAGCCGCTCGATTGCAGGTCATTGTTCAGCTCGGCGATCAGTTCCGAGTCGTAAGGTGTGCCTGGCTTGAACGACACCATGCGCTGCAGCAGGTCTTCGTCCAGCGGTGTGTCGCCACCGAAGGTGACGGCGCCCAGGTGATAGCGCGGGCCGCTCTGGTAGACCAGTTCGATATCGGCCACACCCGCCTGGGGGTCGACCGCCAGGCGCTGGCGGCTGAAGCGCCCACTGAAAAAGCCATAGCGTGACGCCTGGTTCTGGATCAGCCGCTTGGCATCTTCATAATGGCCATGGTTGAGCTGTTCGCCAGCGCGCAGGGCCTTGCTGTCGGGCACGCGAAAGGCCTTCATCTCGCTGGCAGGGCCTTCGATGCGTATGGTCACGTTGCGCAGGCGAATCGGTTCGCCGGGGTCGATGGTGATGATCAGTTGAGGGGAACGGTCAGCCTCGCTGGCGGGCTTGACCTCTGTATCGATCTGCGCCTGGTAGTAGCCAAGTGCCTGCGCGGCTTTGCGCGCCTGCTCCTGGGCGCCGCGACTGAAGCGCAGCAGCGCTTCTTCATCGCGGTCGCCAAGGGAACCGATATAGCCTTCGACATTGGCCTTGAGCGCTTTGTTGGCCGGTTTGACCTTCACCAGCAACTCGCTCTGGCCCCATGCTGCGAAACTGGCGACCCAGATAACCAGGCCCCAGGTCAATCTTCCTGAATACGTCATGCGGCGAATGCTACCAGAGCCGGGCGCTCAAGGGAGCCGCCGCGCAGTCTGCTCAGGCAAAAGCAGAATTGGAAGAGACCGGATTGGGATGGAAGAACACCCTCTCGCGGATTGGTCCTACAGCCACCTCGCCAATTTCCTCATAGCCCTGACGCTGGTAAAAGGCCAGGTAGTGCTCGTTGCCGGTGTCCAGCACCACACCCTGGGTACCAGGGTCGTCTGCGCACCAGTCATGCACAGCTTGTAACAATTGCTCGCCGTAGTGCTTGCCCTGAAATTGCGGGTGCACGCCCAACAGCGGTAGCACATGCACCTCCTCGGTGGGCAGGCAGGTGGCCAAGGCGGCCTGGTAGTCCATGTAGCGGCGCGTACAGCGCAGGCCGGTGCCCATCATCATGCGCAGGCGCCAGGCCCAGCTGTCGGCCACCCCCAGCCGGCGCATCGGCGGCACGATCAGGGCCAGGGCGATCAGGCGGTCCTCCACCAGCAAGCCGATGGCGGGCAGTTGCAGGTAGAAGTGCTGGCGTACCCACTCGCGCACCATCACCCGCAGGCGCCGCTCATAACCTGGGCGCTGGGCCTCGAAGATATAGGCGAAGGTAGGTTCGTGACGGTAGGCGTTGTACAGCAGCGAACGCGCCTCGCGGCTGTAGCCGTCATCGAGCAGGCAGACACGGGCCGGGGTGGCAGTGGTTTCGGGCATTGCGGGCAGTCCTCCTGGAATGGGCTTACAGTGCCCTGGAAAGGACGTTAGCAGCAGGCACCCGAAGCCGCCATGCTGGTGATGGCAAGCGATGTCGGCTAGCATCGCGCCTTTTACCGGGATTATCTTTCCATGAAGATCGTCTGTTTCAACATCAACGGCCTGCGGGCCCGCCCGCACCAGCTGGCGGCGCTGATCGAAAAGCACCAGCCGGACGTGATCGGCCTGCAGGAAACCAAGGTCAGCGACGATCAGTTCCCGCTGGCCGACGTGCAGGCGCTGGGCTACCACGTGCATTACCACGGCCAGAAAGGTCACTATGGCGTGGCCCTGCTGTCGCGCCAGGCACCGCTGAGCCTGCACAAGGGCTTTGCCAGCGATGAAGAAGACGCCCAGCGCCGCTTTATCTGGGGCACCTTCGCCGATGCCGATGGCAACCCTGTCACCATCATGAACGGCTACTTCCCCCAGGGTGAAAGCCGCGACCACCCCACCAAGTTCCCGGCCAAGCAGCGCTTCTACAGCGACTTGCAGGCCCTGCTGGAAGGCCAGTTTCGCAACGACCAGCCGCTGCTGGTGATGGGCGACATGAATATCTCGCCGCAGGACTGCGACATCGGCATCGGTCCGGACAACGCCAAACGCTGGCTCAAGACCGGCAAGTGCAGCTTCCTGCCGGAAGAGCGCGAATGGATGGAACGTTTGAAAGCCTGGGGCCTGGTGGACAGTTTCCGCCACCTGTACCCGGAGGTTTCCGACCGCTTCAGCTGGTTCGACTACCGCAGCCGCGGCTTCGAGGACGAGCCCAAGCGCGGCCTGCGCATCGACCTGATCATGGCCTCGCAGCACCTGGTGCCGCGGATCAAGGATGCGGGTGTGGACTATGAGCTGCGCGGGATGGAAAAACCGTCGGACCATGCGCCGATCTGGCTGGAGTTGAGCTGATCGTCAGCTGAACGCACAGTACCTGCAGGAACGGCTTTGTGTTGCGATGGGGCTGCCATGCGGCCTTATCGTGACCGCGCATCTGTCACAACCCCAACCGCAACGCCTCCCCCACCCCCGCCCGGCGCACATCGTCCGCCGCGCTGACCAGAGCAAAGTTGTAGGCCCCATGCGACCAATAACGCGCCTCCAGCTGGCCATCCACCCGCTGCCCGTCCGGCATGCGCCGGTACTGATCGCCCGGTGACCGCAGGAACAGGCTGATGCGCTGGCCCTTGCCATCCTCGAACACCAGCAATGCCGCCGGCCCTCGCTCATTGCTGAGCAGGCGCGCACCCACCGGTTTGAAACCGTAGCCGGCCAGGTCCGGCAACTGGCCCACGCTTTTGAAGTGGCGCCCCAGCCAGTCGCGCAACTGGCCCGGGTCGCTGGCCTGAATATCCAGTGCCTCGCTGCCGGCAAACAGGCGGTGCGCCTGAACCGCATCGGCCATCGGCAGGTCGGCACGCGCCAGGGTGGCATCGCGCACCTGCCAACCACCCAGGCCACCCACGCCCAACGCCAACAACAATACCGCCGCCGTGGCCCAGCGGCGCTGGCGGCGTTGGCGCAATTGCCGGCGCAACTGCCCCAGGTCCAGCTGCGCAGCCCCGGGCATTTCGCCAAACCCGGCCAACGCCGCACGCAGGCGCCGGGCGTCGGCACGCCAGCCCTCGACCTTGGCCGCAGCCTGCGGATTGGCCGCCAGCCAGGCCTGCACCTCGGCCCGGCGCACAGGCTCCAGGCGCTCGTCGACGTAAGCGTGCAGTTCGTCTTCACTGGGGATCAGGCGCGTCATTTCAGTCTCCGCAAGGCCGGGGGCTGGGGGCTGCCCTCGGTCAGTTCGCGCAAGGCATTGCGGGCGCGCGACAGGCGCGACATCACAGTGCCGATAGGGATACCCAGGGCCTGGGCGGCCTCCTTGTAGCTCAAACCTTCGATGCTGACCAGCAGCAGCAACGCACGCTGTTCTGCCGTGAGCCGGGCGAAAGCCTGCAGGTCGGCCTGGGCCAGGACAATGGCCTCGAGGTTGTCGCCAACCGGCTCGTCGTCGCGCTCGCCGCGGCCGAACCAGGACAGCCAGCGCGCATGCAGGCGCTCGCGGCGCTTGCCGTCGAGGAACAGCCGATAAAGGATGGTGAACAGCCAGGCCCGCAGAGCATCGGCGTCGCGTTGCTGGTCGCGCCGGCTCAAGGCCCGCTCGACCGTGGCCTGCACCAGGTCATCGGCGCTACCCGGCTCGCGGGTCAGCCATACGGCAAAGCGGCGCAGGCGGGCCAGCAGCTCGCGCCACTGGTGGTCATCCAGATCATGCATGGCAAAGTCCCGGCCTCTGGGGCTGTCAGTGTAAGAGGCAGACGCCTGTGAGGAAAATCTATTCCCGGCAAGGGAATAAGTTTTTCCCTGCACCGTCGTACCGGCACCTTCACCTAACCGGACAATGACCATGAACTCACCCCTGCACGGCCCGGCCAAGGCCCTGCGCCTGGCCGCCATCGGCGCCGTGATGCTGGGCGCGGGCGCCGCCTTTGCCTATGCTGCCGGCTGGTTTGGCGAAACCCGCCTGACCCCACAGCGCATCATCGACACCTTCGAAGCCCAGGCCGGGCATTACCCGGGTTACCGGAAAAACCACGCCAAGGGCCTGTGCGTCAGCGGCTACTTCCAGCCCAGCGGGCAGGCCGCCAGCCTGTCCACGGCGCGGGCGTTCAGCCAGCCGCGGGTGCCAGTGATCGGCCGCTTCGCCATTGGCGGCGCCAACCCGTTCGCGCCGGACACCGGCATACCGGTGCGCAGCCTGGCCATCGAGCTGAGCACCGACGACGGGCAGGTCTGGCGTACCGGCATGAACAACCCGCCGGTACTGGCTGTAAGTACGCCACAAGCCTTCTATGAACAGGTGTTGGCGGGGGCGCCGGACCCTGCCACCGGCAAACCAGACCCGGGCAGACTGCAGGCGTTCTTCGCCGCCCACCCGGAAAGCGCGGCGTTTCGCCAATGGGCGGCGGGCTACAAACCAAGCAACAGCTTTGCCAGCACCCAGTACCACAGCATCAACGCGTTCCGTCTGATCGACGCAAGCGGCGCAGCCCACCCCGTGCGTTGGCAACTGGAGCCGCAAACGGCGTTTGCCGCCCTGCCTGCCCAAGTCGATGACAAACAGTTCCTGCAGCATGACCTGCAGCAACGGCTGGCCCAAGGCCCGTTGCGCTGGACCCTGCGCCTGGTGCTGGCGGAACCTGGGGACGCGGTGGACGACCCTGCCAGCCCCTGGCCTGCCGAACGGCGCAGCGTAGACGCCGGCACGCTGGTACTGGAGCAGGTCGACGGCCCCGAGCAAGGTGCCTGCCGCGACCTCAACTTCGACCCGCTGATCCTGCCCCGGGGCATCCAGGCTTCCGCCGACCCGATTCTCGCCGCCCGTTCGGCCGCCTACTCGGAATCCTTCAACCGCCGCAGCCGCGAATCGCTCGGCACCGGAGCCCACCCATGAAAACCGACGCCTTCCACCCCTTCGCCCGCCTGTTGCACTGGCTGATGGCCGTACTGATCCTGGCCATGTTGTTCATCGGTGTGAGCATGGTCGCCGACCTTTCGCCGCGCCACCCCGTGCTGATCGGGTTGCACAAGGCCACCGGCCTGGCCCTGCTTGTGCTGGTACTGCTGCGCATCGGCGTACGCCTGGCCCTGCCCCACCCAGCCCTGCCACGCGACCTGCCTGCACTGCAACGCTGGGCCGCCGGGGCGTCGCACCTGCTGCTCTATGGTCTGATGCTGGCCATGCCGCTGCTGGGTTGGGCCATGCTGTCGGCCGGTGGCTACCCGCGCCCGCTGGGCTTGCCGGCGATTGCCCCGCATGACTTGCAGTTGTACGCCGTGCTGCGTCAGGCCCATGGCTGGGCTGGCTACCTATTGTTCGCCACGGTGCTGGTGCATGTGGGTGCGGCCTTGATGCATGCATGGGTGCGCCGCGATGGCGTGTTGCGTAGCATGTGGCCTGGCCCACTGCGCCGCGGCGAATGACGCTCGGCAACCCAGGGGGCGCTCGACAATCGATAATAATTCCCAACAAGATCGGCTTTTATTTGCCGTGCCGCCCTGGACTGCCCTATGAACGTCGCAAAGGATCCTGCCACACTCGCACCCGTCAGAACCCTGGACCTGCGCCCCCTGCTGCTGGCCAACATGGCCTGTACCATGTCGATGATGGCCTTCGTCGCCCTGATCGGCCCGATCGCCCGCCAGCTCGGCATGGCCACCTGGCAAGCCGGTGCCGCCGTGACCGTGGCGGGCGTGGTCTGGGTGCTGCTGGCCCGGCCCTGGGGGCGCGCCGCAGACCGCCTGGGCCGTCGGCGCATCCTGCTGCTGGGTAGCGCCGGTTTCACCCTGGCCTACTGGCTGCTGTGCCTGTTCGTAGAAGGTGCACTGCGCTGGCTGCCGGGGGCGACTTTGGCCTTCATCGGCCTGATGGTCGCGCGCGGCTGTATCGGCGCCTTCTATGCTGCCATCCCGGTGGGCTGCAATGCGCTGATCGCCGACCATGTCGAACCGCAACGCCGGGCCCGGGCCATGGCCTCGCTGGGGGCGGCCAACGCCGTCGGCCTGGTGGTGGGGCCGGCACTGGCGGCGCTGCTCGCGCGGCATAGCCTGAGCCTGCCGTTCCATATCATGTCGCTGCTGCCGGCCAGTGCCTTTCTGGTCCTTCTGTTCACACTCAAGCCGCAGGCGCTGCCGCACAGCCATGCCCCCAGCCCGGTGCGGCTGAACGACCCCCGCCTGCGCCGGCCTTTGCTGGTGGCGTTCAGCGCCATGCTCAGTGTCACGGTATCGCAGATCATCGTCGGTTTCTTCGCCCTCGACCGCCTGCACCTGGGCCCTGCCGAGGCTGCCCAGGCCGCCGGCATCGCCCTGACCACGGTGGGCGTGGCGCTGATCCTGGCACAGGTGCTGCTGCGTCAGCTGGAATGGCCGCCGTTGAAGATGATCCGGGTCGGCGCCACGGTTTCAGCCCTGGGCTTTGCCTGCGGCTCGCTGGCCACCACGGCGCCCTGGCTGTGGGCTTGCTACTTTGTCGCGGCAGCGGGCATGGGCTTTGTCTTCCCGGCATTTTCAGCGCTGGCGGCCAATGCCATGCATGCCTCCGAGCAAGGTGCCACGGCCGGCTCCATCGGTGCTGCCCAGGGCATGGGCGCGGTGATCGGGCCGCTGGCCGGCACCCTGGTTTATGCGGCCGATCCACGCTTGCCATTCCTGGCGGTGGCGGCGCTGCTACTGCTGGTCGGGTTATGGCCGATGCCCCGCGATCAGCGGGCCTGACAAGCACAGCGCGCAAGCGCGCAGAGTGTGTTTTAATGCGCATCGCTCATTATTATTGACACCTCTGATTACAAGGCGGCTATGGACACGGGGACGCGACTCAAACTGGTGCGTGAACGCAACAACCTCTCCCAACGGGAATTGGCCCGCCGCAGCGGGCTGACCAATTCGACGATCTCGCAGATCGAGCAGAATCGCGTCAGCCCTTCGGTCAGTTCCCTAAAAAAACTGCTCGAAGGCATTCCGATGAGTCTGGCGGAGTTCTTCAGTTTCGACGAGCCGGTGCGCGAAGAGCGCTACGTGTTCCGTGGCAGCGAGCAGCCAGACCTGGGCCGCAACGGCCTGCGCATGCTGCTGGTCGGCGCCAGCGTCGAAGGCCGACAAATGCGCATGCTGCGTGAACTGTATGCACCGGGCGCCGATTCGGGCGAACCGATCGTGCATGCCGAGGGTGAAGAGTGCGGCCTGGTCACCCGCGGCACCGTCGAGTTGTGGGTCGATGGCCAGGTGAGTGTGCTCAACTCGGGCGACGGGTACTACATCCCCACTACCTTGCCGCACAGCTTCAAGAACATCGGCCCGGACGAGGCCGAGATCATCAGCGCCAACACCCCGGCGAACTTCTGACTGCTTTATGCAAGGGGATGGCACCGGCTTTGCCGGTGTTCGCGGCTAAAGCCGCTCCCACAGGGAACGCGCCAACCCTGTGGGAGCGGCGCCTTCAGGCAAGGCTGTCGACACCCTGACGCAACGCCTCTTCGACAAAGTCCAGGCGGTCCTGCCCGAAGAACATCTCATCACCGACAAAACAGGTCGGCGCGCCGAACACCCCGCGCTCCACTGCCTCTTCGGTCGCGAGCCTGAGCGCGGCCTTCACCTCGTCATCAGCCGCCAGCGCGCGAAACGTCTGCGGGTCGAAGCCGCCCTGCCTGAGCGTGTCGTCAAGGATGGCGCTATCGCCCAGGTTGCGGCGCTGCGCAAACAGCCCATTGAACAGCACCGCCAGCAACGCCTCGAACCGCTCCGGCGAACGCAACTGGGTGCCCACTGCCCCGCGCATCAGGGTCAAGGTATTGATCGGGAACCCCGGCGGCCACTCCAACGGTACCCCATAGCGCGCAGCGAAGCGCGCCAGGTCGGTGAACATGTAACGGCCCTTGGCCGGGATCATCACCGGCGAGGCGTTGCCGGTGGCCTGGAAAACCCCGCCCAGCAGCATCGGCCGGTAGCGCAGTGTGGCGCCCTGGCGGGCACACAGGTCGGGCAGTTGGGTCCAGGCCAGATAGCTGGCCGGGCTGCCCAGGTCAAAGAAGAAATCGACAGTGTTGCGCATGGTTACGGTCCTTGCTCTGTGAAAGGGGCTTACCAGCGTTCCATCCAGGGGCGCAGGTCCAACTCGAAGGTCCAGGCGTCGCGTGGTTGCGCATGCAGGAACCAGTAGCTGTCGGCGATATGGGCCGGGTCAAGGATGCCATCCTGGTCCTTGAGGGCATAGCGCTCGGGGAAAGTGTCACGGATGAAGGCGGTGTCAATGGCCCCGTCAACCACCACGTGGGCGACATGGATGTTCCGCGGCCCCAGTTCGCGCGCCATGCTCTGGGCCAGGGCGCGCAAGGCATGCTTGGCCCCGGCGAATGCCGCGAAGCCCGCCGCGCCACGGGTGCCAGCAGTGGCGCCGGTAAACAGGATGGTGCCACGCTCGCGTTGCACCATGCGCCGGGCTACCGCCTGGGCGGTGAGGAAACCGGCAAAACAGGCCATCTCCCAGACCTTGAAGTATTTGCGCGGGGTCTCCTCGAGAATGCTACAGGGCACATTGGCACCGATATTGAAAACAAACGCTTCGATCGGGCCGATATCACGCTCGATGGTTTCGACCAGCGCCGCCACCTCCTCCTCCTTGCGCGCATCGGAGCCAAAACCGTGTGCCTGGCCGCCCGCAGCGCGGATTTCGTCCAGCAGCGGCTGCAACTTGTCCGCCTGGCGCCGGGTAACACAGGCAATGTAGCCCTCGCGCGCAAAGCGCTTGGCGATCTCGCCGCCGGTAGCATCCCCCGCGCCAATCACGAGCACCACATTTTGTTGTTCTGCCATGCCTGCCTCCATTAGTGAATGATCGTTTAGTAAACGAACGCTATGTTATGATCGCCGCCACCGTCAAGCCCGCCTGCAGAGGCAATTGAATGCGCTACACCAATGAACACAAGCAGCAAACCCGCGAGCGGCTGCTGGCCAGCAGCGGCGCGCTGGCCAAACGCGGGGGCTTTTCCAGCACCGGCGTGGCCGGGCTGATGAAGGCGATCGGCCTGACCGGCGGCGCCTTCTACAACCACTTCCCGTCCAAGGACGACCTGTTCACCGAGGTGGTGCGGCAGGAACTGTGCAACAGCCCGCTGGCGCGCCTGGCCAACCAGGAGGCCAGCCGCGAACGCCTGGGCCGTTGCCTGCAGCAGTACCTGAGCCTGGCTCACCTGCACAATGCCGAAGGTGGCTGCCCGCTGCCGCCATTGGGGGTGGAGATCGCCCGGGCCGGAACACCGGTGCGCGCCGTGGCCGAGCATTGGCTGGTGGAACTGCACCAGGCCTGGAGCGCGACCCTGGAGGACGACGAGTTGGCCTGGGTGCTGATCAGCCAATGCGTCGGCGCCTTGCTGGTCGGGCGCATGCTGGCCACGGAAAGCGTGCAATCGCAGGTACTGGACGCCAGCCGCCACTTTGTCGAGAAGGCCCTGCATGAAGCGGATTAGCCTACTGCTGGGGCTACTGTTGAGCCTGCCCGCGCTTGCCGAACAGGCCTGCCCGCCAGGGCAGTACCAGGTGTGCCTGATGGGATGTTTCTGTGCACCCATCGACCCTGGGCAGGCCGGGCAGATTTTCAAGGATGTGGAAGTGTTGGCTTCGTCCAGCCTGACCTACGCCCTGCAACAGGCTCGCGACGAAGCCACCGCCGCCGGCGTCGAGCCGATCCCGTTGCATATCCGTGCGCAACTCGAACCCTGGTACGACTTTGCCGTGCTCGACGCGGCGCGCTTCCGGGTAGGTGACGAACAGCAGATGAGCGCAGCCAATGCGCTGCTGCAGAACCCCGACGTGAACGCCGTGACGCTTATCGACACGATCATCTTCCGCCGCCCCGCCGATGCCGAGGACAACGTCGCGTTGTGGGCGCACGAGCTCAAGCATGTGCAGCAGTATCAGCAGCTGGGTGTGGAAGAGTTCGCCCGGCGCTATACGCGCAACTACGACGACCTGGAAGCGCCGGCCTACAAGATCGAGGGCGAGGTAAGCAAGGCGCTGCGCGAGCGCACTTCAGGACAGGCCAGATAAGCCAGGGGCTGCTTCGCAGCTCATCGCCGGCAAGCCAGCTCCCACAGGGATAGCACATGACTTGAGATCGATGCGGTCGAGGTAGGAGCTGGCTTGCCGGCGATAGGGCCCTGTCAGGATGCCGAAGCCTCCTCAGCCACCTGCCCACGGCTGGCATAACGCTGCGCCAGCACCGCACAGACCATCAGCTGGATCTGGTGGAACAGCATCAGCGGCAGGATCATCGCGCCTATGCCACTGCCGACGAACAGCACCTGCGCCATTGGCACGCCGGTAGCCAGGCTCTTCTTCGAACCGGCGAACAGGATGGTAATGCGGTCCTCCAGGTCAAAGCCCAACAGCTTGCCCAGCAACCGGGTACCGTACAGCACCACCGCCAGCAAAATCCCGCACACGGCAAACAAGCCGGCCAGGTGCTGCGGCGATACCGTGTGCCACAGCCCGGTCACCACCGCCTCGCTGAAAGCGGTGTAGACCACCAACAGGATCGAGCCCTGGTCCACCACCTTGAGCCAGCGCGCATTGCGCTTGACCCAGGCACCGATCCAACGCCTGGCAAACTGTCCGGCCACGAACGGCACCAGCAACTGCAGGGTGATCTTCAGCACCGCATCCAGGCCGGAACCGGTATCGCCGCTGGCTCCCAGCAACATCATCACCAGCAACGGCGTGAGGAAGATGCCCAACAGGCTGGATGCCGCCGCGCTGCAAATGGCCGCCGGCACGTTGCCAC
Organism: Pseudomonas sp. XP1; assembly: GCF_053557675.1. NCBI lineage: Bacteria > Pseudomonadati > Pseudomonadota > Gammaproteobacteria > Pseudomonadales > Pseudomonadaceae > Pseudomonas > Pseudomonas sp. XP1. The sequence continues at coordinate 376,212 of NZ_JBNRIJ010000001.1, read as the reverse complement.
GCGCCAGCGAGGTGAAGGCGATGGCCGACTGCACGGTGGCCGGCAAGGCACACAGGTAGAGCACGCCCAGGTACAGCTCGTTGCCCACCAGTGGCACGAACAGTGGCTTGAACGCCAGGCCCAGCAGCGGAAACAGCACGAAGGTGCAGGAGAACACCAGCAAGTGCAGGCGCCAGTGCCCGGCACCGGCGATGATCGCCTCGCGCGACAGCTTGGCGCCGTGCAGGAAAAACAGCAGGCCGATGGCCAGGTTGGTCAGCCAGCCAAAGTACACCGCGCCGTCGCCCGAGCAAGGCAGTACGGTGGCAATCAGTACCACCCCGAGCAAGGCCAGGGTGAAATTGTCGAATAACATGCGCAAATACTTCATCACAGTTTCCGTCTTGTCATTGTGCAAGGGCAGACGATAAGGTCTTCGGTTTTTCGCCGCTAACGCCGGAACCCCCACCGGTGTCGCTCAACGGACACGCTCCAGCACAGGACCCGCTCATGCCCCTCTCCCGCCTGGCTGCACTTGCAGCCGCCATCACTCTCACCCTGGGCCACAGTGCCGCCCAGGCCGACGACCAGTTGCAGGCCAAGGTCGACCAGATCATCCGCCCGCTGATGCAGGAGCAAGGCATCACCGGCATGGCCGTGGCCATCTATGCTCGCGACCATGCGCACTACTTCAGCTATGGCGTGGCCAGCAAGGCCGACAATGTGCCGGTCAGCCGCGACACGCTGTTCGAGATCGGTTCGCTGAGCAAGACCTACACCGCCACGTTGGCCGCACTGGCCAGTGCTGAAGACAAGCTGAACCTTGATGCCCCGGCCAAGCACTATCACCCGGCCCTTGCCGGTGCCCCCATCGGCGACGCAAGCGTGCTGGAGCTGGGCGCCTACAGTGCCGACTGCCTGCCATTGCAGTTCCCGGATGCGGTGCAGACGCCGCAGCAGGTGATCGATTTCTTCCGTCACTGGCAACCCCGCTCCAAACCTGGCACCCAGCGCTGCTACTCGAACCCCAGCCTGGGCCTGTTCGGTGACTTGGCCGCCCGCGCGCAGCATCAGCCGTTTTCCACATTGATGAGCGAAGGGCTGCTGAAACAGATGGGCCTGGAAAACACTTATCTGCAGGTACCGGCCAGCGCCCAGGGGTTGTATGCCCAAGGCTACGACAGTGCCGACAAGCCAGTGCGGGTCGGCCCCGGCCCTTACGCCGACGAAGCCTACGGCATAAAGACCAGCGCCAGCGACCTGCTGCGCTATGTGCGCCTGCACATGCAGCCGGTGGGGTTGCCACCGGCGCTGGCGCAAGCCACTGCCATTACCCAGCGGGGCTACTTCCAGGTTGGCACCATGACCCAGGGCCTGGGCTGGGAGCGCTATCCCTACCCGGTCACGTTGGCCACCCTGGTAGACGGCAACGGCCCGCAGCTTGTCCGTGAACCGCAGGCAACCACGCGTTTGCAACCAGCGCTGCCGCCGCTGCCGGCAGCCTGGTACAACAAGACCGGCTCGACCAATGGTTTCGGCGCCTACGCTGCGTTCGTGCCCGCCGAACAGCTGGCCGTAGTGTTGCTGGCCAATCGAAATTACCCGAACGAAGCCCGGGTGCGCGCGGCCTTCGACATTCTGTCCGGGCTGTAGTGAGGGCAGCGATTGTCGAACAAAACGACACGATGTAGTGAATAAAAATATTCACTACAAAATGGTTGACGCCGTTCATCGCCCTTGGGCATGATGAAGCCGTCTCCCCGATCGGGAGCGGTGGCAAGGGTGTTCCAGACGGCCTGCGCGGTAACGCAGGCCGTCCGTGGAGAGGGAAACTGTCCAAAAGGCAGCGTGAGAAAGCCCCTGTTGCGATGCTGCTGTAGCAGCCTTGGTAGTGCGCTACACCGTGGTAGCGCCAACTGTGAAAAATCACCTACGAATGGGTAATGGGGGCTTTATGATGAACTTGAACAACAATCCGACTATCGACCAATTGGCCCAGCTGTTCGCCGTACGCAAGGACAGCCTTGACGACCATCTGCTGTGGGTCAGCCAGACCGGTGAAGTGCGCCTCGATCGCCTGCCACCGAACACCGTCGAAGATGAATTCGAAGAGCACCTGCCCAGCATGCGTGCCCGCTTCAAGGTCTACCGCCGTGGCCAGGGCTACGTCGGCAAGAAGGCCGCCGCCGACACCGAGTTCGTTGGCCGCGTCCTGCAGACCCTGCAACAAGAATGGCCCGCTGCCCGTGAGCAGCAGGCAGTCAAGGTGATCGAATCGCTCAATTGAGGGTTCCCACCTTTACCTGAGCCCGGCCCGCATAGGCCGGGCTTTTTCATGCCTGGCGCCGCTGGCTGCGCGGCTCTGGCAGCGGCAAGGCGCCGGTTGCCATCGCCCGGGCGCGATCGACACCCCATACCAGGGCGCGGGTCATGGTCTCGCCTGGCCGTGCGGGGTAATACTCCTCCAGCAATGCTCGCCCATCCCCGGCATACAGCCCCAGGAACAACTGAGTCGCCCCCAGGCGCGACAAGCGCACCTGCACGTCCAGCGTGGTGCCGTCACTGAGCGCTTCGTCGTGGCACCGGCTGTGCAGCTGGGCGTCAGCCCATTGCCAATAGGTCTCTTCCCTGACTCGCATGAGCATTCAATCCTCCGTTGCTGGAATGCCGCGCAAGAAAACCACAGCCTTGGCCATCCTGCGAGCGCTACCCGGCAATGCCATGAGGCGGATCAAGAAATGGCAATAAAAACCCCGCCATTCGGCGGGGTTGTCCTGGAGCGGGATCACTTCTTCAGCGGAACCCGCGGCATGAAGCGGCCTTTTTTTCTGCGCTGCAGGTGTGCAGGCTGGAGCTGTTCGGAATCATCCAGCGTCATGTGGGCGAAGCCCAGGCGGAATGCCGCCTGGCCGCAACGCACCTGGCTGTTGATCGGGAACGCGTCGTTCAGGTCTTCGAAAAAGGATTCGCTCATGCCCTGTCTCCCTCCAGTGGCGGACGCGCCGGCAACCAGAACGGTTGCTCAACCAAACGCGACCTGTGAAAGTGAGACTAGCTGGTCATTTGCGGACCGCCCGGACCGAAGCCCTGGACCCGACCAGCGGCAGACGCTCTACTTCAGGCGCACCGCTGTACCGGTAGCAAATACCACGACCATGCCACCCTGTACCGACGGCATGCTGATCTCGAAATCCACCCCCACTACCGCATCGGCTTGCAACTGGCGTGCCCGCGCCTTCAATTCCTCGGTGGCTTGTTCCCGGGCTTCGCGCAGTGCGCTTTCCAGCGTTTGCGAACGGCCGCCGAAGAAGTCGCGAAAACGTGCAAAGAAATCGCGCACGAAGTTGATGCCCTGCACCGATTCGGAACTGACCACGCCCAGGTATTCGGCAATCGGGCGGCCTTCGAGTTGGCTGGTGGTGGAAATGATCATGGGGTGCACTCCATTGGCCTGGCAAAAGAGGCCGATTCTAACAGAGGGCAATTCCACTCGCAGATATACAGTCAATTGTGGGAGCGGGCGTGCCCACGAAGCAGGCACCGCGGTGGTTGGCACGGGCTTCGCCCGTGTTCGCGGGCACGCCCGCTCCCACAGGGCTTGCGATTTTCAGTCGGGCAGTGGCTGAAGGATCAACTACGCGCTGACCGCGCGCAGCCGTTGGCCAATGCGGGCACCGAACACGTTCACCAACAACCCTGCCATCACCAGCAATGCGCCCCACCCCTGGGTCGCAGTCAAACGCTCACCCAGCAACAACGCCGACGAACTCAGGCCAATCACAGGCACCAGCAGCGAGAACGGCGCCACCTTGCCGGCCGGGTGGCGCGAGAGCAGCTTGCTCCACAGGCTGTAGCCGAGCATGGTGGCGACAAACGCCAGGTAAGCCAGGGCCAATACCGAACTCCAGCCGATATTGGCAAGGGCATGGCCAATACGCTCCGGCCCCTCCAGCCACCAGGACAGCGCCAGAAACGGCAGCGGCGGAATCAACCCGCCCCAGATCACCAGCGCCACCAGGTCAACCGAGCCAAAGCGCCGGGTAATGATGTTGCCCATGCCCCACATGGCGCCGGCACACAGGGTCAGCACCAGCGCCAGCACTGGTACATGGCCGCCGTCTTCGCTGCCGATAAGCGCCAGGCCGCTGGCAGCCACCAGCAGCCCCAGCACGCTGGCCAGGCGCAGCCGCTCGCCGAGGAACAGCGCGGCAAAGCCGAGGGTGAAGAACGCCTGCGACTGCAGGATCAGCGAGGCCAGCCCTGGCGGCATGCCGCTGTACATGGCCTGGAACAGGAACGCGAACTGGCCCAACGAAATGGTTGCGCCGTAGGCGATCAGCCAGCGCCACGGCAGCTTGGGCCGCTTCACCAGCAGAATCGCAGGGAACGCCACCAACAAGAAGCGCAATGCCCCCAGCAACATCGGCGGCAAGCCATCGAGGCCAACCTTGATGACCACGAAGTTGACTCCCCAGGCGACAATCACCACCAGGGCGATGAGCAGGTCCTTGAGCGGCATTGCGACATCCTTCTTCAGGCTTTCTAGACATATTTCGTTACAGCATAAGGCTATTCCTTTGGCAGGGACCAGCACAGTTGCGGTCAAGAGCTGCGCAACAGTGACTGTTATCGTGGCAAGGTCGACACGACGTTGCAGGAACGCGTCAGTTCCGATAACCAGGCGCCACCCTTTCCAGCATCCGCAGCAGTGCCGCCCACGCCAGCTGCAATGCATCCGGATCCGCCAGCTCGCCCTGCTTCAACCCCCGCCCAGGTTCATTGAACTGCCGCTCGGTATGCGCGCACACTTGAGGCGACGGCAGAATCACCTGCCCGGCACTCTGTGCCGCCAACTGGATCTCGCAGGCCTTCTCCAGGTAGTACATGCGCAGGAATGCTTCGGCCACGCTGCGCCCGGTGGTCAGCAGGCCATGGTTACGCAGGATCATCACCGGCTTGTCGCCAAGATCGGCTACCAGCCGCCGCTGCTCATCCATGTCCAGCGCAATCCCTTCATAGGCGTGGTACGCCACCTTGCCGTAAAACTCCATGGACATCTGGTTGAGCGGCAGCAGCCCGCATTCCAGCGCCGCCACCGCACAACCTGCCCGGGTGTGGGTATGCAGCACGCAACGGGCATCTTCGCGGGCAGCATGGATGGCGCTGTGGATGACGAAACCGGCCGGGTTGACCGGGTGCGGCGTCGGTTCGATCGGCCGGCCTTGCAGGTCGATCTTCACCAGGCTGGAGGCCGTGACCTCATCGAAGAGCAGGCCGTACGGGTTGATCAGGAAGTGGTGCTCCGGCCCCGGCAGGCGCAGGGAAATATGGGTGAAGATCAGGTCGCTCATGCGGAAATGGGCGATCAGCCGATAGCAGGCGGCCAGCTCGTGGCGCAGGCTTTGTTCCGTTGCGATCATCATCGTTATTCCTTTGCAGAACGCTATTTGCTGGCCCACGCATTGAAGCGCTGTTCCAGCTCTTCGCCATGGTCCACCCAGAATTCCACATTCATCGCCAACGCCCCCTGCAGGTTCTGCGGCGAAGTCGGTACCCAACTGGCCAGCGCCGGGTCGAGCTTAGCTGCCGCCTGGGTGTTGGTAGGCCCGTAGGGAATCTGCTGCACATAACGCACCTGGGTATCCGGCTGGTTGGCGTAGGCGATCAGCCGCTTGGCCTGGTCGACGTGCCGCGAGCCCTTGATGATCGCCCAGTAATCCATGCCATACAGGCTGCCAGGCCAGACCACCGCCAGCGGGCTGCCCTGCTGGGCCGCAACGGCGATGCGCCCGCTGTAGGTCGAAGTCATCACCACGTCACCCGCCGCCAGCCACTGGGCAGGCTGGGCGCCGGCGTCCCACCACTGGATATGCGGCTTGAGTTCGCTGAGTTTGGCAAAGGCACGCTCGACCCCGGCCGGAGTAGCCAGCACCTGGTACACATCCTCGACCTTGACGCCGTCGGCCATCAGGGCGAACTCCAGGTTGTACACCGCACGCTTGCGCAGGCCGCGCTTGCCCGGGTACTTGCTCACGTCCCAGAAGTCAGCCCACGATGCAGGCGCCTGGGCCAGTTTGCTGCGGTCATAGGCAATGGCCACGCTCCATACCAGCGCGGCCGAGCCGCAGGCTTGTGCGGCGTCGGCAATCAGTTCATCCGCATGGCCCATGCGCTGCCAGTCCAACTGCTCGTAGATGCCCTCGTCGCAGCCACGCACCAGGTCAGGCCCTTCGATCTGCACCACGTCCCAGTCGACATTGCCGGTGTCGGCCATGACCTGGATACGTGCCATTTCGCCGTTGTACTCACTCTGGATCAGCTTGCTGCCATCCTGGGCACTGAACGGTTTGAAGATCGCCTCGTCCTGGGCTTTCTGGCCGGCCCCACCATAGCCGACCACGACCATCTGTGGTGCCGCTTGGGCACTGCCCAAGCCCATGGCCAGCAACGCTGCGCAAAAGCTGCTTACACGTGGGAATACCTGCATCGTAGTTGCCTCCTGCCGGTGCCCGAGGGGCCCGTTTTCTTGTTGTTGTGAGGTCACGCCCTCGCCATGAGGGTGAGAAAAACCTAGTCGCCGACCAGTAAAAAAACAAGTTGATTTTTTACTGGCGCTACACTTTCATAAAAAAACAAGAACAACACCGCACCGGAGCCGCCTGTATGCAGACCGCCTTCCCTCACCTGTTCGAAGCCTTGCAGATACGCGGCAAACGCCTGAAGAACCGCATCATGTCCACCGGCCACGACACCTGCCTGCCCACCGACAACCTGGTCAACGACAAGCTCATCGCCTACCAGCGCGCCCGCGCCGCCGGTGGCGTCGGCCTGATCGTGCTGCAAGTGGCAGGGGTGCATGACAGCGCCCGCTATACCTCCCATGTGCTTATGGCCACCGACGACGCCTGCATCGACGGCTACCGCCAGCTTGCCGAGGCCTGCCATGAACATGGCACGGTGGTACTGTCGCAACTGTTCCACCCCGGGCGGGAGATCATGGAGTCGGCGGACGGCTTGCTGGCGGTGGCCTACTCGGCGTCCGCTGTGCCCAATGAACGCTTCCGGGTGATGCCGCGTGCGCTGGACCAGGCGATGATCGACGAGATCGTCCAGGGCTATGCCAGCGCTGCCCGCCGCCTGCACCAGGCCGGGCTGGATGGCGTTGAAGTGGTGGCCAGCCATGGCTACCTGCCTGCGCAGTTCCTCAACCCCCGGGTGAACCAGCGCACGGATGGCTACAACGGTGAGCTCGAACAGCGCCTGCGGTTCCTGCGCGAAGTGCTGGCCGCCGTACGCGCGGCCACCGACGAGCAGTTCATCATCGGCCTGCGCATCAGTGCCGACGAGCGCGACAGCCAGGGGTTGAGCGAGGACGAATCGCTGGCTGCAGCGGTTGCCTTGCAGGGCCAGCTCGATTACCTGCACATCGTTGCCGGCACGTCGGCATCGCTGGGTGGTGCCGTGCATATCGTGCCGCCCATGGCCATTCAACCGGCCTACCTGGCCCAGGAGGCCGGCACCTTCAAGCAGCACCTGGGCATCCCGCTGTTCGTCACCGGGCGTATCAACCAGCCCCAGGAAGCCGAACTGATCCTGGCCCGTGGCCAGGCCGATGTCTGCGGCATGACCCGCGCGCTGATCTGCGACCCACAAATGCCGAACAAGACCGAGCATGGCCAGGTCGAGGACGTAAGAGCCTGTATCGCCTGCAACCAGGCATGCATCGGCCATTTCCACCGAGGCCTGCCCATTTCCTGCATCCAGCGGCCGGAAACCGGCCGCGAGTTGCAGTACGGGCAGTTGACCCCCGCCGCCCGCCCCAAGCGCATACTCGTGGCCGGTGGCGGGCCCGCCGGCATGAAAGCCGCCGCAGTAGCCGCTGCGCGCGGGCATCAGGTCACGCTGTACGAGGCTGGCCCGCAGCTCGGCGGCCAGGTGCTGCTGGCCCAGTTGCTGCCACGGCGCAGCGAGTTCGGTGGCGCCAGCACCAACCTGCAGCGGGAAATGGCCCTGGCGGGCGTGGAAGTGGTACGCAACACCCGGGTCGACCGCGCACTGGTCGAACGAGAACGCCCCGACCTGGTGATAGCGGCCACCGGTGCCACCCCCTACTGGCCCGCCTTCGAGCGTACCGGTGAGCTTCAGGTGGTGGATGCCTGGCAAATACTGCGCAATGAAGCAAAACCGGGGCGCTCGGTGCTGGTGATCGACTGGCGCTGCGACTGGATCGGCCCAGGCATCGCCGAACGCCTGGTACGCGAAGGCCATCAGGTTCAGCTGGCCGTCAATGGCACCCATTGCGGCGAAAGCCTGCCGCTGTACGTGCGCGACCAGCTGGCCGGCGAGCTGCATCGCCTGGGTATTCCCGTCACACCTTATGCCCGCCTGTATGGCAGCGACGACAACACGGTGTACCTGCAGCACACCGCCAGCGGCGAACCAATGATCTTCGAAGGCATCGATACCCTGGTACTGTGCCTGGGCCATCAACCGGAAGACCGCCTGGCCACGGAGCTGGCCGGCCTGGTGGAGGTTCACCGCATTGGCGACTGCCTGGCGCCGCGTACCGCCGAAGAAGCGATTCACGATGGCCTGACGGTTGCCTGGGCGCTCTGAGGCTGTACATACTGCGGCTTTTCACGATGGACCGACATGCATGAGCCAACTCCCCCAGCCCCCCGCCAGCGCAGCCGGGGGCGCCGCGCCGCAGTTTCTCGGCAGCCGCATTCGCGGCCTGCGCAAGCGCCGTGGCATGACCCTGGCGGAGCTTGCCACGCACAGTGAACTGACCGCTGGCTACATCAGCCAGCTGGAGCGCAACCTCTCCTATCCATCGATTCCGGCGCTGTTCAACATCGCCCGCAGCCTGGGGGTGACCATCCAGTGGTTCTTCGCCAGCGAAGCCACCACTGCGCCCGAGGACCAGGGCTATGTGGTAAGGCGCAACAGCCGCCTGAGCGTGCATTACGAAGATGGTATCGTCGATCAACTGCTCACGCCCCAGCCCAACCGCCAGCTCGAGATCCTGCATTCGCGCTTTCCTCCGGGCAGCTACAGCCAGCAGAGCTACAGCCACGACGGTGAAGAGGCCGGCTACATCCTCAGCGGCAGCTTCGAGCTATGGGTAGGCGAGCGGCATTTCCAGCTGGGTGAAGGGGACAGCTTCAGCTTCTCGAGCCAGGAACCGCACCGCTATGGCAACCCCGGTGAGGTGGATGCCGTGGTGATCTGGGTGATCACCCCGCCAACATTCTGAAGCCTGCTCGCTCCCCAGCATCCAGCAACAGGGCCTACCTTGTTAACCGAACTTCAGAGGAGCACAACCATGAAGCAGATCCTGATCATTGGCGCGGGCTTTGCCGGCCTGTGGAGCGCGCTCAGCGCCGCCCGCCAGCTTGACCTCCATGGCCGCAAGGATGTCGAGATCACCTTGCTAGCCCCCCAGGCCGAGCTGCACGTGCGCCCACGGTTCTACGAACCCGACGTTCATGCCATGGCCGCGCCATTGCAAGAGCTGTTCGATGCCGTCAACGTCCGCTTCGTGCAGGGCACGGCCTTCCACATCGATGAAGCGGCCCACCGCGTCAGCTACCGCACCCGCAGCGGCACCCAGTGCGCCCTGCCCTACGACCGCCTGATCATGGCCTGCGGCAGCGTGCTCAACCGGCCCGACATGGTCGGCATCGAGCATGTGTTCGATGTCGACAAGCTCGACAGCGCCGCGCGCCTGGAAACCCACCTGAAGTCACTGGCCAACCTGCCCGACACGCCGGCGCGCAATACCGTGGTGGTGGCCGGTGGGGGCTTTACCGGCATCGAGACCGCCACCGAGCTGCCGGCCCGTCTGCGAGAAATCCTCGGCGAGGACGCGGCGTTGCGCGTGGTGGTGGTCGACCGTGGGGTGAGAATTGGCGCGGCCCTGGGTGAAGGCATCCGCCCCGCCATCGAGGAGGCCTCCAAGGCCTTGGGCGTGGAATGGATCTGTGGCGCCACGGTAGCCTCGGTCGACCCTGCCGGCGTGCTGCTGGACAACGGCCAGCGCATCGACGCCAGCACAGTGATCTGGACCGTGGGCTTCAAGGCCAACCCGCTCACCGAACAGATCAGTGGCGAGCGCGACCGCCAGGGCCGCTTGCATGTCGATGGCAATCTCAAGGTGACAGGCAATGATGCCGTGTACGCAGCGGGTGATGTGGCCTATGCGGCCTGCGACGAGGTTGGCAATTACGCGGTGATGTCCTGCCAGCATGCGATTCCGCTGGGGCGTCATGCGGGCAACAATGCGGCAGCCGAGCTGATTGGCGTGGCACCGAAGACCTACAGCCAGCCCAAGTACGTGACCTGTCTGGACCTTGGGGCCTGGGGGGCGGTGTATACCGAAGGGTGGGAGCGCACGGTGTCGCCGCCGGAAGACAAGGCCGAGGCCAAGGCGTTGAAGGCGCAGATCAATACGGTGTGGATCTATCCGCCGGCGACCGAACGTGCTGCGGCGCTGGCAGCGGCTGACCCGGCTATTCCAGTGGCCTGAGGTTGA
>NZ_JBNRIJ010000001.1:363477-365612 GCF_053557675.1 Pseudomonas sp. XP1 | reverse complement strand
CCCCCCCCCCCCCCCCCCCCCCCCCCCCCCCCCCCCCCCCCCCCGCCCCCCCCCCCCCCCCCCCCCCCCCCCCCCCCCCCCCCCGCTCCCACAGAGTTCGCGCAAGCCTTTGACGCTTGCGCAAGACAGCAGGATCAGGCAGCAGCAAACAGCTCGTTGGCAATCTGCGCCTGGGCAGCATCGATCGCCTGGCTGCGCTGCTCGGGGCCATAGGCCAGGCCATGGGCACGGACGATTTCCAGGTCGGTGACACCGATGAAGCCCAGGAACACCTTGAGGAAGTCTTCATGCCCGGCGCCAGTCGGCTGGCCAGCGTGCAGGCCACCGGCGGTGGACACCAGCACTACCTTCTTGTTGCCGCACAGGCCTTCCGGGCCGGCTTCGGTGTAGCGGAACGTCTTGCCGGCGACGGCAACGCGGTCGATCCAGGCCTTGAGCTGGGTCGGTACTGTGAAGTTGTACATCGGCGCACCAATCACCACGGCATCGGCAGCCAGGAACTCTTCCAGGGTTTCCGCACTCAGCTTGGCTTCGAAGGCCTGGGCTGCGTCGCGCATGTCTTCCGGGGTGCCAGCTGCTACCAGGGTCGCCGCGGAGAAGTGGGCGATGGCGTCAGCGGCCAGGTCGCGGTACACCACTTCCACGCTCGGGTCTGCGGCTTTCCAGGCTTCGACCACTTCGCGGCTCAGTTGGCGGGAGGCGGAATTGTCGCCCAGGATGCTCGAATCGATATGCAACAGTTTCATGGGACTCTCCTGTGAATGAAGACCGCGGCGTTGGGCGATCACGATGGGGAGAATCCTACCGACATCAACAATGGCTGATAAGGCAGCAAAAATGCGTTAGTTTGTCCTACAGGTGGAACAATGAGACATTCCCATGCAAGACCTCAACGACCTTTTCTACTTCGCCCGCGTGGTCGAAGCCGGGGGTTTCGCCGCAGCCGGCCGCCAGTTGGGCATTCCCAAGTCGCGCCTGTCGCGGCGTATCGCCGAGCTTGAAGAACGCCTGGGCACGCGCCTGCTGCAACGCACTACACGGCAACTGAAGCTCACCGCAGTGGGCGAGCGCTACCTGCACCACTGCCAGGCCATGCTGCTTGAAGCCGAAGCCGCCGACGAGGCCGTGGCCAGCATGAGCAGCGAACCACGCGGGCGCTTGCGGGTTTCCTGCCCGGTGGCATTGGCCCATGCCTTCCTGCCGGATGTGATCAGCCGCTTTCTCGCGCAGTACCCCCAGGTGCAACTGGACATGGTACTGCTCAACCGCCGGGTCGACCTGATTTCCGAAGGCATCGACGTAGCCCTGCGCGTACGTGACCTGGGCGACGAAGACCCGGCGCTGGTCACCCGCCGCCTGCGCCAGGCGCAGATGCAGCTGGTTGCAGCGCCAGGCTTCGCCGATCACATCCGCGAACCAGGCCAACTGGCGTCATTGCCGGTGCTGGGCGCTGCCGAGGCGGACCGGTTGGTACACTTCCGCCTGTTCGGCCCCCACGGCAAACAGCAGGAAATCGCCCTGGAACCGCGCCTTGCCATCGATGATTTCGTAGTACGTAATGCCGCTGTACGGGCAGGCCTTGGCTTTACCGCGCTGCCCAGCATGTTTTGTGAAGAGGAACTGGCGCGCGGCGAACTGGTGCGCCTGCTGCCGGACTGGTCGCTGCCGGGTGGATACCTGCAGGCGGTATACCCGCACCGCCGCGGCTTGCTGCCTGCGGTACGGGTATGGATCGACCACCTGGCGGCGTCGTTCGAGGCCTGTGGAGAAAAATATGTCTGAGCGGAACATGAGCGAAGCCCAGGTGGCAGCGTTCTGCCTGAGCCTGCCGGGCGCACGGGAAGACTACAAATGGGGCGGCATCCGGGTGTTCTCGGTGGCGGGCAACAAGATGTTCGCGGTGCTCGACCTGGCGGGGGCGGGGTTGTCGTTCAAGGTGGCCGACGAGCTGTTTCTCGGCTACTGCGACCGCCCGGGGGTGCGGCCTGCGCCGTACCTGGCGCGGGCGCGGTGGATCAGCATGGCTTCGCCCTACCCCATGGGGCGTGAGGAGCTGTGTGACCTGTTGCAGCGCTCGCACCAGCTGGTGGTGCGGCGGTTGCCAAAGCGGTTGCAGGTGGGGTTGGTAACCTAGC
>NZ_JBNRIJ010000001.1:360119-363408 GCF_053557675.1 Pseudomonas sp. XP1 | reverse complement strand
CGGCCCACAGGGTTTTCACTGCCCTCAAGACCAGTGGAGTACCTGTGGGAGCGGGCAAGCCCGCGAAGAGGCCGGCACAGTCACATATCAACTGAAGGGCAGATGCCGCCCGCCAAGAAACAGCCAGTCCGCCCAGAACACCTGATGCACCAGCACAATCCCCCAGAACACCAGCTGGTACGACAGCTTGCGCGTCTTGTGCCGATACAGCTGCTGCGCCAACAGCGCCCCCGGCCAGCCGCCCAGCAGCTCACTGGCATGCAGCACCTTCTCGGGCGTACGCCAGGCCTGGGTGCGCGCCTGCTGTTTGTCCTGCCAATACAGCAACAGGCTGATCAGGCTCATTGCCGGGTACAGCGCCAGCGGCCACCAGGCCTGGTCGACCCAGGCCATGCGCGCCGCGCCCAGGCCCGGCAGCAGGCACAGCAGGCCCAACAGCAGCAGTTTCAGGCGCACATTGCGTACGCCCTCCCCCCTTTGCCTACGTGCCACCTCAGCCATGAGCTGTCGCCCAGTCAACCCAGCCGAACTGCCAGGTCGCCAGAATCAGCAGACCAAAAGCAATGCGATACCATGCGAACACCGCGTAGCTGTGGTTGGCAATGAACTTGAGCAGCCCACGCACGGCAATCATGGCAAAGATGAACGAGGTCACGAAGCCGATGGCAAATACCGGCAGGTCGCCGGGCTGGAACAGGTCGCGGTACTTGTAGCCCGAATACACCGCCGCGCCGACCATGGTCGGCATCGCCAGGAAGAACGAGAACTCGGTCGCCGCCTTGCGCGACAGGCCGAACAGCAGGCCACCGATAATGGTCGAGCCGGAGCGCGAAGTGCCCGGGATCATCGCCAGGCACTGGATGAAGCCGATCTTCAGCGCGTGGCTCCAGCGCATGTCGTCCACATGGTCCACCTCCACACGGTGCTCGCGGCGCTCGGCCCAGAGCATGATCACCCCGCCCACCACCAGCGCAGCCGCCACGGTGACCGGGTTGAACAGGTATTCGTGAATCAGGTCGGCGAACAGCACGCCCAGCACCACTGCCGGCAGGAAGGCCAGCAACAGGTTACCGGTGAATCGCCGCGCCGTGGGCTGGCTGGTCAGGCCGAAGACCACGTCGAAGATCTTGCCGCGAAACTCCCACACCACCGCCAGGATCGCCGCCAGCTGAATGATGATGTTGAAAGCCATGGCCCGTTCGCCACCAAACCCGATCAGGTCGGCGACGATGATCTGGTGGCCGGTGCTGGAGATCGGTAGAAACTCCGTCAACCCTTCGACCACACCTAAGATGATTGCCTGGAAGGCAGTCCAAAAATCCATCGTTCCCCCGATGAAGCGCTGCTCGTTGCAGGCCCCTTGTTCTTGATTTGCTTGAAGTTGCCGCACGCGGCCCGGCTGTTTTACAGCGACTGTTGGGCGCAATGCCAGTAGAAAAGTTCACGCCGCCTAAAGGTTTCATCTTGCGCGGCCGAAATCCTGACAGAGCGCCTTTGCAATCGCCTAGTACAACCTGCTGCAGACTATTGAATGAATAGCACTTAGCCATTAGTCGAGTGGGGACCTGGCGCAAAGCATGCTTGGATGGGCCTGAATAAAAAGAACAATACGGGAGCTGTGGTATGAAAACCCTGAGATCGATGTCTATCAGCCGCCGCCTGTGGCTGATCCTTCTGGTGGCGGTGGCCATGCTGGTGGTATTGGGCCTGCTGATGCTGCGTCAGATCCACGGTGACCTGTACCAGGCCAAAGCGGAAAAGACCCGCCACGTGGTGCAGACCGCAGCCGGTGTGCTGGCCTATTACCAAGGCCTGGAGGCAGCCGGCACGCTCAGCCGAGAAGCGGCCCAGCAACAGGCACTGCAAGTGGTACGCGCGCTGCGCTACGACCAGAACGACTACTTCTGGATCAACGACCTGGGGCCGAAGATGATCATGCATCCGGCCAACCCCAAGCTCGACGGCCAGGACTTGTCAGCCATCCGCGACCCCGACGGCTTTGCCGTGTTCAACGAGATGGTCGCCCTGGCCCGGCAGCAGGAGGGCGGGCCGGTCAATTACCGCTGGCCCAAGCCTGGGGCCAGCGAGCCGGTGGCCAAGACCTCCTACATTCAACTGTTCAAGCCCTGGGGCTGGATCATTGGTTCAGGCGTGTATGTCGACGATGTGCAGGCCGAATTCACCCGCCAGTTGCGCGACGCCTCGCTGGTAGGCGTGGCCATTGCCCTGCTGATGGCGCTGGTGGTCATGCTGATTGCCCGCAGCATCGCCCGCCCGTTGCAGGAAGCGGTGCAGGCCATGGGCAACATCGCCAGCGGCGAAAGCGACCTGACCCGCCGCCTGGACACTCATGGCCGTGACGAAATCACCCACCTGGGCGAACACTTCAACCGCTTCAACGGCAAGCTGCAAGGCGTGGTCGGCCAGTTGCAAGGCGCGGCCCATGCCCTGGCTCGGTCCGCCGGGCATGTCGGCGACAATGCCGGTGCCGCGCAACAGCACAGCGCCCAGCAATCGCTGCAGATGGACCAGGTGGCCACCGCGGTCAACGAAGTGACCTACGCCGTGCAGGACGTGGCCAAGACTGCCGAACAGGCCGCTGGTGAAATGCGCACTGCGCAACAACAGGTGGCCCAAGGCCAGGAGGCCATTCACGGCAGCCTGGCACAGATCGACCGGCTGTCGCTGACCATCGACCAGGCCGTGCAGGTGATACGCGACCTGGCCGGGCACAGCACGCGCATCGGTGGTGTGCTGGACGTGATCCGCTCCATCGCCGAACAGACCAACCTGCTGGCGCTGAACGCAGCCATCGAGGCAGCGAGGGCCGGCGAGCAAGGCCGTGGCTTTGCCGTGGTCGCCGACGAGGTGCGCCTGCTGGCCCAGCGCACGGCGCAGTCGACGGCCGAGATCCATACCATGATCGAGCACCTGCAAAGTCAGTCGGACGCTGCGGTCAGGGCCATCGACACCAGCAGCGAGGCCTCGCGCCAGACTGTCGAGCAGGCCCGCGAGGCCGGTGCAAGCCTGGATGCCATCAACCAATCGCTGAACAACCTCACGGCGTTGAATGCCTCCATCGCCAGCGCCACCTTGCAGCAGTCGCACGTGGTAGAGGAGATCAACCGCAACGTGCTGGATACTGCCGGGTTGTCGCAGCAGACTGCCGATGCGGCGCGGCAGTCCAGCGATGCCGGGATGGCGCTGGGGCAGCTGAGCGAAGAGCTGGAGCAGTTGTTGCGGCAGTTCCGGGTATAAGTTTGAGAATATCGGGGCGCTTCGCGCCCCT
>NZ_JBNRIJ010000001.1:344038-360032 GCF_053557675.1 Pseudomonas sp. XP1 | reverse complement strand
TGTGTCGCGATGGGCTGCAAAGCAGCCCCAAAGGCCCCACAGTCCTACACCTTCCCCGGCCGACCCGCTACAATCGCGCCCCTCCCCGTAGCCTCCAAGGATCGCCGATGTCCGGCCTTGAACTTATCGCCGCCGTACTCGGCGTCACCGCTGTCTGGCTCACGGTCAAGCAGAATGCCTGGTGCTGGCCCATCGGCCTGGTCATGGTGCTGATCTATGGCTGGCTGTTCTACGAGGTGAAGCTGTACTCGGGCATGCTGCTGCAACTGGCCTACGCCATCCTGCAGGTCTACGGCTGGTGGCAATGGAAGCGCCCGGGCCATGCTGAAGACGCCCGCCAGGTCACTCGTCTGCAGCCCCCGGCATTGCTCGTCGGCCTGGCCGGTGGGGTACTGCTGAGCGCCACCCTTGGCGCAGCCATGGCCACCTGGACCGACGCCGCCCTGCCCTGGCTGGACGCGACCCTGACCGGCTTCAGCCTGGTGGCACAACTGTGGATGGCGCAGAAGCGCCTGCAGTGCTGGCCGCTGTGGGTAGTGGTCGATATCGTCTACGTGGGCCAGTACCTGCACCAGCAGCTGTACTTCACCGCAGGGTTCTTCGCCGTGCTTACCCTGATTGCCGTGCGCGGCTGGCTGGAATGGCGCCGTGACCCAGCGTTGGTGCAGCCATGAGCGCGGCGCAATCCATGAAAGTACTGGTGCTGTGCGGCCCGGAGTCCAGCGGCAAGAGCTGGCTCAGCGGCGTGATCCAGGCATATTTTGGCGGCGTGGTGGTTGGCGAATATGTGCGCCACTTCATCGACCAGGAATGCCGCGATACGTGCTATGCCGATATCCCCACCATCGCCCGCGGCCAGTTGGCGTGGGAGGACCGCGCACGCGAGCAGGCACCGTCGCTGCTGATTCTCGACACCAACCTGCTCAGCAACATGCTCTGGAGCCATGCTCTGTTCGGCGACTGCCCGGCCTGGCTGGAACAGGCGCTGCTGGCACGGCATTACCACTTGCACCTGCTGCTGAGCCCGCAAGGCGTGGATTGGGTCGCCGATGGCCAGCGCAGCCAGCCCGAACTGCGCGACCGCCAGCGCTTTTTCGACGACAGCCTGCACTGGCTGCAACGGCATGATCAGGCGTACAAGATAATTGAAGGCAATTGGCCGCAACGCCAGTTGCTGGCACTACAAACAGTGGCTAAGCTCGTTGGTAGCGATACGCCATCCTGCCCCGCCGAGTGTTAACCCACTGACACACCCCCAAGGGGCGAAGCCCCTGAAAACATGGGCCCTCGCGGGGCCTCGAAAGTAGTGTCAAGGCGCTGAAACACTCCTGCAAAAACCCTTCCAATCAAGGCCGACACTGGTTTTGCCCGCACCGCCAGCGGCTGCCTGTTTCAATCCTGAGACAGAATACGCCGCAGCTTGTCATGGTACTCACCTTAACCTTTTGATCTGCAAACGCTTCTCAAAAGCGGCACACCTTCTGCTCCCTCGTTCACATCGCTGATCAAGGCCAGCGCTCATTGAAGGAGTTGCCGTCGTGAGGAAAACTGACAAACGCCTCTATTACCTGTTGCTGATGGGCTCTGTGCTGGGCTCGTTGAGCCTTACGGCCCAGGCCGACAACGGCATCATCGTGATAACCCGTGACGTGCAGACACGCAACGCCGTTGTCCCGCCGTTACGACCCGACCCCAACCCCACCACCGTCAATGCCAACCCTTCCGCGCACATCCTCAAGCAAACCAACGAACTGAGTGATGGCGACTTCGCCAACATCAGCAGCGGTGCGGGTATCAGCACCTTGATTACCCAGCAGACCAACAACCTGGGCGGCAACCTCAACAACCAGTCCCAACTGCCCAACCTGGCCGGTGGCCGCGGCACGGGCTCAGGCAATGGCATCTCGAACATGGTCAATTCGAGCGTACAGCGCGGCCTGGCACCGCTGCAGATCCTGACCGGAGGCAAGTGAGATGAAGCACACGCTGCTGATCCTGGTCACGCTGTGCAGTACATCGACCTTCGCGCAATCCCCGGTTCCCGTGATCAACAACGCCGACATCGACAGCTCGGGCAGCCGTTACCAGGGCAACCTGTCGGTCAACCAGGCGGCCGGTGACCAACAGCAACAGGCCAACGCGCGCGCCTTCGCGGTCGGGCCCGAGGCCAGCGCCACCACGCAGATTCGCCAGCGCCTGAACACCCCTGCAGCCCCCACAATGAACGCACGCTCGACCATACAGGGCGACGCCTTCAGCAACGGTAGCGGCGCACTGGGGGTCAACCAGAGCGCCGGCGCCAACACCCAGCAAGCCAACGCACTGAGCATCAGTATCGGTGCCCAGCCGCAAACCATCGACGACAGCGTCCTCATGCAACAGAACGTGGCGCTGCTCAACAACTCCGGTCCGATTGACACTTCAACTGGCCATCGCCAGGTCACCACCAGTGACCAGGCCTTCACCGGTAGCCGTGGAGTGATTCAGTTGAACCAGAGTGCCGGGGTGGGAAACCGCATGGCCAACACCCTGAGCATCCGGGTCGCGGATTGACCCTTCCAGTCAAGAACGACACTTAACCTAATCGTACGGAGAATCACCATGAAACCCTCGATGGCAATCAAGCCTCTGGTTTTCGCAATTGCTGCGGTCATGGCTGTTGCTGTACAAGCTGATCAGAACGACCGGCGTGGCGGGCACCACAATGGTCACCACAATAACGGGCATCACACCCCTCCTCCCACCAGGATCCCTGTGTATGCCACAGCCAACGCCATGGACAGCCAACGCAGCACGGGTAATACCATCACCAACCAAGGCACCATCAACGAAGCCGAAATGAGCAGCTCGGCCACGGGCGCAAGTGGCAACGTGGGTGTCAACGTGGCAGCCGGTAACGGCAACCAGCAGGACAATGCTGCGGCCATTGCCAATGCATCTTCCGAGTCCAGCCTGGACAACAGCTTCGTGTTCGGCACCGCCGAAGCCACCGCTGATGTGCGCCAGTTCAGCAACAACAACCGTGTCGACAACTGGTCCACCCAGAACTCGGCAGTCATGACCGGCTCGGCCGATGGTGCGGAGGGTAACGTCGGCATCAACATCGCTGGCGGCGACCTGAACCAGCAGAAGAACACCATGGCCATCGCCAACACCGGCGCCCCGCTGGGCAATGCCACTGCCACCGCCACTGCCGACCAGAACGGCCCAGGCCTGACGGTGAACAACGGCGCCGACCGCACCTACCGGGTGGATACGCTGACCATCACCACTACCAAGAGCGGCTCCAGCTCGCGTGAGGGCACGTTCAATTCGACTGACGACCGCAGCTCGTCCTCGAGCTTCAGCGTGGCCGGCTCGCAAAGCGCCAGCTCCAGCGGGTCCAGTGGCTGGAACTCCAGCGGTTCGAGCAGCATGAACGCCAGTGGTTCGCGCAGTTCCACTGCCAGCGGCTCCAATAGCTGGAATGCCAGTGGTTCCATGGCCAGCAACGCCAGTTCGTCCAGCAGCTCCAGCCTGAACGCCACCCTGGCCGCTGCTGCCGATGCGACCCGTACCGTAACCACCGATGACGGCCGTCGCGAGCGTACCCGCACCGACAGCTTCGATGCCTCGCTCAATGCCTCGCTCAATGTGGATGTCGACCGTTCGCGGGAAAGCTCGCACGACGCGTCGTTCGAGAAGGCGTTCGACTCGTCGTACGACAAGGCCCGCCAATCGAGCTATGAGAAGTCTCGCGACTCCTCGTATGAGAAGGCTCACGAGTCGTCCTATGCCAATGCATCGGAATCGGCGTTTGAAAAGTCTGGCGAGAAATCGTCTCAATCGTCGAACGACGTGTCGAAGAGCTACAGCGAAAGCAGTGCCTACGACTTGAGCAATACCGTGTCCTTCCAAGTGCTGACCCCGACCGGCTGGGCCAACCCTGTTACCAACACTGCAACCCTTAGCGGTTCGGTGAACGGTGGCAGCGGCAACCTGGGCGTGAACGTGGCGGCCGGTGTGGGCAACCAGCAGAGCAACTCGCTGGCCATCTCCAACACCTCGTTCTGATCGCTGTGCTTGAGGCCCCCTTCGGGGGGCCTTTCTTCAACAGAACCGGAAGGCATCCGATCATGCGCATCATTGCCCTGGCGTTTTTGCTGTGCCTGGCCAGCGTGAGCGAAGCGGCACAAATGCCGCTGTCCGTCCTGCCGGGCGGCGCCGTGGTGTTCAAGCCCATCCAGAGCATACGCGAGCGCAAGTTCGCCGACCTGGTGCAACAGAAGACCGACTTCAGCTGCGGCGCAGCCGCGCTGGCCACCATCCTGCGCCAGGCCTACTGGCTGGACGTGGACGAACAACAGATCATCGAAGGCATGCTGGCCCACGCCGACCAGGACCTGGTGCGCACGCAAGGCTTCTCGATGCTCGACATGAAACGCTACGTGGAAAGCCTGGGGATGCGTGCCCGTGGCTACCGGGTGGCACCCGAGACCCTGCACAGCGTGCGGATTCCGGTCGTGGTGCTGATGGAGGTGCGCGGCTACAAGCACTTCGTGGTCATGCAGAAGGTCGACAAGGGCTGGGTGTACATCGGTGACCCGGTACTGGGCCACAAACGCTACAAGGTCGACGATTTTCTCAAGGGCTGGAACGGCATCATCTTCGCCGTCATCGGCCAGGGCTACGACAAGAACAATGTCCTGCTCGACCCGCCGCTACCCCTGACTGCCAAGGGCCGGGTGAGCAACTTCACTCCGGTACGTGATGCAGAACTGCTGGATTTCGGGTTCATCAAAAGCGACTTCTTCTAACTTCTTGCAACGACAAGGAGCACGAGGCTCCGGGGAGTACCCCAATGAAGAATGCATTCTGGCTTGCAATTGCATGCCTGACCGTCAGCCTTCCTACCCATGCCGAAACGTTCAAGCCCATCGAGTTGAAGGACCACGAGCTGGCGAGCCTGCGTGGCCGCTACGTGATGCCCGGGCGGATCGTGAGTTTCGGTATCGTCATGTCCAGCACCTGGCAGAATGCCAAAGGGGACATGATCGGTGCGACGAGCACGATGCAGATTCAGCAGTCGACCATCAAACCGCAATTCTATGTGTCGTTGGTTGACGAAAGCGGCACTGGCACGGCGTCTGCTGGAACCACGGCACCGGGTACCGGTACCGTTACAGGCGGTGCCGGCCTCAACACCACAGAGGGTGTGACCCAGGTGGTACGCGCAGCTGGCGACAACAATACCGCCTACAACAATGTTGCGATCAATGTCTCCAAGGCCGACCAGGCGCCCACCGGGCAGCCACAGGGCCAGGCGCTGGCCAACGGCCAGACGCTGACGGGGGCAAACGGCGCAGGTGCACTGAGCGTGTCCGCCAGCGGCGCAGGGGTGCAGTTCAACATCAGTGCCAGCAACAACCAGGGCAGCAGCATGCAGCGCCTGGCGCAGGGTGGCCTGATGCAGAACTCGACGCTGCTGGGCAATGGCAACCGGGTCAATAACGTCACCACCCTCAATGTGGTGATGCGCGAAAGCGTGCCAACCGCCGCGTCGCTGAACGGTAGCCTCGATCAGCTCAAAGGTCTTCGCACATTTGGATACTGATCTACGCTCAGTCTCATCAAAAGTAGTCGGCAGGGACGGCAATTCCATGCACCGATCTTTATCGCTCAAAGCTTTTGTGTGTTTGACCACCTTGGCCCCGGCCACATTGCTCTACGCCGCAGCCGACCCTCAGGTCGAGGCTCTCAAGCAGGAACTGATGGAACTGAAACGCCGCTACGAAGCCCAGCAGCAAGCGCTGATGGTGCTGGAGCAGCGCGTGCGCCAGGTAGAGGAAACCCCGACAGCACCACCGCCCAAACGCCTGGTCAAGTCCCCGGCTGAAGGGGTCAAGGGCGCACAGACGGTGGCTTCGGGCGCACCGGGTACCACCGGCAGCTCCTATGGCCAGGCGCTCACCGCTGACGCTGAACCGGCTCAGAGCGTGTCCAACCTGTACGACGAGGCCAGCGGCTTTTTCGGCGGCGGCAAGTTCAGCTTCGAGACCGGTGTCACCTATACCCATTACGATACCCGGGCGCTGGTGCTCAACGGCTTCCTGGCACTGGACTCGATCTTCCTCGGCAGTATCAACCTTGACCGGGTGAAGGCAGATAACTGGACCCTGGACATGACTGCCCGCTACAACCTCGCCCAGCGCTGGCAGTTCGATATCAACGTCCCGGTGGTGTACCGCGAATCCACCTACTCTTCCGGCGGTGCAGGGGGCGCCGGGGCGAGCACCTCGGACGAAACCGTAACCCGCGACCCAGAGATCGGCGACGTCAACGTCGGCATCGCCTACAAGTTCCTCGACGAAGACGAGACCTGGCCTGACGCCGTCGCTACCTTGCGCATCAAGGCGCCGACCGGCAAAGACCCTTATGGCATCAAACTGCGCCAGGTAGAAGGCAACGACAACCTGTCGGTACCGGAAAGCCTGCCGACCGGCAACGGCGTCTGGTCGATCACGCCGGGCATCTCGCTGGTCAAGACGTTCGACCCGGCCGTGTTGTTCGGCAGCCTGTCCTACACCTACAACATGGAGGACTCGTTCAGTGACATCAGCCCACAGGTCAACAGCAAGGTGCCCGGCGATGTGAAGCTGGGCGACTCGTGGCAGATCGGCGGCGGTATCGCCTTTGCCCTGAACGAGAAGATGAGCATGTCGTTCTCGGTGTCCGACCAGTTCGCCCGCAAGAGCAAGATAAAACCGGATGGCGGCGACTGGCAGTCGATCTCCAACAGCGACTACAACGCAGCCAACTTCAACATAGGCATGACCTTCGCCGCCACCGACAACCTGACCATCGTGCCCAACCTGGCCATTGGTCTGACCGATGACGCACCGGACTTTTCCTTCAGCCTGAAATTCCCCTACTACTTCTGATACTTGCCATCGGCCGGGCCTGCGCGAACGGGCCCCGCGCCTGGTTACCAACCCTGCCCCGGCCCGCCTTCCCTGCCGTGGCCTGTTATCATCAAGCACAGTTGCATGACGATTTAATGGCAAAAGGGATGTTTTTGTGAAGAACCTGTCAGACCACCCACGTACTCGGCTTGTCGCCCTGGCGGCCCTGGTACTGGTGATCCCACTGGGTACGCGCGCCATGCTGGGTTGGTCCAACCCGCTCGGTTACCTGTCCGACCTCGCCCTCGGCAGCTTGCTGGTCTTGCTGCTGCACCGTCGGCCATGGTGGCTGGCGCTCCCCGTATTGCTGGCCTGGTCGGCCCTTTGGGTGGCTTCGGCCGAACTGGTGAGCGCGGTGGGCCGTTTGCCTACCAGCGCCGACCTGACCTACCTGGTCGACCCGCAGTTCATGGAAAACTCGACCGGTGGCGGCCTGGCCCATGCCTGGCTGCCCTGGGCCATGGGCGCCGGCCTGTTGGCCTGGCTGGCCGGCGCCTGGCGCAGCCGTACCCACCCCAGCCAGCCGCTGCCACGCACGGCCTGGGCCATTCCGCTGCTGCTGTTCGGCGCCCATTGGGGCAGCCAGCAACTGGTACCTTCCGACGCCGACCAATGGCGGCAATACAACGTCACCCACCAGCTGCTGTCGGCCGGAGCCGGCAACCTGCAGCGCCAGGTCCAAGGCTGGATGGGCCGGACACAAACTTTCACCCCTATGGCCAGCACTGGTCTGACCCAGTCCGACCTGCATGGCCAGCGCCTGCTCGCCGGGCCAGGCAACGCCCGCAACCTGCTGGTCATCACCGTGGAAGGCATCCCCGGGGCCTATTTGCGGCCCAACCGCCAGGCCTTGCACAGCCGCTTCGACGAAGAGCTGATGCCCAAGCTCAGCCAGTGGGCCGAGCGCGGCATGAACACCCCGGACTACGTACTGCACACCCACCAGACCATCCGTGGCCTGTACGCAATGCTGTGCGGTGATTACGACAAGTTGGCCAACGGCACGCCCAAAGGCATGGAACTGCTGACCCAGAACGAACGCAACCAGGCCTGCCTGCCGGCGCAGTTGCGCCAGGCCGGCTTCACTACCCACTACCTGCAAGGCGCCGGCCTGCGCTTCATGGCCAAGGACCGCATCATGCCGCACATCGGCTTTGACGCGGTGCATGGCCAGGAGTGGTTCCGCAACAAGAACTACCTGGACTTCCCCTGGGGCAAGGATGACCGCGCCTTCTTCGAAGGTGCGCTGGATTACGTCAGCCAGCTGCAAAGGCAGGACAAGCCGTGGATGCTGACCCTGCTCACCGTGGGCACCCACCAACCGTACTCGGCACCGACCGAGTACCTGGAGCGCTACGACACGCCGAAACAGGCGGCAGTCGCCTACCTGGACGACGCACTCGGTACATTCCTCGACAACCTCGAACGCCAGGGCGTACTCAAGGACACCCTGGTGGTGGTGACTTCCGACGAGTCCCACGGCATCGACGGTGTGCGCCTGGCCTCGTCCTGGGGCTTCAACCTCACCCTGGCACCCGAGCAGGCGCAGTTGCCACGGATCAAGCGCGGTACCTATGGCCATATCGACCTGGCCACCTCCCTGCTCGACTACTTTGCCCTGCCCATCCCCATGGCGCTCGGCGGTCGCTCGCTGTACCGCGACTACGACAGCGGTCGCGAGATGATCTCCTACACCAACGGCATGCTGCGCTATCACGACGGCCAGGGTGTTTTCACCGAATGCGACTTCCAGCAGCGCTGCCGGCGCTACGCCAGCGAGGGCTTCATCGCCGACCAGGCACGTTACCTGGGCCCGGGCGATAGCCTGCTCGGCCAGCAGATCGGCGCCCTTGCCGGGGTGCTCGACCAGTCCCTGCTGCAAACACCGCTCAACCTGCGTTACCAGTTCGGTGGCCCATCGCCGATCCGGCTGCGCAAGCGCATCAAAGATGACTGGGCCGACAACCTGATCGGCGCCCAGTACCTGGAAATGCCCGAGGGTTCGCATACCCGCGTGCGGGTAAAGGTACGTTCGCTGGACCCCAGGCGCGCAGCCTATATCCAGCTCAAGGCAAAGCAGCTGGAGCAGGACGTACCGCTGGGCTTGCCTGACGAAGTAAAAGTCACTACCGACGAGCCGCTGGAGATGGAGTTCAGCTTCGACAACCCGACCGCGCGCAAGGCGTTTTCCTTCCATTTGCTGGGCTATGGCGGTGGCCAGGTGGAAATCAGCGACTTCAGCGTGATCACCGCGCTGCCTGGGGAAGATGAAGCAGCGGATGAACTGAGCGAAGGGCATATCGCCCATTCGGGCTGAGCAATACCACTCATCGCCTGGGCGCCGCGGCCTGTCGATCCGACCCGCCCGTGCTCGACTAGTGTGTGAATCCCCAATGTGGAGACAGCACCATGAGCACGAGCGAAAGCAGGCACCCGGTGGTTTCCCGCAGCCAGTGGCTGGCGGCCAGGCGGCAGCTGTGGCTGCACGAAAAGGCCTTCACCCACCACCGCGACGCGCTGGCAGCAGCCCGTCGCGCCCTGCCTTGGGTAAAGGTGGAGCACGACTATCGCTTCCAGGGGCCGGACGGCGAACTGAGCCTGGCCGACCTGTTCGCGGGCCGCAGCCAATTGCTGGTTTACCACTTCATGTTCGCCGAGGGCTGGAGCGAAGGTTGCCCCGGCTGCTCGTTCCTGGCCGACCACTTTGACGGCGCCAACTTGCACCTGGCGCATCACGACGTGTCATTGGTGGCGGTGTCGCGGGCACCGTATGCCGAGTTCCAGGCCTTCCGCCGGCGCATGGGCTGGCAGTTCCCCTGGTATTCGTCACATGGCAGCGGGTTCAACGAGGACTTTGGCGTCAGCGTCGGCAGCGAGGGCCAGCGGCAGTACAACTATGAGCCATATGAGGGCGATGAAAGCGAGCTTCCCGGGCTGAGTGCGTTCTACCGCGAGCCCGATGGCAGCCTGTACCACACCTACTCAACCTATGCCCGCGGGCTGGACATCCTGGTCAATACCTACAACTTTCTCGATATTGCGCCACTGGGGCGCAACGAGGGGGGGACCATGGATTGGGTGCGGCACCATGACCGTTATGAAGGGCAGCCGGATAAACCTCACTGCTGCCATACATGACGTGAGGCAACATATATCCCTGTGGGAGCGGCTTTAGCCGCGAAGAAGCCAACGCGGTGGGTGCACCGGCTGCGCCAGTGTTCGCGGGTAAACCCGCTCCCACAGGAATTGCGCCATGGTCCAGACTGCGTTCAACCCGTTACATCACCCGCGCACACCCAGCATCCCGCGCTCGACGATGAAGTCGATCACCGCCTGCAGCCCCTCGCCCTTCTTCAGGTTGCTGAAGGTCCAGGGCCGCTGCGGGCGCATGCGCTGGGTATCGCGCTCCATCACTTCCAGCGAAGCCCCCACGTAAGGCGCCAGGTCGGTCTTGTTGATCACCAGGAAATCCGACTTGGTAATCCCCGGCCCACCCTTGCGCGGGATCTTCTCGCCTTCAGCCACGTCTATCACGTAGATGGTCAGGTCGGCCAGCTCCGGGCTGAAAGTCGCACTCAGGTTATCACCGCCGCTTTCGACGAAAATCACCTCGAGGTTGCCAAACTTGCGCGCCAGGGCTTCGACCGCCGCCAAATTCATCGAGGCGTCTTCACGTATCGCCGTGTGCGGACAGCCGCCGGTCTCCACGCCGACGATGCGCTCCGGCTCAAGGGCCCCGGCTTCGGTGAGGATGCGCTGGTCCTCCTTGGTGTAGATATCGTTGGTGACCACTGCGATCTGGTAGTGGTCGCGCATGGCCTTGCACAAGGCTTCGAGCAGCGCCGTCTTGCCGGAGCCGACCGGGCCGCCGACACCGACGCGCAGGGGTTGTTGATAGCTTTGCATGCAGGCAGTCCTCAGGAACGGAACAAACGGGTGTATTGGGTTTCGTGACGCGATGAGGCAATGGCCAGCAACGGCAGGCCGCCACCAAGCTGGTCATCGCCCAGGGCCAGTGCCCGGTCGAGGGCCGCGGGCAGCTCTGCTCCCAGGTCGCGCAGCAAGGTCTGGGCAGCCTGCTGGCCGAACGGCACCAGCTTGACCCCAGCCATTACCGCGCCCTCCAGCCAGGCAAAGCCATGGCCCAGGGCCAACTGGCGCAGTGGGATAGCCCAGTGCGCAGCCAGCCAGGCCATACCGCCCAGCTGGGTGAGTTCGAGGCTGGCTCGCCAGGCCGGCGCCTGGCCCAGTTGCCAGCCGTCCAGCAGCCGTGCCAACGCCGCGCCGCGCTGCTGTTCTTCCAGGCGCAGCTCGGCCGTTTCGCGGTTGGCCAGCAGAAAGCGGCTCCAATGGCCGAAGGCCTTGGTGTCCTCGGCCTGGCAGGCGTGGTACAGGCGCGCCAGCACCGGCCAGTCGAGGCAGGCCAGGGTGTCGTCGATCTGTTCGCGCTGCCAGGCAGCGAAACCATCCACGTCACGTACCCAGCCCGCCTCGACCGCCCACTCCAGGCCTTGCGAGTAGGTAAAACCACCCACCGGCAAGCCAGGGCTGGCCAGCTGCAGCAGGCGCAACAGCGCCAGGTCGCTGTCCATCAACCGGCCAGGACCAGCGCGGCGCCGGCCAGCAGGCCACCGCCAAAGGCCTTCTGCAGGCCGCTGTGCCTGCGCAACAGGCAACCGACCGCGAAACCGGCCGCCAGCAACAGGCCGCTGACCGTGACGAAGCCGGCGCTGAACTGCCAGAACGCGCTTGGCGTGGCTTCCACGCCATGGGCCCAGCCATGGAACAGGGCGAACACCGGCATGGCCATGGCCAGCAGCAGTTGGCGGCTGGGCAACAGCACTGCACCGGCAGCCACCAGCAGCGACACGGCAATCAGGGTTTCCATGCCCAGTACATCGCCGAACAGGTGGCCGCACACCGCGCCGCCGAACATCGCCGCCAAGGTTGCCAGGGGTAGCGTCAGGCTGCGCCGGGTCAAAGCGGCGAGTACACCGGTGCCCAGCAGCATCAGCAGGTGGTCAAGACCAGTCAGCGGGTGCAGCAGGCCGTCGTGCAGCGGGTTGGCGTCGTGCCCAGGGTGGGCGAAGGCAGGCAGAGCCAGCATCAGCAGAAACAGGGCGAAAGTCTTTTTCATCGGTTGCTCCAGGCAGTTCAGGAATGGGCAGGCAGGCGCACGAACGGGTGATCGTGGCCGTGGGCGTGGCTATGGCTATGGCTGTGGCTGTGGCTGTGCGGTGCACTTTGGTAGGCGCCCGCTTCAGGCTCGAACGGCGCCTGTTCGGCCTCTACCGTCAGGCCCAGGCCACGCAACATGTCGTCCAGCACGTGGTCGTGCTGGAAACGCAACAGGCCGGGTTCGATCTGCAGCGGCACATGGCGGTTGCCCAGGTGATAGGCCGCGCGGGCCAGCAGGAGCGGGTCGGCGCAGCGCACCGTGGACACCGCCTCGGGCGCCGCCAGCACACGGATCAGCTGAGTACCCTCGGCATCGGCCAGCAGTTCGCCCCCGCGCAGCAGGTGGCCGCGCTCGAGCATCAGCCCGGCTTCGCGACCATCATCCAGGGTCACCCGCAGGCGGCTCTTGATGCGGCTGTCCACGTCCAGGGTAACGCTGCCGGTTTCGCCCAGCTTGCCGGGTTCGGTGATACGGCGGGTCAAGACTATCATCGGGGCTCCTTCAGAACAGGAAGTAACGCTGGGCCAGCGGCAGTTCGCGGGCCGGTTCGCAGACCAGCAGTTCGCCGTCGGCACGCACCTGGTAGGTCTGCGCATCGACCTCGATCAGCGGCTGCAAGGTGTTGTGGACCATGTCGGGCTTGCGCACCCTGCGGCAGCCGTGGGCCACGCCGATCAGGCTGCGCAGGTTCAACTCCTCGGCCAGGCCACGGTCCATCGCTGCCTGGGGCAGGAAGGTCATGCGCGTGGCATGCCGCGCCGCGCCCAGGGCGCCGAACATCGGGCGGTAGTGCACCGGTTGCGGCGTGGGGATGGAACCGTTGATGTCGCCCATCGGCGCGGTGACAATCATTCCGCCCTTGATCACCAGGGCCGGCTTGACCGCAAAGAACGCCGGCGCCCACAGCACCAGGTCGGCCAGCTTGCCGACCTCCACCGAGCCCACTTCGTGGCCGATGCCGTGGGTCAGTGCCGGGTTGATGGTGTACTTGGCGATGTAGCGCTTGACCCGGAAGTTGTCGCTGTAGCTGGTGTCCGGCGCCAGTGGCCCGCGGCGCAGCTTCATCTGGTGGGCCACCTGCCAGGTGCGCAACACCACCTCGCCAACCCGGCCCATGGCCTGGGAGTCGGACGAGGTCATGGCAAAGGCGCCCATGTCGTGGAGGATGTCCTCGGCGGCGATGGTTTCGCGGCGGATGCGCGACTCGGCAAAGGCCACGTCTTCGGCGATGCTCGGGTCCAGGTGGTGGCAGACCATGAGCATGTCCAGGTGCTCGTCCACGGTGTTGATCGTGTACGGCAGGGTCGGGTTGGTCGAGGACGGCAACACGTTGGCCTGCCCCGCCGCGCGGATGATGTCCGGGGCGTGGCCGCCACCAGCACCTTCGGTGTGGAAGGTGTGGATGGTGCGGTCGCCGATGGCCGCCAGGGTGTCTTCGATGCAGCCGGACTCATTGAGGGTGTCGGTGTGGATCGCCACCTGGATGTCCATTTCCTCGGCCACGCCCAGGCAGCAGTCGATGGCTGCTGGCGTCGAACCCCAGTCTTCGTGCAATTTGAGCCCCACGGCGCCGGCCGCGATCTGCTCGCGCAGCGCTTCCGGCCGCGAGGCGTTGCCCTTGCCCAGCAAGCCGATGTTGATCGGCAGGCTGTCGGCGGCCTGGAGCATGCGCGCCAGGTACCAGGGGCCGGGTGTGCAGGTGGTGGCGTTGGTGCCGGTGGCCGGCCCGGTGCCGCCGCCGATGAAGGTGGTGACACCGCTGGTCAGCGCCTCATCCACCTGCTGCGGGCAGATGAAGTGGATGTGCGAGTCGACGCCGCCGGCGGTGACGATCTTGCCCTCGGCCGCGATCACCTCGGTGCCGGGGCCCACGGGTACGTTCACGCCCGGTTGCACATCGGGGTTGCCAGCCTTGCCGATCACCGCGATACGCCCGTGCTTGATGCCGATATCGGCCTTGACGATGCCCCAGTGGTCGATGATCAGGGCATTGGTGAGTACCAGGTCCATGGCATCGGCGGCCAGCATCTGGCCCTGCCCCATGCCATCGCGGATGACCTTGCCGCCACCGAACTTTACCTCTTCGCCATAGATGGTGAAGTCGCGCTCCACCTCGACCCATAGCGCGGTGTCGGCCAGGCGTACGCGGTCACCTACCGTGGGCCCGAACATGTCGGCATAGGCCTGGCGGGAAATGCGGCTCATGCCCTGCCCTCCAGCGCGCCCATCACCTTGCCCTGGAAGCCATGGACCTCGCGCTTGCCGACGTAGGCCACCAGCTGCACGGTACGCGCCTGGCCGGGCTCGAAACGCACGGCGGTACCGGCGGGTATGTCCAGGCGAAAGCCCAGGGTCGGCGCGCGCTCGAACACCAGCGCCTCGTTGACTTCGTAGAAGTGGTAGTGCGAGCCGACCTGCACCGGGCGGTCGCCATGGTTGGCCACGCTGACGCTGACCGTCGCACGGCCGCTGTTCAGCTCGATGTCGCCGGCGGCGACCTGGATTTCACCTGGGATCATGCGGGGCTCCTGGGCAGTTTCAGACGATGGGGTCATGCACGGTCACCAGCTTGGTCCCATCCGGGAAGGTTGCTTCGACCTGCACGTCGTGGAGCATTTCGGCAATGCCAGGCATCACCTGCTCGCGGCTCAATACTTCACGCCCCAGGCTCATCAGCTCGGCGACGGTGCGGCCATCACGGGCGCCTTCGAGCACGGCGGCACTGATCAGCGCCACCGCTTCCGGGTAGTTGAGCTTCAGTCCACGGGCCAGGCGCCGCTCCGCCAGCAACGCGGCGGTGAACAGCAGCAGTTTGTCTTTCTCTCTCGGGGTCAGCTCCATGGCGCTCTCTCAGGTGGCCCAGATACGCGGCGGGCAGGCCGGCAGGCCGAGGACGGCCGGGCGCAGCACATGCCACAGGCGTTGCAGGGTGCGTTGCAGGTGTTGGTTGTCATGGTCAAGCACGCGGATCACCAGTAACGACCCAACCAGGGTCGCGCCGGCCGGGTTGACCATCTCGTCGAGCAGCGGGCGCACCAGATCCAGCACGGCCTGGTCGGCGGGTGCAGCGCAAAAGGTGGCCAGCAGCGGATGCCCGCCAAGCTTGTCCAGGCGCCCGCCTTCGACGCGCAGGCGCTCGTGCAGGCCCACTTCGTCAGGCAGTTCTATATGCAGGCGGCTGTCGAGGGCACCGTGGTCGAAACGCTCGTTCATCACCGGGCGCCCCAGGCACAGGGTTTCCCAGGCCAGCAGGCGTGCCCCCGGCTCGAGGGTGAAACGGCTGTCGAGGCTGGCGCGGGCGCCGGAAAAGAAGATGCTGTCCTGCGGCAGCCACTCCAAGGTGCTGCCGGCGGCCAGGTGAAAGCGCTGGGCCAGCCGCGCGGTCGGGCCGATGCTGCGGTAGAACTTGCTGGCGCCGGGCATGGTCAGCAGCGCGTGGCTGCCCGGCTCCAGCTGGATATCCAGCTCCAGGCGGTCGCCGGCCACAATCCCACCGGGCGGGTGCAGCACGTAGACATGGCACGGTGCACCTTCCGGATAGAACGGCCGCTGCACCAAAAGAGGTCCAAAATGCCGCCACGCACCAAGGCGGGTCACTTCGTCGCGCCTGACGAAGCGCAACTGCAGGTGAGCACTCCAACCCGCATCGTCTTGCTGTTGTTCGATCTGCTCCGCGAGCGACATCCTGCGGCCCCTGAAATCCGTGGCCTGCTGGCCGTTTAGAGAGGCAGGCACGCATGACTACGGCATGCGTGGCCTGACCACTCGATCAAATTCGCAGGCTGGATATAGCAGGTTGCGGGCCAACTCCGCAGGTGAACGAAGATGAAACTTTTCCCACAGCCGCTCTGGCATTGGGCATACGGGGAGATGC
>NZ_JBNRIJ010000001.1:297727-343867 GCF_053557675.1 Pseudomonas sp. XP1 | reverse complement strand
CGGTGGGAGCTGGCTTGCCGGCGATGGGCTGCACAGCAGCCCCAAGTGTGACGAAACTCAGTAATCGAAGCGGTCCACCGCACGCCGACGTTCATTGTCGTCACGCCGGTCATAGATGGCCGTGGTCTGGATATTGGCGTGATGCGCCAGCTTCTGCGCAATGGACAGGTCGTGCTCTTCGATCACCCGGGTGATGAACGCCCGGCGGAAGTCGTGCGGCATGATTTTCACACCCACCTGCGCACCACGCTGGCGGGCAATGTAGTAAATGGCATGCTTGGTGATACGCGCCCGGGTGATATGGCTGCCACGGCGGATGCGGTTGAACAGGAACGGGTCGTCTTCGGCCCCTGCCGGCAAGTCCTGGCGGCGCAGGTCCAGCCACGCCTGCAACTTCTCGAACGCCCATGGCGGAGCGTACTTGATCAGTTGGCGGTTGCCCTTGCCCAGCACCTGCAGGCTGCGCGCCTCGAAGTCGACCTGGTCCAGGTCGATGTCCACCGATTCAGACTTGCGCATACCGGTGCCGTACAGCAAGGCGATGATCGCCGCGTCACGCACACCCTGCGGCCGTGGGTCGGCCGCGCACACATCCATCAGCTCGCGAATCAGGCTGCGGCGCAGGTTGCGCCCCGGCGGCAGGCGGCTGCCGGTGGCCGGCTTGACCTCGCGAATGCGCAGCAACTGCTCGTGATCGATCAGGCCCTGGCGCCATGCTTCGTTCATCACACCGCGGATGGCGTTGACGTACAGAGAGGAGCTGTTGGGTGCGTAACCGTCGGCACGCAGCGCCGCCACCAGAGCGATCACATGGCCGGGCTCGAGCCGATGCCAGGGCACATCGACGATATTGCAGTCGACAAAACCCAGCCGGTCGGCAGCGTCCTGAAGGATGTAGCGCATGGTTTGCTGGCTGGATGGGGCCAGGCGGGCCATGTACTGCAGCAGCGGGTTTTTCGAGAGATCGGACAAAACGTGAATCCTGTAGCGAAGCGTTGGCCAGCAGCGAACCGGGCCAACCATGAAGCAAGTCAATACGACATACCAGCAGGTCCAAATAACAGCAGAAAACGCATGTCATTCGGACCCGGAGAGGTGCCATCACCTTGATATACAAGGGGTTCGGAGCTGGCACGGATCGTGATCTTACCCCAATTGAGCCTACTGAACGAACGAAGGCTAGCCTTGATGCCTGGATTGGGGCCGCTTTGCGGCCCATCGCCGGGGCCGCGTTAACCTCCCGGCGCCGGCCACCACCCCGGGAACATCTGCTGCACCCGGGGCTCGGCGAAGCGCTCGTCGATCAAGACCAGAACGCCACGGTCCTGGTCGCCCCGGATGACCCGCCCTGCTGCCTGAATGACCTTGCGCACGCCCGGGTAGAGATAGGCGTAATCGAACCCCGCACCAAACTGCCGCCCCAGACGCTGCTTGAACTGCTCGTTGACCGGGTTGACCTGGGGTAGCCCGAGGGTGGCGACAAACGCGCCGATCAGCCGCGTGCCCGGCAAGTCCACCCCCTCCCCGAATGCACCACCCAGCACCGCAAAGCCCACCCCGCGGCCATCCGCTACAAAACGGTCGAGAAAGCCCTGGCGAGCTGCTTCGTCCATGGCCGGTTGCTGGGACCACATGGGAATCTGCGGATGCCGTTCGGCCAGCAGCCCGGCCACCTGTTGCAGGTACTCGAAACTGCTGAAGAACGCCAGGTAGTTGCCCGGCATACGCTCATACTGCCTGGCAATCAGCTCGACGATTGGCGCCAGCGAAGCCTGGCGTTGCTGGTAACGGGTGGATACCTGGCTGGCGATGCGCACTTCCAGCTGTTCGGCGCGAAACGGCGCGGCCACTTCCAGCCAGGCGGTATCGGCCGGCATGCCCAGCAGGTCGCTGTAGAAATGCCGTGGGCTCAGGGTGGCGGAAAACAGCGTCACGCTGCGCGCGGCCTGCATGCGTGGGCCCAACAGGCGCGCCGGGGTGATATTGCGCAGGCACAGGGTTGCCAGCCGCCGCTTGCGTGGCCCCTGGCGCTGGCTGATGTCGAACAGGAAGTGCTCGTCGAACAGCTCGGCAACCCGGCTGAACTGCAACGCCTGGTAGAAGAACTGCAGCACCTGCGGGTCCATTTGCGCAGGCGCCTGATTCATCTGTTCCTGGATCAGCCCGATGCATTGCTGCAGGGCCCGCAGCAAAGCGTCTGGGAGCGACTCGCTGGCCTGGTACGGCGCACGCTGCTCCTTGTAGAGAGCGTTCCACTGCCGGTTCAAACGGTCCAGCGCACTGACCAGCCCGTGTGGTTTGCTCTGGCGCAGGGCCAGCAACTGGCCCTGGTCCAGGCTGGCGCTGTACATGCCGCGCCCGCGCTCGACCAGGTTGTGTGCCTCGTCCACCAGCACCGCGACCCGCCACTGGTTGGCCTGGGTCAGGCCGTACAACAAGGCGTGGGCATCGAAGTAGTAGTTGTAGTCCGCCACCAGCACGTCTACCCAACGCGCCATCTCCTGGCCCAGGTAATACGGGCACACCTGGTGCGCAAGGGCCACTTCGCGCAGCTGGGCGCGGTCGAGCATGGGCAACGCTGCCGCCGCCGCGCGTGCGGCCGGCAGGCGGTCGTAGAAGCCCGCAGCCAACGGGCAGGATTCACCATGGCAGGCCTTGTCGGGGTGCTCGCAGGCTTTGTCGCGGGCGATCAGCTCCAGCGTGCGCAAGGCCGGCTGCGGCGTGGCGTCGGTGATCTGGCGCATGGCATCCAGGGCCAGGGCCCGGCCCGGAGTCTTGGCGGTGAGAAAGAACAGCTTGTCGAGCTGCTGCGGCACCATGGCCTTGAGCAGGGGGAACAAGGTACCGAGGGTCTTGCCAATTCCGGTGCTGGCCTGGGCCATCAGGCAACGGCCGGTGCTCACCGCCTTGTACAGAGTTTCTGCCAGTTGTCGCTGGCCCTGGCGGAACACCGGATAGGGGAAGCCCAGTGCTTGCAGGCCCTGGTTACGCTCGGCCAGGCGCTGCTCCTGCGCTTGTGCCCAAGCCAGAAAGCGTTGGCACTGGGTTTCGAAGAACACCTGCAGTTCGGCAGCCGTGCAGTGTTCACTGATCAGCGTCTGGCCATCGCTGTCCACGTCCAGGTAAACCAGCGCCACCTCGATGGCCGGCAGTTGCCGTGCCTGGCACATCAACCAGCCGTAGACCTTGGCCTGCGCCCAGTGCAACTGGCGGTGGTTGGCCGGCTGGCGCGACAGGTCGCCACGGTGGGTCTTGATTTCTTCCAGGCGGTTGCAGGCGGGGTCGTAACCGTCGGCGCGGCCACGCACTTTCAGGGTTTCGAACTGGCCTTCGAGGGCAATTTCCGACTCGTAGCCCGCAGCACGTCGCGCCACCACTCGCCGATGCCCCTCGATCCCCTCCTGGGCGGTAGGTGATGGCGTGAAACGCAGGTCCAGGTCGCCGACCTTGGCGCTGAATTCGCACAAGGCGCGTACCGCCACGCTGTAGCTCAAGGCGTTTCGCTCCAGCGCACATGGCACACTGCGACAGGCAGGCCGTGGGCCCGGCAGAACTCCAGCCAGCGCAGCTGGTTGTCTTGCAGGCGGTCACCGGGCCCCTTGACCTCGACCATGCGGTAGCGACCCTGTTCGGGCCAGAACTGGATCAGGTCGGGCATGCCGGCGCGGTTGTTGCGGATGTCCTGCAGCAGGCGCAGGAAGCACTGTTTCAAATGGGCCGCCGGCAGGCAGGCCAGGGCTTGCTCAAGCAATGCTTCACTGAGCACAGACCAGAACACGAATGGCGACTGCAGGCCTTGCTTGGCGGTGTAGCAGTCGAGAATCGCCCGGTGATGGCTGCCATCTTCGAGCCGCCCCAGGCACCGTTCGAACAGAGCACTGCGGCGTTGCTGGAAGTCGCCGTCGTGCAGGTCCTGCGGGGCGGCCTGGAAGGGGTTGAAGAACGCGCCAGGCACCGGGGCGAAGATCGCCTCCCAGCACAGCAGGCCGAACAGGCTGTTGAACAGGGTGTTCTCCACGTAATGCACCGGCCCGTCGGCTTCGGCCAAGTGCTGGCGTACCGCCTCCTCCACACCCAGCGCTGCCCGTTCCCGAGGCAGTTCCAGCTCGATCAGCTCCAGGGGAACGACACGCTGACGCCGCTGTGGTGGGCCACCGAGCTTGCGTGCCAGGCGTGGCAACATGCGTTCCAGCGCCTGCACTTCCAGGGCGTTGGCCGGTGCCGCAGCCAGTTGCAGCGCCAGCGCATGGGCCTGGGGCCACTGCTCGCTGCGCTCCAGCACCCGCACCTGGCGGATGCGCGCCTGGGCATGACTGCATTGCGTGTACACAGCCATGGCCTGCGCCCAGTCGCCCAGGCGCTCGCATTGCTGGCCCAGGGCGAATTGCAGGCGCGCATGGCGCCGGGCCAACCATGGGTTGTCGCTGTGCAGGCCCTGCATGGCTGCCAGGATCGACAGTGGGTCGTCGCCCTGCTCCAGGCGCTCGGCACACTGGTGCAAGGCCATGGCCAGGTCGACTTCGGCGCGTTGTTGCAGGGCACGCGAATCGGTGCTGAACGGCACCTGTTCGTAGCGCAACAAGCCGAGGTCGGCGAGGACGAAGTCCGACCAGTCCTGGTACAGGTTGCCGAAGAACAGCAGGCGCATGCGGTCGCACAAGGGTTGCAGGCACCACTGGAGGATGCGCACGCCGCTGTCCGGATACCACTCGGCCAATGACCGGGCTTGCAGGCCCAAGGGTTGCAGCTGTGCAAGCAGATCATGCTTGGCGGCGCGGGGGCGGCTCAGCTGTGGGGCAAAACAACGGGCGAATTCGTCCTTGCGCAGCAGGGCGAACAGCTGCTCCAGTTCCAGTTGCGCGGGCTCCCGTACCCAGCCGAGGGCCAGCAACGGTTGCAGGGCCTGCCCGGTATCGCCGATTTCGGCATAGTCGAGGCGGTCGCTGCGAAACAGCTCGCCTTTGCGCATGACCATGCGCACCATCAGGGCCTGCGCCGGGGCGTCCAGTTGGCCGAAGGTGCGGATGAAAGCCAGCTCCTGATCGTCGAGCAGGTCTTCGTAGCGCTGTTCGACCCACAGCAGCACCTGGCGGAAATTGTGCAGGTAATAGAACGGGTCGTCGACGGAATGGGCGATCACGGGCTGGGGTCAGGCGGCTGAAATGGGTACTGGTTATACATACAGACCCGTATGCCTGGCAAGTGCCGTGGGTCGCTCAACAATCGGCTATCGGCTTGGGGGCTGCTTTGCAGCCCAATCGCGACGCAAGGCCGCTCCCACAGGTATTGCAGTGCTGTTGAAACCTGCGCGGTACCTGTGGGAGCGGCCTTGCGTCGCGATTGGGGCGCAAAGCACCCCCCCGGAATTCACACCTGTTCCGTCGCCCCGACCATCTCCGCCGCCTTGACCTTGGCACTGCCAATCGGCGCCTGCAGCAGGAGGAAGTAGGCCAACGCCGAACACAGCGCCACCACCGCACTGATCATGAACGCGGTGGTGAACGAGCCCGAGTACTGGATGCTGAAGCCGGTGACGATCGGCGCCACCGAGCCGGCAATGTAGCCGCCAAAGTTCTGGATCGAGCCAAACGAGGCCACGCGCTGGCTGTCGACGATAGTGTTGACGATCATCCAGGCAGTGGCACTGGCCATGTTGATGCTGAACAGCGCCAGGCACAGCAAAATGATGCAACCGGTCAGGCCGGTGACGAACGACAGCGGCAGAGTGAACAGCGCCGCCAGCACCAGCCCGGTGATCACGCTGAACTTGCGGCTGGCCAGCACGCTCATGCCCCGTTTAACCAGCAAGTCACAGAAACGACCGGCAACGATCGTGCCCGCTGCGCCAAAGCCATAGGCCAGCGACACTACCCAGGCGGTCTTGTACAGGTCCAGGCCATGCTCGCGCTCGAAGTAGCCAGGCAGCCAGGTCAGGTGCAGCCATAGCATGTAGATCACGCCCATGAAGCCCAGCACCGCACCCCAGGTACTACGGTGCTTGAACAGGTCCAGCCAGCCGGCGAAGTACGAGGCCTTCGGCGCTTGTGCAGTGGCTGCCGGCACCTGCTGCGCGCTCGGCAACGGCTTGCCCTCGGCAGCAAGCTCCGCCAGG
Organism: Pseudomonas sp. XP1; assembly: GCF_053557675.1. Classification (NCBI taxonomy): domain Bacteria; kingdom Pseudomonadati; phylum Pseudomonadota; class Gammaproteobacteria; order Pseudomonadales; family Pseudomonadaceae; genus Pseudomonas; species Pseudomonas sp. XP1. Next base: position 337,755 of record NZ_JBNRIJ010000001.1, on the reverse strand, counting down.
TAGCGTGCCTTGCTTTTGTAGAAGGTCAGCCAGCACAGCGCCAGCACCACGCCGATCACACCGGTGATGATGAACATGCCGCGCCAGCCGAAGTTGACCATGAACAGCGTCAGCAAAGGTGGCGCCAAGCAAGGGCCGAGGCAGGTCGAGGACCAGACCACGCCGGTGGGAGTACCACGCTCGTTGGCATCGAACCACTCCGACAGGGCCTTGGCCGCGGATGGGAACATCGGCGCCTCGCCAATCCCCAGCAACACCCGCAAGCCCATGAAGCCGGCAAAACTGTTGACCATGCCGAACGCTGCCTGGGCCACCGACCAGCCCAGCAGCGAGGCACCGAGGGCGATCTTGCTGCCCAGGCGGTCGATGATCATGCCCATCGGCAGCTGGGCAAAGGCATAGGCAATGGAAAACGCCGACAACAGGATGCCCATCTGCGACGGGCTGATCATCATGTCTTTCTGGATCGAGGTGTTGGCGATCGACAGCGCACTACGGTCCAGGTAGTTGACTATGCCGATCAGCAGCAGGAACACGACGGTGATGCGTTGGTACTTCTTCATAGGGTTCATGTGATGACCTTTATTATTATTGTTGCCGCGCTGTCAGCGCCTTGGCGGTCCTTCGTTCAAGCTGCGCCCTCCCTGACGCAGCGCGCCGCTCAAGGCTGGCGCGCGGTGGTTGCTACGTCCAGCAGCCCGCGCCGGCCGAGGCTGTCGATCAGCGCACGCAGGCCAAAATGCCACTGCGGCGCCAGGTCGCTGGTAGTCACGCGGTTGCACAGGGTACCGAGTTGCGGGTTGCTGATGCTCACCACATCGCCCGGCTTGTGGGTGAAGCCGTTGCCCGGTTGGTCGCGGTCCTGCTTGGGGGCGAACAAGGTACCGAGGAACAGCACCAGGCCGTCGGGGTATTGATGGTTCTCGTTGAGGGTTTGCTGCACAAGGTCCTGCGGGTCGCGGCTTATCTGACGCATGGAGCTGCGGCCGGCGAGGATGAAACCGTCTTCGCCCACCACCTGCAAGTCCACTTCGGCGGCGCGCACGTCGTCCAGGCCGAAGCTTTCGTCGAACAAACGCAGCAGCGGGCCAAGCGCGGTGGAGGCATTGTTGTCCTTGGCTTTTGACAACAGCAAGGCGCTACGGCCTTCGAAGTCACGCAGGTTGACGTCGTTGCCGAGCGTCGCACCCTTGATGCGACCATCGCTCGACACCGCCAGCACCACCTCCGGCTCCGGATTGTTCCAGCTCGACTTCGGGTGGATGCCGATGTCGGCGCCGTGGCCGACCGCCGACAGTGGCTGGGCCTTGGTGAACACCTCGGCGTCCGGGCCAATACCCACTTCCAGGTATTGCGACCACAGGCCCTGCTCCACCAGCACCTTGCGCAGCGCTTCGGCCTGGGCCGAGCCTGGTACGATCTGCGACAGGTCGGCGCCGATGCGGCTGGCCAGGGTGTCGCGGATGGCATCGGCCTTGGCCGGGTCGCCCTTGGCCTGCTCTTCGACCACGCGCTCCAGCAGGCTGGTGGCGAAGGTTACCCCAGCGGCCTTCACCGCCTGCAGGTCGACAGGTGCCAGCAGCCATGGCTGGCGCGGGTCGCGCAGGGCCGGGTCGCTGTTGCCGAGCAAGGCTGGCAGCCCGATCAGCGGCTCGGCCAGCGGCAGGCTGCGCAGGTAGGCCACGGGGTCGGCCACTTCCAGCAGGGCCGAGACGGTGGCTACATGGGCGCTGATGTCGTGCACGGCGCCGACCTTTACCAGTACCACCGCAGGGCCCTGGTCCGGCAGCCAGACCCGCCCTACCCAACTGCCGCTGTCGAACGCGCTGGCATCGTGAGTCAGAGGCAGTCGCTTGCCGTTCGCTCGTTCAGTCATCTGTGTACCCTTACTGTCATTCATTGGGAAAGTGCCGGCAATTGCAGCTGCCCGGCCAGCCGGTCAAGGTCGGCCACCAGCTGTGAAGAAAGGCTTGCGCCCTGCTCCAGGGCCAGGCGGCGCAAGGCAAGGCCAGCCTGCCCAGGCAGGCGCACCGGGCGCTCGGGGTCGAGTGGCCGGCTGGCCAGGACCAGCCGGCCGAGGAAGCTGGTTTCGTCGGTGAACGCTTGCAGGCCGCCGAAGAAACTCGGATCGATGACCACGGCGGTGGCCGATGCACCCCACTGGTCTGGTGCATCCTTGCGGCCATGGCCGGCCAGCCCCGAGGTCAGGGCTTCGACCAGCAGCGCCAGGGCGAAACCTTTGTGGCCAAAGGCCTGGCCCCCCAAGGGCAGGATGCTGCCTTGCGGGCTGGTGAAGAAGTCGCGCGGGTCGTCGCTCAGTTGCCCGTCATTGCTCACCAGCACCGGGTGGGGCAGGCGGCTGCCGGCGTCGCGACACTGGCCGACCAGGCCGAGGGTGACGGTGGACATGCTGACGTCCAGCAGAATCGGCTCGCCCTGGGTCGGGATGCCCGCGGCAATCGGGTTGGGGGTGTAGATCGGGTCAACGCCACCATGGGCGCAGACCAGCCCTACCGACGGGTCCGAGGAATACAGCATCGCCACCAGGCCCTGATCGGTATAGGGCTTGAGGTAAGCTGCCAGGCAACCGATATGCGCAGCGCGGCGTACCACGGCGATGCCGATACCCTGCGAAGTGGCGCCCTTTGCCGCGCAGTCCAGGGCACGGCTGACGCAGTACGGCCCCAACAGGTAGTGGCCATCGAACAGGCTGGAGATGCCACTGTCCGACACCTGCTCCAGTACCCGGGCGCGGGCCTTGACCTGCCCGCCGAGCATGCCGTCGATGTAGCGGCTGACCAGGTTCAGGCCATGGGTGCGATGGCCCAGCAATTCGCCTTCGAGAAGTACCCGGGTCACTGCCTGGGCGACTTCGGTATCGGCACCGGCCTTTTCGAACAGCCGCTCGACAAAGGTGGTGAGTGCTTGCACATTGTGAAGTGTGGCTCGAGTCATTGCAGTTGCCTTGGAAAAGGGATGGGGCTGGCGATCAGGTCACGGCACCGATCTGCCAGGGCACGAATTCGTTCTGACCGTAGCCGTGCAGTTCACTCTTGCTGGGTTCACCGGAAGCGATGCGCAGCATCTGCTCGAAGATGAACGCGCCGCACTCCTCGATGCTGGTGGAGCCGTCGGCGATGCCGCCGCAATTGACGTCCATGTCTTCTTCCTGGTGTTCGAACACCCGGTTGTTGGTCGCCAGCTTGATCGACGGCGCCGGGGCACAGCCGTAGGCCGAGCCACGGCCGGTGGTGAAGGCGATCAGGTTGGCCCCGCCAGCCACCTGGCCGGTGGCCGAAACCGGGTCGTAGCCGGGGGTATCCATGAACACCAGGCCTTGGGCCCGCACCGCTTCGGCGTACTGGTACACATCGACCAGGTTGCTGGAACCGGCCTTGGCCACCGCACCGAGGGACTTCTCGAGGATGGTGGTCAGCCCCCCGGCCTTGTTGCCAGCCGAAGGGTTGTTGTTCAGCTCGGCGTTCATGCGCTGGCAGTAGTCTTCCCACCAGCGGATGCGGGCCACCAGCTTTTCGCCGACCTCGCGGCTGACCGCACGGCGGGTCAGCAGGTGCTCGGCACCGTAGATCTCCGGTGTCTCGGAGAGGATCGCGGTGCCACCGGCCGCCACCAGGCGGTCGACGGCATTGCCCAATGCCGGGTTGGCGGTAATGCCGGAATAGCCATCGGAACCGCCACATTGCAGGCCGACCACCAGGTGCCGCGCACTGACCGGCTGGCGTTGCACCTGGTTGGCTTCGGCCAACAGAGCCTTGACCTGCTCTATACCGGCGGCGATGGCTTTGGAGGTGCCGCCGATACCCTGGATGGTGAAGGCGCGCAGCTGGGCGCTGGCCTGCAGGCCCTGGGTTTCCAGCAGGCTCTCGATCTGGTTGGTCTCGCAGCCCAGGCCGATGATGAGCACGGCAGCGAAATTGGGATGTACGGCGTACCCGGCCAGGGTACGACGCAACAGGCCCAGGGCTTCACCGCCGGGGTCCACCGCACAGCCGGCGCCGTGGGTCAGTGCCACCACGCCGTCGATGTTCGGGTAATCGGCCAGCACTTCAGGGTGGATGTCGCGGCGGAAATGGTCGGCCACGGCCCGGGCCACGGTCGCCGAGCAGTTCACCGAGGTGAGTATGCCGATGTAGTTGCGGGTGGCGACCCGGCCATCGGCACGCACAATGCCCTGGAACTGCGCCTCGCGGCCGGGCTGGCTGCGGGTATCGACACCGAACGCGTAGTCACGGGCGAAATCGCCCATCTGCACATTGTGCACATGCACGTGTTCGCCGGCGTCGATGGCCTGCGAGGCAAAACCGATGATCTGCCCGTAACGGCGCAGGGGCTGGCCCTGCTCCACACGCTCGGTAGCGAGCTTGTGGCCCGAGGGGATGGGCTGGCGAATGGTAATCGCTTCGGCGTCCAGGCGCAGGCCTTGCGGCAGGGCCTGGCGGGCGATTAGCACGTTGTCCAGCGGGTTGAGGCGGATGACGGCAAGGTCGCCGGACTTGGCAATCAGTTGCATGGGACCTCTCAGGGTGCGGCTGGCTTCTTGTTATGGCTGCGACCACTGTAAGAAGCCTTGGGCAACATTCCCAATGAGATGATCCGATCGTGCGATAACCCTGGGTTATCAAAAACCGGTATCAGGGCGTGTTTATCAATCACATTTCAGGGCCATTGGAGCCGCTGCGCAGCCCCAGGGGCTTCATTCCTGTTCCTGCTGACGGCGCCGAGCCCCCTCCAGCAAAATCTCGACAAACGCCTGGGCCGAAGCGCTCAGCGGCTCGTCCTTTCGGGTAACCACGCCGTACTCCAGCGCCGCCAGGTGCAACGGGCTGCGCAATTCTTTCAGTTGGCCGCTGGCCAACTGCGCTGCAACCATCGAGCGCGGCAACATGGCGATCATCGGCGCCGCCTGCAGCAATTGCAGGAACATGGGCATGGAGATGGTTTCGACGCTGTCGGCAGGCGTGGCGATGCCGGCAACACGAAATGCCTGTTCCAGGCGGTTGCGGATCGGCGTGCCCACCGGGTACAGCACCCACGGCCAGTCGCCCAGCGCTGCCAGCGGCGTGCTTTCCAGCTGATTGAGCGGGTGCTCGCTGTTGACCACCAGGCTGAACGGTTCCGGCTCCAGGGGCTGGAAGTCGAACAGCTGGCCGAAGCGTTCTTCAGTGAAACGGCCAATCATGATGTCGAGCTTGTTCTGCTCCAGCATGGTCAACAAGTGATCGCTGGAATGCTCCACCACTTCGATCGACAGCAACGGGCTGCGCGCCTTTATCGCGGCGATGGCCTGCGGCAGCACCAGCGCGGTGGCGGCAAAGATCCCGCCGACGCGGATGAAGCCGTGCCCACCGTTGCGCAGGCGGTTGACCTGGTCGACGAACTGTTGCGACTCGGCCAGCGCGCCTTGGGCATAGCGCACCACATATTGGCCCAGTTCGGTGGGTGGCATGCTCCGCGGCAGGCGCTCGAACAGGGCGAAGCCGAACTGCTCCTCAAGGTCACGCAACATCTTGCTCAGTGCCGGCTGGCTCAGGTTCATGCGCGTGGCGGTGGCGTGCATGTTGCGGGTGCGCGCCAAGGTGTCGATCAGCACCAGGTGCTTGTAGCGGATCCAGTTGCAAAAGCTGGAATGGGTCATGTCCGGCGGCATTGACGCAGGGCCTCAGGCAAGTGAAAAGGCAGGGCTATTGCGCCCGCAGGTAGTGCAGCAAGGTGTCCAGGGCAACCGAGTTGGGCCGCGAGCGCAGGGTCAACACGCCCAGGTTGGCCATTGCCAGCGGCAGTTCTACCGGCAGGATAGCGACCATTCCATAGCGGGCATAATGCTTGGCCACGTCATCGGGCACCACCGCAATCATCTCGGAGGCTTCGAGCATGGCGGTGGTAGCCAGGATCGAGGCAGTTTCGACGATATCCAGCGACTGCACCATGCCGCCGGCCTGCAACGCGCTTTCGACGCGGCGGCGCATCGGGCTGCCGATGGGGTGCAGGACCCAGGTCAAGGCCACCAGGTCGGTCAGTTGCAGCCCGGCGGCATTGGCCAGCGGGTGGCCTGCGCGGGCGATAACACGCATCTGCTCACCGCCTTCGAACAGTTCGATGTTCAGGTCCTGGCTGTCGCTCTGGTCCGGCAGGCGCCCCACCACCATGTCGAAGTCGCCACGCAGCAAGGCCGGCAGCAAGGTGTCGCTGGTGCCGACCTCCAGAGAAATGCGCACCTTGGGGTGATCGCGCTTGTAGGCCAGTACTGCCCTGGTCAGCACACCCGGCACCGGGCCCATTACGCTGCCCACCCGCACCAGGCCCTGGGCCCCGCGCGCCAGCTCGGCAATCTGCGCCTGGGCGTGCTCGAACTCATGCAGCGCGTTCTGCGCATAGCGGATCATCACTTCGCCATACAGCGTCGCTTGCATGCCCCGTGGCAAACGCTCGAACAAGCGTACGCCAAGGCGCTCCTCAAGCTGTTGCAGCAACAGGCTCGCAGCCGGTTGCGTGGTGTGCATCGCCGCGGCAGCACGGCGCAGGTTGGCGAACTCGCCCAAGGCGTTGAGCAGCGTGATCTGCCGGCTGGAGATCTTCAATGCGCCGAGGCTGGCAGGCGCCTGGGCGCTGTCGGGTGGCAAGCGAGACATATCGAATCCGGTATCACTGATTAAGATTTGGCGATTATGCCTGTATCGCTCGACAACCTACAGTCAGGTCTCCCAGTGCTTGAACAGAACAAGAGCCGACCATGAGCATACGTATTACCCACCTGAGCGTTCGCGACATTCGTTTCCCCACTTCGCTGTCGCTGGACGGCTCCGACGCCATGAACAGCGCCCCCGATTATTCGGCGGCCTACGTGGTGCTGCACACCGACGTCGAGGCTCTGGAAGGCCACGGCCTCACCTTCACCATCGGCCGTGGCAACGAGATTTGCGCTGCTGCGGTGCAGTCGCTGGCGCCGCTGATCGTCGGCCTCACCCTGGAGGAAATCACGGCCGACATGGGCGGTTTCTGGCACCGCTTCACCGTCAGCGACAGCCAGTTGCGCTGGCTGGGCCCGGAAAAGGGCGTGGTCCACCTGGCCACCGCCGCGATCATCAATGCCGTGTGGGACCTGTGGGCCAAGCACGAGGGCAAGCCGGTGTGGAAGCTGCTGGCCGACATGACGCCCGAGCAGCTGGTGCGCTGCCTGGACTTCAGCTACGTCACCGATGTGCTCACCCCCGAAGAAGCCATCGCCCTGCTGCGCCGCCAGGCGCCGGGCAAGGCTCAGCGCGAAGCGCAGATGCTGCGCGAAGGCTACCCTGGCTACACCACCGCGCCGGGCTGGCTGGGCTACAGCGAAGAAAAGATGCGCAAGCTGGCCCGCGAGGCGGTGGAAGATGGCTGGACCCACATCAAGCAGAAGATCGGTGCGGACCTGGAGGAAGACATTCGCCGCGCCAGCATCCTGCGCGACGAGATTGGCTGGGAGCGCACCCTGATGATGGATGCCAACCAGGTATGGGGCGTCGAGGAATCCGTCGCCAACATGCGCCGCCTGGCCGCGTTCGAGCCACTGTGGATCGAAGAGCCGACCAGCCCGGACGACATCCTCGGGCACGCCACCATCCGCCAGCGCATTGCGCCGATTGGCGTGGCCACCGGTGAACATTGCCACAACCGGGTAATGTTCAAGCAGATGTTCCAGGCCGGCGCGCTGGACTTCTGCCAACTGGACGCAGCCCGCCTGGGTGGCCTGAACGAAGTGCTGATCGTGCTGCTGATGGCGGCCAAGTACGACGTACCCGTGTGCCCGCACGGCGGCGGTGTCGGCCTGTGCGAATACGTGCAGAACATTGCCCTGTTCGACTACATCGCTGTGTCGGCCTCGCTGCACAACCGAGTGCTGGAGTACGTCGACCACCTGCACGAGCATTTCATCGACCCGGTGGTGATCCGCCGCGGGCGCTACATGCCACCGCAACGCCCGGGCTACAGCATCGAAATGCATGCCGAGACCCTCGCGCGCTACCAGTACCCCAACGGCGCGGTGTGGCTCGACATCAACCGCTCCTGACCCACCTACCTGGGTGTGCCGCCTCTGCGCGGCACGCCACCAGCTCTTTTCACGGGGAAAAAACAATGACAATCCTCACCGGTACTGCGGCGGCGCCCGCCCCTGCCGCCACCACCGAACAGCGCCTGAACGGCCTGCTGCTGCGCAAACTGATGCCACTGCTCATCGTTGTCTACGTGATGAGCTTCCTTGACCGGACCAACATTGCCCTGGCCAAGGCCAGCATGGGTATAGACCTCGGCCTGTCGGCAGCGGCCTACGGCCTGGGCGCCGGGCTGTTCTTCCTCACCTACGCCCTGGCCGAAGTACCCAGCAACCTGATCATGCATCGGGTCGGCGCACGCTTCTGGATCACCCGCATCATGATCACCTGGGGCCTGCTCTCGGCGGGCATGGCCTTCGTCCAGGGCGAAACCTCGTTCTACGTCATGCGCCTGTTGCTCGGGGTTGCTGAAGCGGGCCTGTTCCCCGGCGTGATGCTGTACCTGACCTACTGGTTCGATCGTGAACAGCGTGCCCGCGCCACGGGTTACTTCCTGTTGGGCGTGTGCCTGGCCAACATCCTCAGCGGCCCGCTGGGGGGTGCCCTGCTGGAAATGGACGGTGTGCTGGGCTGGCACGGCTGGCAATGGCTGTTCGTGCTCGAAGGCCTGCCGGCAGTGGCCCTGGCTTATGTGGTATGGAAGAAACTGCCCGATGGCCCGGCTTCGGCGCCCTGGCTGTCGGCCGTCGAAGCCGAGGACATCGAGCGCCGCCTGGCTGCGGAGCGCGCCACCGCACCGCAGCAGAGCAAGTTGGGGCAGATGTTCCGCGACCGGCAGATCTGGCTGGCGATCGTGGTGTACTTCGTGCACCAGATCACCATCTACACGGTGATTTTCTTCCTGCCGGGTATCATCGGCACCTACAGCGCACTGTCGCCCTTCCAGGTCGGCCTGCTGACCGCCGTACCGTGGATTGCTGCCGCCATCGGCGCCGCCACCCTCCCGCGCCTGGCCACCTCGCCGAGCCGTTGCCGCACCCTGCTGTTCTGCGGCCTGCTGACCATGGCGGCCGGGTTGCTGCTGGCGTCGCTGGCCAACTCGTTCATCGGCCTGATCGGGTTTTCGCTGACGGCCCTGATGCTGTTCGTGGTGCAGTCGATCATCTTCGTCTTCCCCTCCAGCCGCCTGAGTGGCAGTGCCCTGGCGGCAGGTCTGGCCTTTGTCACCACCTGCGGCCTGCTTGGCGGTTTCGTCGGCCCATCGGTGATGGGCCTGATCGAGCAGGCCACCGGCAGTACCCGCAATGGCTTGTGGATCATCGCCGCGTTGCTGGTGGTGGCAGCGCTGGTCAGTACCCGCTTGCGGCAAGGGCAGGAGCAAGCGAATCGCTGACTAGCGAGCGCTCCACGAATCACTGGTTCGGCGAGGTTCGGTAGGAGCAGCCCAAGCAACCCCGGCGGCTCAAGGTGTAACCCCGGCAGGCCGGCCACAGCGCAGTTCCAGCGCATGGGCCAGGCGCTCTACCGCCTGTTGCAGCTCCCCCGGGTGATCACCCAGCCACGCCATCGCCAGGCACTGCTGGTAGCGGCCCTGCAGGCTGAACTGCTCGCCCGGCAGTGCTTGCAGTGATGAACCAGCCAGCGCTGCGGCAATACCCTCCCACGGCAGCGGCTGGCGAAAGCGCACCCACAGTGTCCGGCCACCGTCCGGCGTTTCCAGCATCACCCGCTGGCCGAACTGCTGTTGCAACTCACGCGCCAGATATTGCATGCGCTTTTGCAGGTCGGTGCGCAGCCGCACTAGTTGCGCCTCGATTTCGCCTTTGCCCAGCATGTGCGCAAGCGCTTGCAGGCGAAGCGGTGCAAGCCGAAATGCACGCTCGGCGAAAGCCCTGGCCAGCCCGGCATCAAGGCTCAGCAGGTAGGCATAGGGCGCCTCGTTCCCCACTGCGGCATCGAACGCCCCCATCACCAACAACCAGCGGGAGTCGACCCAATCGCGCAGGCGTGTATTCGGCGGCCCGCTGTAACAGTGCTCGCTGTCCAGGTCGTTTTCCAGCAACCATACAGGGTGCTGGTCAAGCAACTGGCCAAGCTGCTGCTGATAGTGAGGTGAAACCAGCCGCCCCTGCGGCATGCCAAGGCACGACGGCATGACCAGCATGCACACCGGCTCGCTGGCCAGCAGCCGGGCCAAGGCGCGCAGGTCCGGGTTGCCACGGGTATCCAGTGGTACCTCCAACACTCGCATGTCGGCACGTGCCAACGCGCGCAGCACCTGCCAGCAACAGGGCGAGTGCACCACCACGGTACCGCCTTTCAGGGCCAGCGCCGCCAGCATTGTCTCCAGCAACGCCTGCACATCCGGAGCCAGTTGAACGTCCTCGGCACGCCAGTACTGGTTTGAGGAGCGGGTATAGCGCTCGGCGAGGGCATTGCGCAGACGGGCGCTGCCGGGCGCTTCCCATGGGGCAACACTGTGCGTGCGCTGACGGGCCAGGCGCCGCTCGTGGGTGAACAGGGTGCGCTCGAGCATCGGCTGTGCTGGCAGGGGTGCCTGCCGGGGCATGGCTGCAGCCTCCCCCTTGGCAGCGCCCTGTACGTAATAGCCCGACCTGGGCAGGCACTGCACGCGGCCCTCTTCTTCCAACAGGCTGTAGGCGCTCTGCACGGTGGCCAATGACACCCGCAACCGCCGGGCCAGCACGCGCAACGACGGCAAACGGCACGGGCCGCTGCGTGGAGCCTGGTCGATCAGGGCTTCCAAATAACGATAGACCTTGCGATAGGCGAATTCGCCGGAACCCGATTGCTCCATCAAGGTGGCCCCGCATGACCACGCCGCCGCCCCGCCAACCGCCGCGGCAGCAACCTCAGCTGTACATCGCGACGTGCCAGATGGCTCATCAGCCGCCAGCAGGCCAGCGGCAGGCCCCCGCCATAGATCAACCTGAGTTGCCCCAGCGGCAGGCCGCTGGTGTTCACCAGCCAGTTTTTCACCGCATCAGGGCAGGGTTTACCCTGCAAGGCTCGATGCAGGTATGGCAGCGCCACCAGCATGTCGGCATGCCAGCACTGCAGAAAACGCTCCAGATTCTTCCCCTGCCTGGCAAACGGGCTGAACAGCAGGCACACCTGTTGGATCTGATTGATGCCATATGCCTTGCCGAACTGCAGCTGATGCACATCGCGCCGCTTTTTGGCGCCCGGCTGGCCAGCCAGCCGCAATGCCGGGCGACTGGCTTGCGGCTCGAGACTGCGTGCATGCAGCTCCCGCAGCTGCACCGGGGCCAACGGCTCGACGAACGCGGCCAATTGCCAGGCGTCCTGCCCCCCTTCGACGCGACAACCGAGCATCAGGTCCAGCTGCTGCTCTTCGAGCAACGGCGGCATCAGGTCGTCAATGGCAATCAACCGCACCGGCGTGCTCTGCGGCACGCCCACCGAGGTCGGCTCCGCCAAAGCGCCGGGTGGCAGTCCGATGCTGCCGTGCAGTCGACTCAGCCCCTGTGCCAGCGTCGCCAGGCACTGGTGTAACACATGCGGACCATGTTCCCCTGCCAGGCGCAGGCTGCGCCGTGCCCAGGCCAGGTACCGGCGGCGCTGGCACGCAGGAATGGCGGTGACGAATACATCCGCAGGTGAATGTGCCTGCAGCGCAAAGCCGACGGCGGCCGCCAGTTCCAGGTGCAGGCGACTACCCAGCAGCGCTTCGGGCCCGGCCTCGACCAGATGACCGAACATCAGCATGGCGTCCCTCGGCAACAGCCAGTTGTCAGGCGCGGCAGGGGCATGCCGGCTGAACGGCACCACTTCACGCCCCTTGATCATCTGCAGTTGTACCCGCGGGTCATCCTGCAGGAACAGCGCATTGAAGCTGCGCTCATGGCATTCTAGCGTGGCACTGTCAGCCACAGGCAGGCTCACCACCAGGACCCGCAGCTGGAAAGTTAACGGCGCCCGCAGGGCGATACTCAGTTGTGCGGCACGCAGCATGGCCAGCAGCCGGGTGCTGCAGCGATCGTTGCCTTGCAGCACCAGCAAGCGGTAGGTGCCGATGTATTCGGGCCCGCCCGCAGCAACCAGCAGCCGTTGTATCAGCAATTGCAAGGAAGCACGCTGCGCTTGTGACATATGACTGAGCAAGCGCTCGAGTACTTGTTGGTAGATATAGTGCATTGCCTGGTCGTGAATAGCAGTCACGAGATCACCTCATCAACTTCATGCAGCCAGCGCACGTTGATCAGAGGATCTGAACATCAACATGCCCTGAACTTTTCCAGAAGAAATTTCCTACAACTAATTGGAATTAATGACGTAACCATCACTGTCGCCATGACATCGAGAAAAACGCATCGTCGCGACGCCCTGCCGCTGCCAAACACCGCCCTGGCTTGGGCATAGCCATGCTCATTCCACGCTCCTTGCGCAAACTATCATTGAGCCATTATCGAGGGATGCAAAGCGAATAGAAGATACAGATCAGGGTAAAAAAACCATTCAGCGGAAGTGAGAAAACACATTGACTGCCAGGCAAGAACAGTTCAAGCCCAAAAGCTTGGCGGAATATTTCCACGGGCCACCGAGCAATGGTTTTAAATATAAGACGTGACGTATTTCGTTGTAGGAACTTTCTTTTTTTAACGTCATACCAGTTTGTATTGGGCACAAAAAACCCGGGACTCTGCCCGGGCTTCCTGATAATCCAGACCGTTGTCAGTGTTGCGCCATGTCCAGCACCACACGCCCGCCGCACGGGCATTGGTCCATGTAGCGATGCGCCTCGACCACCTGCTCGAACGGGTACACCTTGATGATCTGCGGTGTCAGCAACTGGTCGGCAGTGAACTGGTTGATATCGCGCAGAGCGCGCTGCAGCGCCACCTGATCCTGGCTGATGCCAAGCTCCGGCTTGCCGGTGAAGTTGCCGATGCAGTGCACATAGAACTGGATGTTCTTCTGGAACGCCGCGCAAGCCGGGAACGGCGTCTGGTTGCCACCTTGCAGGCCATACAGCACCAGGCTGCCACGCGGTGCCAGTACATCGCCCAACAGCGACATCTGCGGCCCGCCCATGCCATCGAGGACCATGTCCACGCCACGGCCATCGGTATACTTGCCGACCTGCAGCAGCAGGTCCTGCTCTTCGGTGACAATCACCTTGTCGGCGCCCAGGCCCAGCAGGTACTCACGCTGCTCCGCCTCCTTGGTGGCGGCGAACACCTTCAGCCCCAGGGCCTTGCCCAGCTGCACGAAGGCAGGGCCCGCGCAGTGGCTGGCATCGGTAACCAGCGCGGTCTGCCCGGCTTTTGCCCGGGCCAGGTCGATGTAGGCGAAATAGGCGATCAGCAGCGGCGTGTAGTGCACGCTGGCCTCGATCGGGGTGAGCACATCCGGATAACGGGTAATGGCCGTACGCGGCAGCACAATGACGTCGCCGTACACCGGGTGGTCGTTGGCACTGGTGGCCGGGAAGCTGGCAACCCGGTCGCCCACCGCAATATCCTCGACCCCTTCGCCGACCGCGGTCACCACCCCGGCCATCTCGTGGCCGATCCCTGCTGGCAGGCGTGCCTGGGATGGTGCCAGGTTCTGGCGCCAGAGCACGTCATACCAGCTGACGCCAACCGCCTCGACGCGGATCTGTACCTCGTCGGCAGCAGGTGACGGTTCGGCCTGCTCCTCGCAACGGAGCACATCGGCAGCGCCGAACTTGTGGAAACGGATCATGCGGGACATCGCATACCTCGCCTTTGTGAACCTCTAATTACCACGGACTTTATCCGGGCTTTGCCGGTTAGACCATCAGTGGTCATTAATAGTCGACATGCCTGTCATCGATTGGGCACCTGACATTCCCTGCGATTGGTCCCCCTAAACCCGTGCAGGGTACCAGCCTTTGGCCTTAAGATTCACCTTTGCCCCACTTTAGGCGAAGCGCACCGATGAATCGAAACGACCTGCGTCGCGTAGACCTCAACCTGCTGATCGTGTTCGAAACGCTGATGCACGAGCGCAGCGTGACCCGTGCCGCGGAAAAACTGTTCCTCGGCCAGCCCGCCATCAGTGCGGCCCTGTCGCGCCTGCGCAACCTGTTCGACGACCCGCTGTTCGTGCGCACCGGCCGCAGCATGGAGCCCTCGGCCCGGGCCCACGAAATCTTCGCCCTGCTGTCTCCTGCACTGGACTCGATTTCCACCGCCGTCAGCCGCGCCGCCGAATTCGACCCGGCCACAAGCAATGCGGTGTTCCGCATCGGCCTGTCGGACGACGCTGAATTCGCCCTGCTGCCGCAGCTGCTCAAGCGTATCCGCGCCGAAGCACCGGGTATCGTGCTGGTGGTGCGCCGGGTCAATTACCTGCTGATGCCGACGCTGCTGGCCTCGGGCGAGATCTCGGTGGGGGTCAGCTACACCAGCGAACTGCCAGCCAACGCCAAACGCAAGGTGCTGCGCCGCAGCATGCCGAAACTGCTGCGCGCCGACAGCGTGCCCGGCGCCATCACCCTGGACGACTTCTGCGCGCGGCCGCATGCGCTGGTGTCGTTTGCCGGGGACTTGTCGGGGTTCATTGATGAAGCGCTGGACGAGATAGGCCGCAAGCGCCACGTGGTGTTGGCGGTGCCGCAGTTCAACGGGCTGGGGAGCTTGCTGGCGGGCACCGATATTGTCGCCACGGTGCCGGACTACACGGCGGATGCGCTGACCGCGGCGGGTGGGTTGCGGGCGGAGGATCTGCCGTTGGATGTGCGCAGTTTCGAGCTGCACATGGCCTGGCGCGGGGCGCAGGACAATGACCCGGCGGAGCGGTGGTTGCGGTCGCGGATACAGATGTTCTTCGGCGACCCTGAGAGTCTTTAGGGGCTTCGCGCCGATCGTGTCCCAGGAAGTGGTGTAACTCATCTTACGGCGCTATTGAGCGTCCTCCCCGTTTCTGCCTGATCAGCAGAAGAACAAGTTTGATCATGTAAGGATTATTCCTTACTGCTCACTCAGCATATCCGTGAGAACGTTCATGCCTGCCATCCACTAAATCGCCACGTTGACCTCGAAGGGGCAGGTCACACTGCCCAAATCCGTTCCCCAGCTACTGGGGCTTGATACCGGTGGCAAAATCGCATTCGACGTGCGGGGGGTGAAATCGTGGTCAGCCGCGTAGAAGCCATCCATGAAGACTCTGCTATGGGTGCGTTCCTGGGTTTGCTGGAGGCTGATATCCGAGGCGGCCGCAACCTCAACACTCTGCCGGAAGACTTGGCGCAAACCATGCTCGCCAACGCAAACCACGCCGTAAACCTCGACGAAGTTATCGACGAATCCACCTCACTCAAGCCCTGCTCGCTGAATATCACCTGATGACTCATACCCAGGCGCCCAACGCCAGGTCGGCGCGGAAAGGTGTTCAAAGAAGAAATCGGAAACAGCTCTGATCTTCACTGGCCGGGTTCGCGCAGACGGCGTCACGAAATACAAACCGCCCCGAGTCATACTCCACTCCGGCAAGATTCTTTCCAGGCGCCCATCCATCAGATACTCACTCGCGATGAACTCAGGCAGTTCAGAGATGGCCATCCCTTCTAGCAACAGTGGAAGCATCGCCTCCGAATTAGTGACACGCAAAGGCCCGGTAGGCACGACATCCTCTTCTATTCCAGATGCATGCGTGAATCTCCAGACCTGCGTCCGGGCACGGTAGGCGTAGCTGAGGCAAGGCATACTTGCCAGCTCTCGGGGATGCTTTGGCCTTCCGTGCTGATTGAGGTAGGCCGGTGAGGCGACAAGGAACTGAGTCACGGCACACAGTTTTCTCGCCACCAATGAGGAGTCGGGCAACGCAGCGATCCTCAAGGCCGCGTCAAAACCATCGGCGATCAGGTCGACCGAAGCGTCGGACAAATGGAGGTCTACCGAGAGTTCTGGATATTGCCGAAAGAGTTGCGGCATCAAGGGCGCGACCCATCTCAAGCCGAACGACATGGGGATCGCAAGGCGAACCAGGCCACGAGGTCGAACGGAGAGCTCCATCGCCTCGCCTTCCACCTCTTCGGCCTGTCGATAGATTTCCCCAGCCTTGCCAGCCATGCTCTGACCGAACTCGGTCAATGAAAGTTGCCGAGACGTGCGGTTGAACAGGCGCCCCCCCAGTCGCTCCTCCAGCCGTGCTACCGCCCTGGATACTGTAGGCACTGAAACGCCCATGACTCTGGCAGCAGCTGCGAACGAGCCCTCCTCAGCTACCTTGGCAAACATTGCCAACCCTTCAAAATCCGGAAGTTTGCTCATTTCATTTCTGCAACGATAAGTTTCCAACAATTCTATTTTGGTTTTTACAGCCCGTCGATACGCTTCTCCCAACGCAACATCACAAACACTGGAGTTGATCATGACTGGCAAGCTTGAAAACAAAATCGCAATCGTGACTGGCGGCACCTCGGGCATTGGCCTGGCGACCGCCAAGCTTTTCGCTCAACAAGGCGCACGAGTATTCATCACTGGGCGCCGCCAGGCGGAGCTGGACAACGCCGTCGCACAGATTGGCAGCGCGGTAGGGGTTCGAGTGGATTCTTCCAAGCCGGACGAACTCGATGCCCTTTACCAACAGGTGGCTGCAGAGCACGGACGTATTGACGTGTTGTTCGCAAACGCAGGGGGGGGGCTCGATGTTGCCATTGGGAGACATTTCTGAAGCACACTACTACGACACTTTTGATCGTAACGTCAAAGGTACGCTGTTCACGGTTCAGAAAGCGTTGCCACTTCTGGCTCAAGGCGCTTCGGTAATTTTGACCGGCTCCACTGCTGCCAGCTCGGGCACACCTGCATTCAGCGTGTATGCGGCCTCCAAGGCTGCAGTGCGTGCCTTCGCCCGTAACTGGATCCTCGACCTGAAAGATCGCAACATCCGGGTAAACACCATCAGCCCGGGCGCGACTCGCACCCCGGGTCTGGTAGACCTCGCCGGCCCGGACGCAGCTCAGCAACAAGGCCTGCTGGACTACCTTGCATCGCAGATTCCCTTGGGGCGCGTCGGCGAGCCTGAGGAGATTGCCAAAGCCGCTCTGTTCCTGGCATCCAGCGACGCCAGCTTCGTCAACGGGGCCGAACTGTTCGTCGACGGTGGCCAAGCGCAGGTCTAACCGGTAAAGGCCGCGAGAAATGCGGCCTTCCCCAACTGCTTGATGAAGCCTGTCAGTGACGTCTCGACCGTTCTTTGGATATTGCACCTTACCTCGAAACATCAAGAAATATCTTTGTTGAAATTTAGGTTGTACGACATCCTATCTACTATGTTCGACTACGCTCCGCTCTCACAAAAAAAACAATGGAGTCACCATGTCGAGCATACCTTCTGTCGAGGGAAAAACTGCCGTACGCTCTCAAAATCGCCTGTCAAAGCTGATCAGATTGCTTGGCCCCGGCGTCATCGCGGTTCTGTCGTGGTTGGGGGCAGGAGATCTGATAACTTCATCTGTCGCCGGGGCGAACTACGGTTACGCCATGATGTGGGTGCTGGCCGTTTCGCTCCTGCTCCGGTACCTGATCGTAAACATCATCGCCCGCTTCCAGCTGTGCAATAACCAAGGGATGACCATTCTGCAGGGCTATGCGCAGCTGCACCCGGTGTTCGCCTGGTTCATGTTGGCCTATGCCCTGTTGATGGGGCACCTGATGAACGCCTACATGATCAAGGGTGCGGGGGAAGCGCTGGCGATGCTGCTGCGGATCGACCACCCACTGCTGTGCTCCATGGCCGTGGTGCTGGCCGTGTGGATGCTGGTGGGGCGCAACATCTACACCATGATCGAAGGGGTCATGAAATTACTGCTGGCGGTCATGACCCTGGCGTTCCTGGCGCTGGCGGTGATGTCCGGCCCCGACGTGGCGGGTATCGTCAAAGGCACCATCGGCTTCAGCATTCCAGCCGATGAAGGCGTTCACGGCGCATTGCTGGTAGCGGTATCGGTGATCGGTGCCGTGGCAGGTTCGGTAGCCAACTTCGTGCACCCTTATGTCATGCGTGAAAAAGGCTGGGTCGGCCCGCAACACAAACGCATCCAACGCAACGACCTGCTGTTCGCGGTATTCGTAGGTATCGTCATCAACCTGGCGATCTGGATCGTCGGCGCGGAAATCCTGCGGCCCAACGGCATCGAGGTAAAAACGCTTGGCGACCTGGGCAAGGCGCTGGAACTGTTCTTCGGCCCGATCGGCTGGTACATCTTCTTCGTCGGCGTGTTCGCTACCTTGTTTGCCAGCATTTCCGGCAAGACCACTGCGTTTCCCATGCTGATCACCGACGCTTTCCAGCATGTGAAACCCGGGCGGCGCGAACGCTATGGAAAGGAATTCCACAACGACCCAATGCACAAATGGTTCATGTTGTTCATCCTGGTGACCCCACTGGTCTGGTCGATCCCGGGCATGCCGGACTTCGTGACCCTCACCATCGGTGTCAGCGCGCTGAACATCATCGGCCTGCCCGTGATCTCACTGGGCCTGCTGATCATGTCCAACCAGAAATCGCTGCTGGGCAAGGCGTACCGCAACAACTGGTTCGAAAACATCGCGCTGGCATTCGCCACTGGCTTGGCGTTATGGGTAGCCTTCCAGCTGGCAGTGGACCTTATCGCCTGAAGGTAACGGACAGCCTTGGCTCGATGCTGGCCAGAGCTGTCTTGGCGCCTCTAGGCCCGCGCGCCAAAACCATCTTATGCAAACCAGCAACGGCACCGCTACGACAAACAGCAACGCCACAGCAATGAACGCAGCGTTGAAGGCAATGACCATTCCCTGCCCGTCGTCAGGGCAATGTGGCTCTGCACCACCGAGCAGATCGGCAGGCCCGCCAATGACACGCTGCAGCTGCTGGAGCGTCTGAACCAGGACATAGTTGGAAACACCAGCCACGCATCAGGCGGCGCCACTCCAGGGCCCACCACCTCGACCGCGGGCGGCGTCGTAAAACTGACCTGTGCTTGGCTTTTATCAAGTCAAACTGGGGATGGCGGCGTAAGTTGCCAAAGTGATTCGCCACGGCCGAGCCGGCGATACCGCCTGAATCAATCTGCTGATGTGAGCCTGACTCTCAGAATGCTGCACGAGGCATGATTGACGAACCGTTCGGTAGTATCGCCGATCAGCTTGGCCCAGCGCCTGGGCTGCACCACGCCGACCACCACCACATCGATCTTCAGCGTGGGAACGAGGGACTGAATAACGCGCAGCGGCGCACCTTCGATAAAGTAGCGCTGCGCATAGGGAACGCCATGGGTATCGGCCAGTTCATCGAATCGTTCAGGCCAGGACCCACGCTGGAGCAAACCAGCAAAGGTGCGCTGTCGCGTCGTTTCTGAATCGCTCATAGACTAGCCTCGTCCATCGTCGAGCTCGACTCACGGGGTGCAAGAGCATTGATCGCCATGGCCGCAAAAGACAGCAGGATGCCAACAGCGGCAAGGCCGATCCAGCCTGCCCGGTGCACGCCGTAATTCCCCAATGCGGCGCCGATCGCTCCCCCCAGAAAATACGACCCCATGAATACGGTATTAAGCCGGCTCCGGTCCTCGGCTCTGAGGGTGAATACCCGTGCCTGGTTGGCAACCAGCCCGGCACGATTGCCCATATCGAGCAGCAGCATACCGAGGATCAGCCAGCCAAGATGTTGCCCGCTTGCTGCAATGCATGCGAACCCCAGGACGAGGGCCATTGCGCCGGCGAGCACCATGGTGCGCGCGCCCAGACGATCGGTTAGCGCCCCAATATGCGGCGACACGACGATGCCCAACAGCGCGACCAGGCCAAACAGACCGATTGTGGCGGAATCGAGTCCGTAGGGGGGTTGTGCCAACAGCGCGGCAAGCGAGGCCCACAGCGCACTGAATGCGGCGAACATCAGCAGGCCGCTCGCCGCGCAGTAACGCAGCACGCCTTCCTGCCTGATCAGGCTTCCCAGCGAACCCAGGAGCCAGGTGTAGCTTATCGTCTGAAGGCTTGTGCTGGCGGGCAGGCGCTTGGCAACGATGACCAGCAGCAGGACATCGCTGAGCGAGGCCAGCACGAAGACGGCTCTCCACCCCGTATGCGCGCCGGCGAAGCCACCGAGCATGCGCGCCAGCAAAAGGCCTGCGGAGAGGCCGCTGAGCAGGCTGCCGACGATACGACCCCGCTCAGCCGGAGTGGCCAACCCCGACAGGCAAGGGATGATGAGCTGTGCAGTGATCGCCGTCACACCGACTAGAAGGCTGCTCACGCACAGCATTGAGAAGGTCGGTGCCACGGCGCAAAGAAGCAGGGCCAAGGCATTTCCCGCGATGGCCAGCAGCGCGAGTTGGCGTGGCTGTCGACAATCGGCGAGCGGCACGATGAACACCAGGCCTAGCGCATAACCAAACTGCGTCAGCGTGGCAATCAGGCCGGCCTGTGTCGGTGCCAGGCCAAACGATGCGGCCATCTGGGGCAAAAGCGGCTGGTGGTAGTAGATGGTCGAGACCGCCAGCGCGCAGCACAGGGCCATGAGCGTGACAAGGCGGCCGGAAACTCCCATCGGCGCTGCGCAAGAGGCTGACATGACGCAGCCCCTTCACTGCTGTTGCAAAGTCTGCACGAGCTCGCGGGTTTCGACGATGCTGTGCGCAAACGTCGGCCCGTTCAGTTCGTGCGCCGCGTGCATCATTTCCTTGCTGAAGGCGGCTGTTGCATCGCGTACCAGCGTGACGTGATAACCCAGTTCCATGGCGAAGCGTGCGGTCGATTCGATGCAGGTGTTCGCCAGCAGGCCGACGACGATCACATGTGTGATGCCTCGCTGCTTGAGCTGGAAGTCGAGGTCGGTATTGGCGAACCCGCTTTGTCCCCAGTGTTCCTGGATGATGATGTCGCTCTCTTGCGGTACGAAGTCGGGATGCCATTCGCCGCCCCAGGACCCCTTGGCAAAAGTATGTCGTTGCTGAATCAGGCGTTGGGTCGGATTGGGGTGATCCCAGTTGGCGTAGTCGCCGGGCTGCCAGCGCCGATGAGGCACGTAGTACACCTGAATACTTTGCCCTCGCGCGGCGGCAACGGTCATGCGCAGGTTGTCGAGTAGTTCAACCTCGTCCGCGACGCTTCTGAGCATGGGATACAGCTTGCCGCCATCGGACAGGAAGTCGTTGTAGGGGTCGACCAGCAACAAAGCGGTCCGCTCCGGGGCATACACAGGATGGGTCATGACGGTGCTCCAGGTGAAAGGAGAGGCGTTCCGGGACTTATGCTGAACGGGCAACTGCCCCGTTGCGATAGCGTAAGCGGCACAGGCCCAATATTAACTATGATTTTCATAGCGTCAATAGTAATGAGGCTTTGAGCAGTAATCCATGCGACATAGCCATCCTCGCTGCGTTACTATGAAAACAATAGTTTCCATGGAGAAAACAGCGTGATGCCGATGCAGGACGAGACAAGCAATACGGTGTGCCCGGTGGCACGCTCGATGGATTCGGTGGGCGACAAATGGACCATCCTGGTCCTGCGTGAGCTGTACATGGGGGCGACACGCTTCGAGGAAATGCAGATCCAGACCACCGCCACGCCCCAGATGCTGACTTCACGCCTGAAAGCGCTGGAGGCGAACGGACTGGTCAAACGCCGGCCCTACAGCGAAAAGCCGCTGCGCTACGAATACCATCTGACCGACAAGGGCTGGGACTTCTATCCCGTGATCTACGCGCTACGCGCATGGGGCGAGAAGTGGTGCAAGCACCCGGATGAGGGGGTGGCCGTGCATTACGTGCACCGCGCCTGCGGCCATGATGTTGGCGTGGCCAGCGTTTGTCCTCACTGCGGCGCCCCTGTAGAGCGCAAGGACTTGGAAGCGATGATCAGCAATCGTTTCCTCGCTGAGCGCGAGTCTCGCCGGGAAGCTTTCAAGCGGAAGTAGCTGAGACCAGGAAACCTTCCCGTACTGACATGTTTTGTATTGGAAGTGAACGCCATGAAGGGGTGGCGATTGGGTGGGGCCACCCCTGCCAAAACCAAACCAACTCTCGCACCTGGCTTATCAAAAGCCTTGAAAGCCTCATGGCCAACAACGCAAAGGACTGGATGCGGAAGTCAATGCCACAAAAGATGCGTGCCTGGCGGCAGTCAGCTCGGCAGATATTCCTCACTCCAGGATTCGCCAATTGCGCCGGCGTCCAAGAGTGACTGAATCTGGGCCTCGGTATAGCCGTAGCGGCCCAGCACCTTGCGGGTCGAAGTGCCAAACTTCTCAGCGGGAGGTAGCGCTCGAATACACGCTACCCGCGGACGAATGGCGTAGGGGTCCAGCTGCGTGACACGGTGTCCGCTCGGATGGTCGCTGTAGACGCTGAAGGAGTAGCTGCCATTCTCGGTACCTGGCAGGCCATCAGCGGCACGGCTGTACTGGCTGCGCAGGTGATCGATGTTGTCCGGCACCGCGGCAGCGATGTTGGCCGCCTGCAGACGCTCCTGAAGGAAAGAGCTGCTCATGCGGGCAATGACCGCTTGCAGACAGGCAGCGCGATCACTGGCGGACGCCAAGCCGCTGAACTCTGTGATGTCGGCGAATTTGTGCAGTTCTGGCTCGGACGCATCCAGGTAGATCCAGCCATCCGCCGTCTTGTAGAAGCGAGAAAGATCGCTGTAGCCAACCACGTCGCGCCCGGACGGTTCATTGAATGGCGCTCGACCTGCGTAGTCATAGCAGAACGGGATCTGCACCAGATTCCCCAGTGAAGCCAGAGAGGTGCGCGCCCGGTAGACTTCGCCGGAGTGGTGTTTGCGATAAAGCGCCGTTGCGACGCCCAGCGCGGCAGCAAATCCACACATTACGTCGATGGTACCGACGTGGGCATGTTCTTCCGGGGTTTCCATGCCACCACCAAAACGCAGCATGATCCCGGTCGTGGCCTGGATGAGATCGTCATACCCCAGATAATCGGTGCGAGGGCCACGGCGGGGCCCACCGAAACAATCGAGCTGGCAGAAGATCACCCCAGGATTCACCGCCTGAAGGCTGGCCTCATCCAGGCCCAGCGGTGCCAGTTGGCGATCGGGCGCGTTCATGACGATGACATCGACCTCCCGCACAAGACGATTGAACACCTCTCGCCATTCGGAAGAGTTCAAGTCAACCAGTACACTTTCCTTGCCCCGTGCCGAAGACATACCGAAGACCACGGTATTCCAGGGATCATAGTTAGGAACGACGGGGTCGAGCTTGATGACATCTGCCCCGAAGCGGCCCAGGAACGACGTCGAGTGGGGCCCCGCGATGACGTTGGTCAGGTCTAGAATCTTGACGCCTTCAAGCCAGCCGGCAGGTTTGTCGAGCTTGGCAGGCGGCAAGGCAGGAGCCGCACGCTCGGAAAGTGTTGCCAACGCTTGCTCATAGCTCACCTCGCGACGCGAAATTGGTTTCAGCGTTGGCTCTGAGCACCCCTCCAACCAGGCAATTGGGCCAGGCTGTTTCATGACGCCAAACTCGCGATCATTGACCTCAACGATCAGCCCGGCAGTATTCGAATGCTCGTCATGGAGCCACTCCTGGGTCGACCTGTGCGGAGCCCCAGGGAAACGCCCCTCACCGAAGATGACTTCCCACTCCGCCGCTGTCTTGGTCAGGAATACTTCTTTCATCCGCGCGGAAATGCGTGCGGCCCAATCAGCAGGCAACGGGTAGACACCCAACGATGCATTACCTTGCCACTGGTCAATGGGCAGGTAGGGGTCATCAACCTTGGGCAAACCGGCGGCAACCATTTCCTCGTAGATGCCCATAGCCTGCAGACAGCGCTTGGCATGCTCACGATGCGATGGGCAAACGGCGTAGAATTTACGACCATCCGCACATTCATAGGTACGGTAGAACGGGTCGAGGAACTCCTGCAGATCCTGATAGCTCAAGTTCATCGGCAGCTTCTCGGCGCGACGACGCTCACTCTCCTTCTCTCGCAGGGTCTTGTAGCGCAGCGGGTAACCATCGATCTTGATCGAGTTGTACGACAGACCTTCCATCACCGCTGATGCCAAGGGAACTTCGATCTGATCGCCAATGCCATTCTTTTCACGCGCCTGCAGAGCAAGCACTACAGAAGATACAGCAAGCATGGTGCCGTACGCAGACGCCAGGGGAAGCGGCGAGAAACTAGGGTTGATACCCATCAGTACGCGGTTCTGACCCATGTCGGTGAACACACCGGAGGCCGAAGCGATCACCGCCTCGGTAGCACGCCATTGCGCACGCAGTTCGTCATCACTGGCAAACCCTGGAATCGACAACGTGATCAACTCAGGACGAGCACGCCGCAGCTCTGCGAAATCGAGGCCCAACCTGGGCATGACACCAGGCCGGAAATTTTCGATCACGATATCGGCACGGGAGATGAGTTCGCGAGCCTGATGCAGCCCCTCTGGCGTTTTCAGATCCAGGCGCATGCACAGCTTGTTGCGATTGAGCGTGGCATTTGCCGGGCTATCCCAAAGAGGCCCTCCCTGCGGGTCGATGTGAACGACAGTCGCTCCCAGATCAGCGAGAATCATCGCTACTGCGGGGCCCGCGATGTATTGTCCGAAATCGATGACATTGACGCCTTGCAAAGGCAATTGGTTGGAGTGTTCCATGACGATAACCCTAGGTAGCCCCGTACCAACGAGATTCGTCGGCGCGGTTATTGTTGTTATTGAGACCTCGTACTAACCGGTCACCTGGACGACTGCACCATCCAAGGGCTTGCGATGTGATTGCTACTTTCAGAAATTCGAAGGCATCGCGAAAGCAATAAAAAATGGCCCTAAGAGGCCATTTTTTTTATTGCTCGGGTGCTTTGCTTATCGCTAAGGGTGCTCGTCCTCGTCCGTGCCGGGCGCGACCTTGAAAGCCTGCGCCTCTTCGCACAGCCACTGGGCAAACGCCGCCGCATCGGGATTGACCATGCTGTGTGCTGAATAAACCAGGTAGAACGCCTCCTTGGTCGGTACATGGCGCCCAAGGGGGGCGACGAGCCGGCCATCGTCCAGAAGATGCCTGACCAATGAAGACCGCGCCAACGCAACGCCCTGGCCCAGTTCAGCCATCGCCAATGCCGAAATAAGGGTGTCGAACTGCATCCCCTGAGAAGAGTCGACGCTCTCTGCGTTGCTCCTCTTGAGCCAATAGCCCCAGCCTTCTTCATAGCCCAGCACGTGCAGCAACGGGTGCTTTGCAAGGTCCTGTGGACGCTCCAACGGACGTTGCGCAGTGATCAATGCCGGTGAACACACCGGCACCAGCGTGTCCCACGTCAGGCGTTCGGCCTTCATGCCAGGCCAGCGCCCTTGTCCATACCTGATTTCGAGATCGGCATCGAATTCTGTTTCATCTACCCAGATGTTACTCGCGACTCGGATGCTCACATCCGGCTGCAACGCTTTGAATCGGGGTATCCGCGGGGCGATCCAATGAGTGAAGAACACCAGACTGCTGCGAATGCTGAGCGCGCTTCGATGCCCCTGCCCAAAGATCTCATCCGTCGATGCAGCGAGGCGCTCAACCGACTCTCTCACTACTGGAAAGTAGGATTTTCCCGCCTCCGTAAGCTCAAGCCCGCGCGGGAGACGCTTGAAAAGCGCCTGGCCTAACTGCGATTCCAAAGCCTTGACCTGCTGGCTGATCGCTGCCTGAGTGAGATTGAGTTCTTCGGCGGCATGGGTGAAATTCAGAAGCCGAGCAGAAGCCTCAAAAGCTCGAAGCCAGTTCAGGGGAGGTAAACGCATTTTCATGACGCATCCAACGCTAAGGTTAATCGGGAATCATGTCGGTCGATGGTTGACATTAGAGACGAACAGTCTAAATTACAACGCATGAATAGCGCCAAACCTGTCCCTCGAAGAGGTCGACCACCCAAAGTTGCACGTGAGCATGGCGAGACGCTTGAGCTTTTGCTGCGTTGTGGCATGGAAATCCTCACAGAGCAGGGCTTTGCTGCCACCGGTATCGACACTGTGCTCAAACGCGTGCAGGTGCCCAAAGGCTCGTTCTATCACTACTTCGACAGCAAAGAGGCATTCGGCCAAGCGGTACTGCAGCGCTATGCCGACTACTTCGCTCGAAAGCTCGATCGTTGCTTCAGCGACCTGAGCGTGTCGCCACTGCTGAGGCTTTCCAACTTCGTTGAAGAGGCGAAGGTCGGGATGGCCAAGTATCAGTTCCGAAGAGGCTGCCTGGTGGGCAACCTTGGCCAGGAAGTATTGGTTCTCCCCGACAGCTTCCGTGAACAGTTGGAACTGACCCTGCAGGACTGGGAGCAGCGCTTGTCTGCCTGCCTGGAGGAAGCGGTCGAGCTGGGTGAAGTGTCTCGCGAGCATGACTGCAAAGCCCTCGCGGCCTACTTCTGGGTTGGCTGGGAGGGTGCCGTTCTTCGTGCACGGCTGACGCAGCAGGTCCGCCCTCTGGACATTTTTTTCCAAGGCTTTCTGACGGGAATCACCCGGTGATTCCTGTAGGACAATTTAAAGACAACCGGTCTAAATGAGGACAAGCAATGTTCAAGGCCATTCTGATCGAGAAGCTGGAAGAGAAGTACTCGGCCCGACTCACCGAGCTGATGAATGACCAACTGCCCACCGGGAACGTGACGGTTAAGGTGGCCTACAGCACCTTGAACTACAAGGATGCGCTGGCTATCACCGGCAAAGGGCCGGTTGTTCGTCAATTTCCGATGGTGCCGGGCATCGACCTCGCGGGAACCGTCGAAGCCAGTGACGATCCACGATACCAGCCAGGCGACCGCGTACTGCTCAATGGTTGGGGGGTGGGTGAAAGCCATTGGGGTGGGCTTGCACAAAAGGCGAGATTGAACGGCGATTGGCTGATCCCTCATCCTGAGCGCCTGAACGAACGCCAGACCATGGCCATCGGCACCGCTGGTTACACCGCCATGCTATGCCTGATGGCTTTGGAGCGCCATGGATTGAAACCCTCCGATGGGCCTGTGTTGGTCACAGGCGCCACAGGCGGCGTCGGTAGCCTAGCCATCAGCCTTCTGGCCGGAGCCGGCTATACCGTCACTGCCGCAACCGGAAAAGCTAGCGAAGCCGCCTACCTGAAAAGCCTCGGGGCAACGGCCATCATCGATCGGGCCGAGCTTTCAGCCCCGGGGCGTCCATTGGCAAAAGAAAAATGGGCGGCTGTTATCGACTCGGTCGGCAGCCATACGCTGGCCAATGCGTGCGCGAGCACAATGACCGAAGGCCTCGTGGCTGCGTGCGGGCTGGCTCAAGGCATGGATTTTCCGGCAACGGTTGCCCCTTTCATTCTTCGAGGGGTAAGCCTGCTCGGCATCAATAGCGTCACTCAACCATTCGAGCGACGAGTCGAAGCGTGGGAAAGGCTGTCCAAACAACTGAACATCGACGCACTATCGTTGATGACCAAAGAAATTTGCCTTCAGAGCGCAATTGCAGCCGCCTCTGAACTGATGGAAGGGAAGATCCGTGGCCGGTTGATTGTTGATGTGAACGGCTAGGATGGCCGCCTGATACGAGGCACATCTTTATGTAGAGAGCCGTCTCGTTGCCGCCGCGCCGTCCACAGGCATAACCACTCGTTCATAGCCCTTCGAGAAAGACATCTCTCCCCGCCTCTGGCATTCAGACGCCCACTGCGGCATTGACGACGGCATGTTCGCCAGCCGCGCACCGTCAAGGCATCAGCCCCGGCCGCGGCGGTTCAGGACATCATCCCGTGACACACGGATGCAGCAAAGCAGCATTTGGTACCACCGGACTTGTTGGTCTGAACTTTGCCGTCCGCCCTGGCTTCCCCTGCATATCCAACACGCAAAGATGCGCCTGCTGCCGCAGGTGCGAACGAGCGCTTTGGTATCCGGGGCGTTGCAGGCCCACTAGGCGACAAGCGCAACGGGCCTGCTTCTGACGAGCACAGCAAAGGCTGACCTTTTCGAGATCCACCTACAGAGGTTCGCAATATGATCGATCAAGCGACAGGTATGAAATCAGGTGAACGCTATCGCGTGGAAAACATCGAGCGGGCACATCAGTTCCCAGGTTTCTTCCAGGACGGGAAGTATTACCTCGGCCCTGAACTCTTGACCGCCGTTGGGTGGATCGAAGGCACGCGTTTCATCTACGACAGCGTGGATGCCGAAGGAGAACCCGTGTTTCCGAACAGAGAGGCTGGCACGGTTGAAGGGCTGACGTTGACCCTGGTCGACGGCACCGTTCTTGAAATCTCTCGGATCGAAGCCAGCGAAACGATCGCGCCACTTGATGACCAGGATACGTCCGGCACGGAACAGAACTCGCCCCGCGAGGGCTACCCAACCAAGGGGCCGCTGCGCGGCAAAGTCGTGGTGATCACTGGCGCTTCCAGCGGTATCGGCCGTGCCGCCGCGCACGCATTTGCCTGCAAGGGTGCTCGCCTGGTGCTTGCCGCGCGCGACGAAGAGGCGTTATTCGACGTATTGGATGAATGCACCGACTGCGGGACGGATGCCATAGCGATCACGACCGATGTCACGCGCAACGACCAGGTGCAAGCGCTGGCCGCGCAGGCAGCAGAATTTGGCCGCGGACGGATCGATATCTGGATCAACAACGCAGGCGTCGGCGCAGTCGGCAATTTCGAGGAAACACCACTGGAGGCCCATGAGCAGGTCATCCAGACTGACCTGATGGGGTACTTGCGCGGCGCTTTTGTAGCCCTTCCCCTGTTCAAGGCCCAAGGCAGCGGTATCCTGATCAACACGCTGTCACTGGGCAGTTGGGTGGCCCAACCCTATGCAGCAGCGTACTCTGCGAGCAAGTTCGGCTTGCGTGGGCTGACTGAGGCGCTGCGAGGGGAATTGACGGCGTTTGCCGACATCCACGTGTGCGATATCTATCCGGCAGTCATGGACACACCGGGCTTCCGAGATGGCGGCAACTACACAGGCCATGCGCTGACGCCTCCAGGCCCTGTATATGATCCCGAACTTGTGGCGAAGGCCATGGTGGCCTGCGCAATCTCACCACGCGCTCACACCACGGTTGGTGCCACGGCCCGCCTGGCGCATCTGGCCAGTTACCTGGTACCAGGTCTGCCTCTGTTATCGGGGTGGCTGACGCGTCGGGGGATAAGCCGTAGCCCCAGAGCCGAAACATCATCAGGCAACCTCTTTGAGCCGCCGAGTGGCATGAGGAGCGTCGACGGAGGCTGGAGGAAGCCAAAGGACAAGACACCTCTATTGGTCGGCGCAGCGGCGCTTGGAATGATCGTAGGTTTTGCAATCACCCATTCACGACGCAGGAGCTGAACGATTGGGCCGACAAACTCGACGCAAGTCATCCCCCAAAGGTTGGCGAACAAAGCTCTGCGGCGCCACAGTCGCCCGCACGGTATCTTTCGCGCAACCCGTCGGGCCGAGCAGAAAGCAGTGGAGCAAACGCCCCCCTGCCTGACGTCCGAGTTGAACACAGACTTTCCTGTGTGACGACATGAGGTGAAAGATCATGGCTGACAACCAATCCAATCGTGGCCACCAAGGTGGTACCGCACAGAACAACCCAGGCAACTTTGCCAATGACCGTGAGAAGGCGTCAGAGGCAGGTCGCAAAGGCGGCCAGAGCTCTGGGGGCAATTTCGCCAACGACCGTGAGCGCGCCTCCGAGGCTGGACGCAAAGGCGGACAGAACAGTCACGGTGGCGGTCGTGGTAGCGAAAATCGCTAACTTGACGTGAGTTCGGCCAGGGGGCTTTGCACCCTGGCCTTTTTTCTGGATTTGAACGCAGTGCCCAGCAAACGCCGTGCGTCGGCTTCAAGCTACAACGACGCAGTGAGGCGCCCCTTCCACGCTTCGTACCTGGCAAGCAGCGGTTGAACGCTCAAACCGTGCAGCAGAATGCTCAACGCCACCACCGATAGAACCAGGTTCATGCTCTGCGCGGCCGGCGTGCCAAGCAGCCCATGATTGAGGGCATAGAACAGATAGTAGAAGCTGCCGATGCCTCGAATGCCAAACCATCCCAATAGCCCACGCTGCCGGATATCCAGCATTCCTCGAGCCGGGAACAGGAGGATGCTCAAGGGACGAATCAGCAGGAAAAGCGCTGCGGCTACGATCAAGGCCCGCCAGTCCCAATGCTCGATGAGTACTACCCCGAGCATGGTCACCAGAAACACCTCCATTGCCCGTTCGATCAAGCTGCCGAAAGCCAGCATATCCTCCAACATGATGCCTGCTGCCACCTGCGAGTCGTCGAGGCCTTGCACATCACCTTTGACGGCCATCTCCGGCGCCACGTGCTGGTGACCTACCACGGGCTGTACCAGATGTTCAGCAGCGGGCTCTTCGGGGCCATTGGAGGTCTGAACCTCTGCCTGGCGTAAACCGAGGCCAGCAGCGAACACCGCTAAAAACCCATAGGCCTGAACCGACTCGGCGCTCACGTAAGCCAGCGCAATCAGGGC
Organism: Pseudomonas sp. XP1; assembly: GCF_053557675.1. NCBI lineage: Bacteria > Pseudomonadati > Pseudomonadota > Gammaproteobacteria > Pseudomonadales > Pseudomonadaceae > Pseudomonas > Pseudomonas sp. XP1. The sequence continues at coordinate 307,263 of NZ_JBNRIJ010000001.1, read as the reverse complement.
AAGGGCCAGGTAGTCATTGGGCGACACGGTACTGTCGTCGTTGCGCAGGCGCAAAAAGAGCGTGAGCTTGCCCAGGCCGCGCCCCATCCAGTAACCAAGCAACAGGCCTGCGGTCACTGCCCACAGCATGTCCTTGAACAACCAGTCACTGAACCATGCCTGGCCGGTATCCTGCTGAAGGAACAACCCGAGGATGACGAAGGGGAACGCCACGCCATCGTTGAGCCCTGCCTCGCCAGACAAGCTGAAACGCACCGGATCATCATCCTGGGCATCAACCACCTGCACCAGGGTGGCAAGCACGGGGTCGGTGGGTGCGAGTATCGCCCCGATCAGCACTGACATACCCCACCCCAGGTCCAGGCCGTAATGCAATACCAGCGTTACTCCGCCGATGCAGATCAACATCACCGGCCCAGCCAGGTAGAAGGCGCCCCACCACCTGCGGTCATGCAGGGGCAGGCGCAACTTCAAGCCACTGAAGAACAGCGAAAACAATACGGCGACTTCGGTGAGATGCTCCATCCAGCCGCTCGACCTGCTCACGTCCAGCTGTAGAAACCCCAACCCCGATGTGCCCAGGCCGATACCCAGGGCAAGGCACACCACGGACGAAGTCACAGGGATCCATCGCAGGTAGGAGGATGAGAGCGCGAGCAGCAGCAAGACCGCGCCCAGCATTGCGAACCAGACGGTGAAGGTCATCTGCGTACCAGCCTTGAAAGAGTTTTCGACTATTTTTGGGCTTTCAGCCTTTGCTATGGCGCGGGTCGGCAGAACGTGGGTAGGTGCGTTCCTCTTCGAGGGTGCCATCCGCCTTGTGGATCTTTACCGACGCCGTCTTGCCATCGAAGAAATCCGCAAGGGCACTGACCAACTCCTGCTTCGTCGCCGCTCGTCTGAAGGGCCGTTCAGCACCCACTTTCTTCAATTCCCAGCCATCCGATGTCGGGCTGAGGTGATAATTGTCCATCGTGTACTCCTCATGGCTGAATGGATTCGTCATCGTCCTCTATTTCTTGCTCCACCTCGGCAGCATCCGTGGCATCAGCGTCATTCAAGGGTGGCGAGGTGGGCTTTTCCGGGTCGTTGACAAAGGGTACGTCACTTGGCCCCTTCTCCTCGGAGCCTTCGGTTTCCGGCTGCATGTCAGTACCTCCGAACAAGTGGGTTGAATGCAGGGTGAAATCCCTTCGGCAGTACCCAAGAACCTCCCGACATCGATGGTTCATTCGCTATTGAGCAGTACAAGGTGGGAATAATTCCATCGGAAAGGCAGGTGGTAACGCGCTCGTTGAATGTTTGTTCTGACTACCGATACCGAACCCGACCAATGCCTGCTGTTGCCAGGGGACCTGGCGCAAAAGCAGCACTGCCAGGAGGGCAGTTACATCAGTGGCTCACGTTACGGAGTCACTGGCGGCAAACCGATCCTCTAGAGAAGTCGCTGGGAAAACATGCCGTACGGACACATCCCGTACGGCACCCGGCAGCCAAAACGCCTGCACAGCGCGCGCAAGCATCGGTCATAGCAGGTCGGGGAACGCAGCGCCAAGCACGCCTGGATCCTTCAGGATCGATGCGCTGCTGGCGATATCCGGGGCCAGCCAACGGTCCTGGGCATACGCCGGGACGCGTTCGCGCAACAACCGCCAGGCAACGCTGGTACCCGCGCCAAAGCGCTGCTCCTTGAGAAACTCGAAGGCCTGGGCCGCCAACAGGTATTCGATGGCAAGGATCTGCGTGCAGTTCTCCAGGGCGCGGTGCAGCTTCAACCCGGCATTGGTGCCCATGCTCAGATGGTCCTCCTGCAGGCCGGAGGTGACGTAATTATCGACGACTGCCGGTTGTGCCAGCTGACGGTTTTCCGCACACAGTGAAGCGGCCACGTACTGGACGATCATCATGCCCGAATTCACCCCCGGCTGGCTGACCAGGAAGGCCGGCAAGCCGCTGACCAACGGGTTGATCAAGCGATCGAGACGACGCTCGGCAATCGCCCCGATCTCGGCCACCGCGATGGCCAGCAAGTCGGCCGCCATGGCCACCGACTGGCCGTGCGGATTCGCCTGGGAAACCACCCGATACGACTCGGGCGTACCCAGCAGCATCGGGTTGTCGGTGGTGGAGTTGAGTTCGGTTTCGATCTGCCGCGCAGCGTGCTCCAACTGATCGCGAGCGGCGCCATGAACCTGCGGAATGGAGCGAATGCTCAAGGCGTCCTGGGTGCGAATGCCTTGGCTGCTGGCAATGATTTCGCTGCCATCGAGCAGGCGACGCAGGTTGCTGCCCACGCGCTGCATGCCGGGGTGCGGTTTCATAGCGATGATTTCAGGGTCGAAGGCATCGAGCTGGCCGCGCAGGGCCTCGAAGCTCATGGCGCTGATAACGTCCGCCCATTGGCTCAACCGAGTGGCGTCGTCCAGAGACAAGCAGCTCAGGCCGGTCATGCAAGGGGTACCGTTGACCAGGCACAGACCATCCTTGGCACCCAGTTTGACCGGCGCCAGGCCGACCTCGGCCAAAGCCTGCTGCGCCGGCATGATCTGGCCGCGATAGCTGACCTGGCCGACGCCCAGCAAGCTGATGCTGATATGTGCCATGTGGGTCAGGTACCCCACCGACCCCTGCTTCGGCACCTGCGGGGTGATGTGCTGGTTGAGCAAGGTCAGCAGTGCCTCGACCACCTTGCGCTGCAGGCCGGAACGGCCCTGGCAGAAATTGATGATCGCGGCGCACATGATCGCCCGGGTCTGTTCGTCCGACAGCGCCGTACCCACGCCACAGGCATGGCTGAGCAAGGTGTTGTGCGACAGCTGGCTGAGTTGTTCATCCTGCAACGAGACATTGCACAAGGCGCCAAGCCCGGTGTTCACGCCATAGGCGCGGTCACCGCTGGAAACGATGCGCTGGACAATCGCCTGGGCGTTCTCGATCCGCGCCCAGGCCGATGGGGCCAGCTCAAGCTTCGCGCCATGCCGGGCCACAGCCACCACGTCCTGCCAACGCACAGGCGCGTCGGCGATGATGATTCTTTCGGCAAACGACATACACGCGGTTCCTTAAAGCGAAGCTACGCGACGTTGCACGAAACGATCGACGTATTCGTCCGCAGGCTGATAGAGGATTTCTTTCGGCGTGCCGACCTGGACCAGGCGCCCGTCCTTGAGAATGGCGATCCGGTTGCCGATACGCACCGCCTCGTCCAGGTCATGAGTGATGAAGACGATGGTCTTGTGCAGGGTCTTTTGCAGCTCCAGCAACTGGTCCTGCATTTCGGCGCGAATCAGCGGGTCGAGCGCACTGAAGGCCTCGTCCATCAGGATGATGTCGGTGTCGGCAGCCAGGGCGCGGGCCAGGCCGACGCGCTGACGCATACCGCCCGACAATTGGTGCGGGTACGACTTTTCGTAACCCCTCAGGCCCACGGTGTTGACCCAGTGCAGGGCACGCTCTGTGCACCTGGCCTTGCTCTCGCCACGGACTTTCAGGCCGTAGGCGACGTTGTCCAGCACGGTGCGGTGCGGCAACAGGCCGAAGCTCTGGAACACCATGCTGATCTTGTGCCGGCGGAATTCGCGCAGGGCTTGCATGTCGTACTGCAAAATGTCTTCGCCATCGACCAGGATCTCGCCGCTGGTCGGGTCGATCAGGCGGTTGAAGTGGCGCACCAGGGTCGACTTGCCCGAGCCCGACAGCCCCATGATCACGAAGATCTCGCCGCTGCCGATGGACAACGAGAGATCGTTGACCCCGACCACGCAGCCGGTTTCGGCCAGGACCTGATCCTTGGCTTTTTGCTGGCGGATCAGTTTCAGGGCATCTTCGGCGCGTGCACCGAATATCTTGAAGACATTCTTGACTTCGATCTTGTTCATTGTCTGTTTGACGCTCATTTGCCCACCCCATGCCGTGGTCGGCCATAGGCCTGGGTAATGCGGTCGATCACGACCGCCAGAATCACGATGGCCAGGCCCGCTTCGAGGCCGCGGCCCACATTCAGGGTCTGGATGCCGACCAGGACGTCTTCACCCAGGCCACGGGCACCGATCATCGAGGCAATGACCACCATCGACAGGGCCATCATGGTGGTCTGGTTGATACCGGCCATGATGCTCGGCAACGCCAGTGGCAGCTGCACGCCGAACAGCTGTTGCATGCGATTGGCACCGAAAGCGTTGATCGCTTCCATGACTTCGCCATCCACCTGACGAATGCCCAGGTCGGTCAGGCGAATCAGCGGCGGCGCGGCATAGATGACGGTGGCGAAGATCGCCGGCACCTTGCCCAGGCCGAACAGCATCAGCACCGGTATCAGGTACACGAAGCTGGGCATGGTCTGCATGATGTCGAGCAGCGGCATCAACACCGCCCGCAAGCGATCGTTGCGTGCCGACAGCCCCCCCAGCGGAATGCCGACCAGGACCGATATCAGCGTTGCGACCAGCATCAGCGCCAGGGTCTGCATAAGCTTGTCCCAGAGGCCGACCGCGCCGACCAGGAAGAGCAAGCCGACGATCACGGCAGTGGTCACGACTTTGCGGGTGGCGTGCCAGGCGATACCGGCGACGATGGCCAGCATCAGCCACCAGGGTACTGCGCGCAGCAGGCCTTCGAGGTTGACGATGGCCCACAGCAGGGTGTCGGAGATATGCCGGAACACGTCACCGTAGTTTGTTACAAGCGCATCGACCCAGCCATTGACCCAGTCGGCAATGGAAAACGTGAAGTTCTTGGGAAACATGGAATTCTCTCGAACAAGTGCATGAAACGGACTGTCGCGTGCCGGGTCCGGCAGGAGCCGGACGAGCCCACACGCTCAGAGTGCCGCGTCCACCTTTTTGGCTGCGTCTTCGCTGACCCAGCTGTGCCAGACCTCGGGGTGCTCCTTGAGGAACAACCTGGCCAGTTCCGGCGACTCGATACGGTCCTTGCTCATGCGCGCCAGGTTCTGGTTCAGCAGGTCGATCGGCAGATTGACCTTTTCCAGCACCGCCACCAGTTCCGGCGCCTGCTCGTGGAAGGCCTTCGACAAGCCCACTTTGATGGTCAGGGTTTTATCCACGCCTGGCTTCTCATCCAGCTTCACCAGGTCGACCAGGCCCATCAGCGGCGTCGGTGACCAGTAGTAGAACAGAATCGGCTCGCCACGCTTGTAGCTCGACAACACCGCAGCATCCAGTGCCGGGCCGGTGCCCGGGCGGAAGTTGGTGTAGCTGTTTTCCAGGCCGTAGTGCTTGAGCATCTCGCTGTTGTCCAGCTCGCATGTCCAGCCGGCCGGGCAATTGTAGAATCGCCCCTTGTCCGGCTCCTCCGGGTCCTTGAAGACCTGGGCGTATTGGCCAAGATCGGCGATGGTCTTGAGGTTTGGTGCCTTGGCTTCGAGTTTGCGTTTGGGGTCGCCTTCGATCACGTAACGCGGCACGTACCAGCCTTCGACCGCGCCAACGACCGGCGCGCCAACGCCAACGACCTTGCCGGCAGCAGCGGCCTTGTTCCAGACCTCGCTGCGCCCTACCCACTCTTCGGCAAACACCTGAATGTCGTTGCTGCTCAGGGCGTTTTCCATGGAGATGGAGTTACCCGGCAGGCTGTCGGTTTCGCAGCCGTATCCATTTTTCAGCACGAACTGCATCACGTCCGTGAGCAGCATCCCGCTTTCCCAGTTCAATCCGGCGAATTTCACCGGTTTGCCAGACTCGCACCAGCCGGCTGCCTGGCTGGCACCAGTGGCCGCCAGCAGCCCGAAAGACAGTGTCGTGGTCAGCAGAGCCTTTGTAATTTTCATTGTGACGCTCCCAAACAAGAACATGGATTGCAGTAGTTGAGGGCATCCGGCCCCAAGAGGGTCGCCAAACTGGCTGATCAGCCTTGCAATCGGCATCGGCGTGGCACCTGTGATCGGTGGCCACTGCACAGAGGAAATATTTCACAACCTCAAAAAAGGATAAAATAATATGTCCTGATGTATCACAACGGAAAAACCTATGAAGTTCACTCTGCGACAACTGCGCTACGCGCTCGCAGCGGCCAAGCACGGGAACCTGACGACTGCCGCCATGGAGCTTCATGTTTCGCAGCCCTCCATTTCGGCGGCCATCACCGAATTGGAAGAGGTGCTGGGCCAATCGATTTTCGTGCGCCAACGTGGCCTCGGCATATCGCTGACCCCGTTCGGGCGTACCGTCATGGTCCAGGCCCGCCGCGTGCTGAGCGAGGCTCGGACCTTTGCCGAGATCAATGCCAATGCCGGAGAGTGTGTCGGAGAGTTGGTGGTCGGGTGTTTTGAAGACCTGGCGCCCTATTGCCTGCCACAGATCGTGCGCCGGATGCAGGAGTCCTGCCCGAGGGTAACGGTCGATATGCGCGAAGGCAGCTTCGATTATGTGGGCAAGCGGCTGAGTGAGGGCGCGATAGAGCTGGCAATCACCTACGATCTGGGCCTGCCGCCGAACACTCAATGCACCCAGCTGTGCCAGCTGACCGCTCAGGTACTGCTGGCTGCCGATCACCCGTTGGCCAAGGAGTCGCGTGTCAGCCTCAAAGCGCTGTCCGAATACACCCTGGTAGTCACCGATCAGGTCCACAGCTGGCAGCATGTGCTGGACCTGTTCAGCTTCTACGATCTTTCGCCCGCCGCTGTACACCGTGTGCGCACCTTCGAGATGCAGCGTAGCCTGGTCGCCAACGGGTTTGGCGTGGCGCTGATCTACACACGGCCATTTGGTGATCGCAGCTATGATGGCCAAGCGCTGGTATGCCGACCGACCGAGGAGAAATTGCCCACGCACAGCATCGTGCTGGCGCATGATCAACGCTATCCGCTGACGCCTTCGGCTGAGGCGTTCAAGGAGCTGGCGGTGGCATGGTTCGCGGAACGGCCTTCGTTTGCATCCGAATGAACCTGCCTCCCCTGCGAAGCGTCATTGCGCTACCGATACCTGGTCTATCATCATCCCCATCAGCGCCTCGTTTTCCAGCGGTTTGCTGAGCAAAAAGCCTTGTACTTCATGGCATTGGTCATCGCTGAGCAAGGCCAGTTGCTCGGCGGTCTCGACACCTTCGGCAGTCACCGTCATGCCCATTGCATTGCCAAGGTTGATGATGGCCTGGACCACGCTACGGTCGCTGCCGCTCTTGCCCAGGTGCTGCACGAAGCGCTTGTCGATCTTGATACTGTCGAACGGGTAGGTACGCAGGTAGCCCAGCGAGGAGTAACCGGTCCCGAAGTCGTCCATGTTCAGGCGCACGCCCAGCTCCTTCAGCGCAAGCATGGTGTGCAGTGCGCCTTCAACATCGTTGAGCATGACGTTCTCGGTAATTTCCAGCTCAAGGCGGTGGGCCGGCAACCCGGTGGCGCGCAATGCGTCGCCGACGTCGCGGACCACATCGCTGCGGCTGAACTGGGCCGGCGACATGTTGACCGAGACCATCACTGCCTGCGGCCAGCCCCGCGCCTTGATACAGGCTTCCTGCAGCACCCAGTTGCCAAGCAGCACGATCAGGTCGGACTCTTCGGCAAGCGGGATGAAATGGTCCGGGCGGAGCAGGCCCAGGCGCGGGTGTTGCCAGCGCACCAGGGCCTCGGCCGATGCGATCGAGACCCCATCGACCTTGAAGCGCGGCTGAAAATGCAGCACCAGCTCGCCACGCGGTATGCCCTCGCGCAGCTCGCTTTCCAGCACACGCTTCTCCATCAATGCGGCGTTCATCTGTGCCGAAAAGAAGCGCCAGGTGTTCTTGCCCGCCTGCTTGGCGCTGTAAAGGGCCACGTCGGCGTGCCGGATCAGATCGCTTGGCGCACCGGGGTACTCGGCCGACAGCACGACACCCAGGCTTACTCCCACTTGCACGACATGCCCTTCGATTTGTATGGGGCGCCTGATCGCCTCGATCACGCGCATGCAAAATCGGTCCAGGTCCTGGTGATCGCCTGGCCGGGTCAGCACGACGATGAATTCATCGCCTCCCAGGCGGGCGACCAGATCACTGTCACGGGTAACTTGGCCGAGGCGGCTCGCTACCTCGAGCAGCACCGCGTCGCCGGCCGGATGCCCAAGGCTGTCGTTGATTGGCTTGAAGTTGTCCAGGTCGAGCATCAGCAGCGCCACCTGGGGCAGCTCAGCGCCAGGCGTCGATTGCTCGAGGAAACGGAATAGCTTGTTGCGATTCGGCAGGCCGGTCAGGGCGTCGTGCAAGGACAGGTGCTGAATCTGGGCATGGGCGGCCACTTCGTCGGTGATGTCGGTGCACGTGCCACGAAAGCCGGTACACACGCCTTCGGCCACGATCGCGCGCGAAGAAATCCTGCAGATACGCTGTTGACCCAGATGGTCCTGGTATTGGCAGCGCAGCGTGCCGGAAGAGCCTGTTGCGGCCAGGCTGTGCAGACTGGTTCGCAGGTTGCTGGTATCACACGACAGCAACTCGGTAATCGGGCGCTGTCGCCACGCTTCGACTGGGTGCCCGGTGAGCGCGGTGAACCGGTCCGAAAGGTAGGTCAGGCGAAGGAGCACATCCGTTTCCCAGATCCAGTCCGAGGCAGCTTCGGCCACCGCCTTGAAGCGCTCTTCACTCGACTGCAGGGCAGCCCTGGAAGTCATCAGCGCACGGTGGCTGCGATCGATCCTGGTGCTGGCGCGGATCGCATAGCGTGCAAACAGTGCCAGGCTCAGCGCGATAAGTAGCACTGCAATAGCCAAGGGCGCGATCACTGTCTGGATCAGTTCGGTGCCAGGCTGCGGTATATCCCATGTCAACGCGTGGCTGCTGCCTTCCAGTGGCAGAGCGCCGCGCCCTTGGCGCTGCTCGGCCGAATCGCCCACGGCCAGGCCGGACAGCCCCGCGGACTGGCCCAGCGGCAAGAGCACCTGTGGCGATAGGACCCGAATGAACACCAACACCGCAGTTGGTCCCGGCGGGCGGGCTGGCTGGGTCTGCGGGCGGATCAGTGCAGCGACGTACACTGCCGGCTGGCCACGAAACACCAGGTAACCTGAAGTCGCTTGATCGTGCTGCGCTGCTTGCCGAGCCTCCTGCAGGATCTTCCCGGCACTGACGGTATGCTGCTCCAGACCCTGCTGGCTGAGCTTACCGTCCAGTATTGCGTACCGGGTACCGTCGTCATCGAGCACATATACGCCTTCGTATCCATCGGAGGTATAGAGCGTGGCGCCGACGTTGTCCTCGTCGTATGCCCAATGTGTATCGACCTGCCCACCCAAGTGATCGTAGGCGGCCTGCCAGTTGGCATGGGTCAGCAGGAATGTCTTGTCGTTCTTCTGCAGCTGGGCCATGGCGGACTCAGCATAGAAGCGGCTTTGCTCCACTTGTCGAGTGTCCAGCGCCCCGGCGAGGCGGTAGAGGGAGAACAGCCCCAGTAACAAGGCCAACAGCAGAATCAGGGAAAACGCCACGATCAGTTGCCCGACCACATCACTGCGGCTCGACATTTCATTGTCAGCAAAGACGTCCATTGGTTCACCATCGCGGCCTAGGGTCTCCCTGTTGACCGGGCGGCAGACCTGGAGGTCGAT